>NZ_FTPS01000001.1:1800000-2100000 GCF_900156525.1 Pontibaca methylaminivorans
TGCAGCTTGCGCCGGTGCTTGACGGGATCCGCGGCGCCCCGCCCTGTGACAAGGCGGCGGTTGCCGATGCGCTGGTGCGGCTTGGCGACCTGGCAAGCGACCTTGGCGACGTGATTGCCGAACTCGATATCAATCCGGTTCTGGCGGGGGAGGGGGGCATCACCGCGCTCGACTGTCTTGTCGTTCCGGTGGCGGCGGGCGGCGACGGAGGGACGGGCCATGACTGATCTCGTGATCCTGACGCGTTCGGGACCGGTGGCCGAGATCGTGCTGAACCGCGCCGACAAGCTGAACGCGATCACCGCGCCCATGGTGGGCGCGATCGAATCCGCCATGGATGCGGCCGAGCGCGACCCCGCGGTGCGGGTCATCCTGCTGCGGGGCGAGGGACGGGCGTTTTCCGCCGGTTTCGACCTTGGCGAGCTTGACCCCGAGGCGGACCCCCGGGCGATGAAAGCCATGCTCGAGGCCGATTTCCACATGATCATGCGGTTCTGGAACAGCCCGAAACCGACGATTTCCGCGGTGCAGGGATATGTTCTGGGCGGCGGTTTCGAGCTTGCCATGGCCTGCGACGTGACCCTGGCGAGCGAGGACGCCCTGTTCGGCGAGCCGGAGCCGAAGTTCGGCTCGGGCATCGTTGCGCTGCTGCTGCCCTGGCTTGGCGGATCGAAACTCGCGCGCGAGATGCTGCTGTTCGGCAACGACCGGGTGGAGGCCCGGCGGGCCGAGGCGCTTGGGCTCGTGAACGGGGTGGTGGCCCCCGAGCGGCTGCGCGAGGCGGCGCTCGACATGGCGCGGCGCGCGGCATTGCTCGACGGCAACGCGGTGCGGCTGACCAAACAGGCGATCAACCGCAGCTATTCCGCCATGGGCTTCGAGGCGGCGTTGCGACAGGCGCTGGACCTCGATGTGGAGATCGAGACCACCGAGACCGATGAATCGCGCGTTTTCAAGGAAATCCTGAACCGCGATGGTGTTAAGGCGGCGATCGCCTGGCGCGAGGCGCGCTTTCTGACATCGACCGCGGAGGATCACCCCGGCTGAAACCGGGGGGCGAAATCCGCCGGAATGCTTGCACTTTCGCCCGTTCCCGTGCCTATGCGGGGGCGGATTGCGGAATGGACTGGCGCCATGGCGGAGAACGATCTGAAACAGGCGGTAGAGGCGGCGCTGGCGAAGCCGCCGCAGCGGATCATGGCGATTACGCTGGATGACGGCCGCCGGGCCTGGCTCAAGCGCATCGAGCGGCTTTCGCTGCGGCTGCGGATCCAGAAAGGCGACCCCGCGCGCGCTTTCGAGCGTGAGCGCGCGGGGCTTGCGGCCTTTGCCGCAAGCGGGCTGCCGGTGCCGGAAATCCTGCTGGAGGGTGCGGATTTCCTTGTGCTTGCGGATGCCGGGCCGTCGCTCATGGGCCTTTTGCGGGACCGGGGCGGGCCGGATGGCGAGGTGCTGCGCGCTTTCGCTGCCGCAGGCGCCGGGCTCGGGCAGGTGCATCGGGCCGGGTTCTCGCACGGGCGCCCGACGCCGCGCGATGTCTGCTGGGACGGCCGCGTTGCACGGTTCATTGATCTTGAGCGGTTTTCACCGGCGCGCCACAGCCCCTACTGGCAGGCATGGGATGTGGTGATCTTTGTCCAGAGCTGCTTCAGCCACTGGCCCAATGACAGCCGCTGTGCCGACGCCATGCTGGCGGCCTATGCGCAGGCCGCACCGGAAGGCGCCCGCACCCGGATTGCCGCACTTTCCCGCAGGCTCGGCTGGTTGGGCCGGCTGTCCCGGTTATTGTCGCGCCTGCGCCCGAAAAGCCGCGAGTTGCGTGCGGTCAGCCTGACGATTTCCCGGCTCACGCAGTTGTGATGATTTGCGTTATCGGCATATATGCCGAATGGCGTTTCCATTACATGAAAACGTAAACGGGCCCGTTCCGAACAAGCGTGAACAGGCCCTGTCATTTGTCCGGCACAAAGCGGCCGATGGAAGGAAGCCGGGTGTCATCTGGCGGAAACGCCGCAAAACGCAATGCGGGATCATGACGCAATCGCGGCACCCGGCCCGCCCTTTCCCTAAGGGAAATGTCCGATCCGTCAGATCTTGAATTCAGAGAGCGGCCGCCCCTGCTGCTGGGCTTCCACAAGCCAGCGGGGCCGGCGTCCGCGCCCGGACCAGGTCTGATCGGGGTTGCCGGGGTTGCGATACTTGGGCGGGAGTTTTCCACCCGCGACACCTGCCGGGGCGGCGCCGAGCAATTCATCGAGCGGATAACCGAATTCGGCGGCGGCCTGCTCGGCGGCGCGAAGGGCCTCGCGACGGTCGCGCTTCTCGGCCTTCTTCAGGGCCTTTTCGACTTCGGCCTGCAAATGCTGCAGATCGCTGCGCGACATTTCATCAAGTTTGAATTCCATGATTGCCTCATTCCCTTGGAGATCGGAATATTGAATCTCTACTTGCGCCACTCTTGGCCCGAGTCAAGAGCGGTCCGGCAGGGAAGTGGAAACCAAATGGAAAATGGCTTTATTCTGCTTATTGCGCCGCGACCGGCTTCTGATCGACCAGCGCAACCATATCCATCATGATGACGTTCAGTTCGAAATCCTTGGGCGTATAAATCTTTGCCACGCCCATTTCCGTCAAACGCCTTGCATCGTCCCGGGGAATGATCCCGCCTACAATAACCGGGACATGTCCCATTCCGGCCTCGCGAAGGCGCTCCATGACCTCGCGCACAAGGGGGATATGGCTGCCCGAAAGGACCGAAATGCCCAGCACATGGGCCTGTTCGTCGATCGCGGCATTGACGATTTCCTCGGGTGTCATGCGGATGCCGTCATAGACGATGTCCATGCCCACGTCGCGGGCGCGCACGGCGATCTGCTCGGCCCCGTTCGAATGCCCGTCGAGGCCCGGCTTGCCCATCAGCAGCTTCATCCGCCGGCCCAGGCGGCGGCTCACCGCATCCACGGCCTCGCGCAGATCGTCCAGCCCCTCGGTGCGATTCGAGACCGACCCGGAAACGCCGGTCGGGCCGCGATAGGTGCCGTGAACCGCGCGCATCTGGTCGGCCCATTCGCCCGTGGTCGCCCCGGCCTTGGCGGCGGCGATCGACGGTTCCATGATGTTGCGCCCCTCGCTCGCGGCGGCGCGCAGCTCCGACAGGGCGGCCTGCACCTTCGCCTCGTCACGATCGCGGCGCCAGGCGTTCAGCCGGTCGATCTGGGCCTGTTCCGCGGCCGGATCGACCACCATGATGCCGCCGTCCTCGCCGACCAGCGGCGAGGGTTCGCTGGTGGTGAACTTGTTGACGCCGACCACCACGGTTTCGCCCGATTCGACGCGCGCCATGCGTTCGGAATTCGACTCCACCAGCCGCGATTTCATGTAGTCGATGGCCGAGATCGCCCCGCCCATGCTTTCGAGGTTGGCCAGTTCGGCGCGCGCGCCTTCCTTGAGCGCCTCGACCTTCGCATCCACCGCCGGGTTGCCGTCAAATAGATCGTCATATTCCAGAAGGTCGGTCTCATAGGCCAGGATCTGCTGCATCCGCATGGACCATTGCTGATCCCAGGGGCGCGGCAGGCCGAGCGCCTCGTTCCACGCCGGAAGCTGCACCGCGCGCGCGCGTGCCTTCTTCGACAGCGTGACCGCGAGCATCTCGAGCAGGATGCGATAGACGTTGTTTTCCGGCTGCGGCTCCGTCAGGCCGAGGCTGTTCACCTGCACGCCATAGCGGAAGCGGCGGTATTTCGCGTCCTCGACGCCATAGCGTTCCCGGCAGATCTCGTCCCAGAGATCGACGAAGGCGCGCATCTTGCACATTTCGGTGACGAAACGGATTCCGGCATTCACAAAGAAGGAAATCCGCCCGACCAGCGCCGGGAAATCCTCGGCGGCGACGCGGGGGCGCAGCTCGTCCAGGACCGCGATCGCGGTGGCCAGCGCAAAGGCAAGCTCCTGCTCGGGCGTCGCCCCGGCCTCCTGCAGGTGGTAGGAGCACACATTCATCGGGTTCCACTTGGGAACGTGGCGATAGCAGTATTCGGCCACATCCGCGATCATCCGCAGCGACGGTTTCGGCGGGCAGACATAGGTGCCGCGCGACAGGTATTCCTTGATCAGGTCGTTCTGAACGGTGCCCTGCAGCTTGCCGATGTCGGCGCCCTGTTCTTCGGCCACGGCAATATAGAGCGACAGCAGCCAGGGCGCGGTGGCGTTGATCGTCATCGACGTGTTCATCTGTTCGAGCGGGATCTGATCGAACAGCATGCGCATGTCGCCAAGGTGGCAGACCGGCACCCCGACCTTTCCCACCTCGCCCCGTGCGAGCACGTGATCGCTGTCATAACCCGTCTGCGTCGGCAGATCGAACGCCACCGAAAGGCCGGTCTGGCCCTTGGACAGGTTGCTGCGATAAAGGGCGTTGCTTTCCTTGGCCGTGGAATGTCCCGCATAGGTGCGGATGAGCCAGGGGCGGTCTTTCTGGGCCATGGTGCGGTCTCGAAACAATATTACGGTCGGGTCAGAACTAGCGTAACAATGCTGCACCGTCAATTCGCCGCAATGCAGAATTGCCGCGAATGGCGCCGGGCGGCCCGGAAAAACCGCGACTGAGAGGGCCGGTGCGATGCAAGGCCCGGACTGCAAAGCCGCCGGCCGGTTTCCGTGACCGGGCGCGGGCGCCCGGGAGGCTCTCGTTCTTGGCGCGGGCCCGCTCCACCGGTATGATGCCCGAAGATGCGCCGCCTGAACGCGAATCCGTGGCCACGCAATTGCGGATCGAGGGTCCGCTACGAGACCTCGTGGTCATATTGTTTCAAATGTCCCAGTTCATCGGTTGCATTGTTTCGCGCCGAAACGTAAAGGTGCTGCATCTGCCAGTTCTGCGCCGCAGCAAAGGAGTTTCATCATGGGTCTTGATGCCCGCGACACCATCGCGCCCTATGAGGCGCCCGAAAAGGATCTGTATGACGTCGGCGAGATTCCTCCGCTCGGATACGTGCCGAAGAAGATGCACGCCTGGGCCATTCGCAAGGAACGTCACGGAGAGCCCAACACCGCCATGCTGGAAGAGGTCGTGGATATTCCCGAACTCGGCAGCCACGACGTGCTGGTCCTGGTGATGGCCGCCGGCGTCAATTACAACGGCATCTGGGCCGCGCTGGGCAAGCCGGTGAGCCCGTTTGACGGGCACAAGCAGCCGTTCCACATCGCCGGGTCGGATGCGTCGGGCATTGTCTGGGCGGTCGGCGACAGCGTGACCCGCTGGAAGGTCGGCGACGAGGTCGTGATCCACTGCAACCAGGACGACGGCGACGACGAGGAATGCAACGGCGGCGATCCGCTTTATTCCCCGACGCAGCGGATCTGGGGTTACGAGACCCCCGACGGCTCCTTTGCACAGTTCACGCGCGTGCAGGCGCAGCAGCTGATGCCGCGGCCCAGGCACCTGACCTGGGAAGAATCGGCCTGCTACACGCTGACGCTCGCCACCGCCTACCGGATGCTGTTCGGTCACCCCCCGCATGAGCTCAAGCCCGGCTATAACGTGCTGGTCTGGGGCGCCTCGGGCGGGCTCGGTTCCTTCGCGATCCAGCTGGTCACCGCCGCGGGTGCCAATGCGATCGGCGTGATCTCGGACGAGAGCAAGCGCGACTTCGTGATGGGGCTCGGGGCCAAGGGCGTGATCAACCGCCGCGATTTCGACTGCTGGGGGCAGCTGCCCACGGTGAACACGCCGGAATACAACGAATGGCTCAAGGAATCGCGCAAGTTCGGCAAGGCGATCTGGGACATCACCGGCAAGGGCGTGAACGTCGATATCGTCTTTGAACATCCGGGCGAGTCTACCTTCCCGGTCTCGACGCTGGTGGTCAAGCGCGGCGGCATGGTGGTGATCTGCGCCGGCACCACCGGGTTCAACCTGACCTTCGACGTGCGTTACATGTGGATGCACCAGAAGCGCCTTCAGGGCAGCCATTTCGCCCATCTCAAGCAGGCGAGCGCCGCGAACCGGCTGATGCTGGAAAAGCGGCTCGATCCCTGCCTGTCGGAAACCTTTGCCTGGGATGAACTGCCGACCGCGCACATGAAAATGCTGCACAACGAGCACAAGCCGGGGAACATGGCGGTGCTGATCCAGTCGCCGAAGACCGGACTGCGCACCATGGAAGAGGTGCTCGCCGCGCGCGGCTGATTCGCCCGGCCGGTTCACATTGGTGCCCGTGATGCCCGTTCGCATCGCGGGCATTTTCTTTTTCCGGCCCGGTTCCATACGAATCAATTACTTCGCAGGGTCATGCCTCACCATTTTTGATGGAGCGAAAGCCGTGAATATCGGCGGAGTTCCGCTGGCACTAGATTTTTAACCTGACGTTAAGACATGGGGAGGAAACTGAGATGCGGCACGATTGGATACTGGACGTCCTTCAGGATCTTTGCACATATACCTCTGCGAACGGGATGGCGGACTTGGCAGAACATCTGGCCGATGCCAAACTGATCGCGGCGATGGAAATCGCGACCACGAAGCATGAGGTGGATGTCACCGTCCATGGACAAGGTGGATCTGGATCAGATACTGCGGGATTTGGACGCCACCAGCACGCTTGACGGCCTGCAGGACATCATCGCCGCGCTGCGCGATGGCTTTGGTGTCGATCACATGGTCTATCACTGGGTCGACAGTGCCGGCGATCAATACGGGTGCGGCACCTATAGCGACGAATGGGTAAACCTGTACCTGGAGCGCAATTACCTCAGGATCGACCCTGTCATTCTCGGATGCTACCAGCGTTTCCATCCCGTGGACTGGAAGCGGCTGGACTGGACCAGCAAGTCATCGCGCGAATTCTTTTCCCAGGCGGTGAAATACGGCATCGGCAATCAGGGGTTTTCGATCCCGATCCGGGGGCCGAACGGCCAGTTCGCGCTGTTCACGACAAGCCACAATTGCGACGACGATACCTGGGCGGATTTCATCGAGAACCACAGCCGCGATCTGATCCTGATCGGTCATTACTTTCACCGCAAGGCGCTCGAATTCGAGCCGGAGCGCCAGTCGGACCAGCCCCGCGCCCTGTCGCCGCGCGAAGTCGATGCCATGACCCTGATCGCGCTCGGCTACAGCCGGGCGCAGGTGGCCGAAACGCTGGCGATTTCCGAGAACACGCTGCGGGTCTATATCGAAAGCGCCCGTTTCAAGCTGGGCGCGCTCAACACCACCCATGCCGTGGCCCGGGCGCTGAGCCGGGGGCTCATCGTCGTCTGATCCGGCGCAATCGGCTGCTTTCTGCCCATGTTTCCCCGTTGCCGGCGCGCTCTTGTGCCGCTGACAAAGTGTTAACTTTTTGGACCGTAGCATTGCGGTTGCGAATACCGCTTGGGGAGACACTGCTATGCTGCACTATCTATATGGTCACGACCTTCACCAACATCCCGAACTCGCGGCGGCCATGTTCCGCGATCGGACCGACCAGTTTCACACCCGGCTCGGCTGGGATGTGACCATCGACGAACAGGGGTTCGAGCGCGATCAGTATGACGATCTCGATCCGCTCTATGTCATCTGGGAAAACGCGGACGGAAGCCATGGGGGCTCCATGCGCTTTCTGCCGACCACCGGGCCGGTCATGGTCAACGACGTGTTCGGCCATCTGCTGGGCGGCGGGCCCGTGGTCAGCCCCCTGATCTGGGAATGCACGCGATTCTGCCTTGCCCGAAACGCGCCCTCGTCCGTTGCCGCCGCCCTCATGCTCGGCGGCGGGGAAATCATGACGAACTTCGGCATACGCCACTTTGTCGGCGTTTTTGACGCCCGCATGGTGCGCATCTACCGCGCCATCGGCTCCTCGCCCGAGGTTCTGGGCGGCGAGGGAGAGGGGCGCGAGCGCATCAGCGTCGGCCTGTGGGAATTCTCGCCCGAGGCGCGCGCGCGTGTGGCGGCCCGGGCCGGCATCCCGGCCGAACTTTCGCGCCTGTGGTTCGACCGCTCATTCGGCACGCCGCCACCACGGGAAATGGCGCTGACCGCCTGATTCTGGCGTCGCCGGCTCTGGTCGGGGCGCGGGCCGGGCTGTAGGGTCGCGCGCATGAGCAGCGACCCGAACCTCGCCTTTTCACCCGACCAGGCCGCGGCCCTGAGCGCCGTGGGCGACGGGTTGCACGCGGCCGGAATCGACCTTGCCAGCGGCACGCTGATCCCGCCCGAGGGGGACGCGCCAGATGTGCTTGCGATGATCGGCAAGGCGGGATCGGGCAAGACCCTGCTCTTGGTCGAGCTGTTCAAGGCGCTGCGCGAGGCCGGCGTTTCGGTGATCTCGGCGGATTACGAAAGCCGCCGGCTGACCGGCGAACGCACGCTTGCCATTCTCGCGCCGACCAACAAGGCGGCAAGCGTGCTGCGCCTGCGGGGCGTGCCGGCGACGACGATCCACAGGATCATCTATACGCCGGTCTATGACCCGGAATACGAGCGCATCGCCGAATGGCTGGAGGGCAAGGGCGAGCGCCCCGCGATCGAGGGGCTGACCGATGCGGCGCTCGACCGGGCGGCGGCCTTTTATGGTCAGCACGCGTCGATTCCCGGTGCCCTTGCCGCGGCGGGGCTGCGCGGATCGGATTTCATCACGGGCTGGAAACGGCGGGACGAGCCGCTCGATATCGGTTTCGTCGACGAGGCGTCGATGCTCGATGACCGGCAATTCGAGGATCTCAAGCAGATCTTCTCGCATCTGGTGCTGTTCGGCGATCCGGCGCAGCTCGCGCCGGTTCAGCAATCGGGCAGCATGGTCTTCGACGCGCTGCCCGACACCCGCAAGCTCCTGCTTCACCGCGTGCATCGGCAGCAGGCCGACAGCCCGATTCTCGACCTCGCCCATGCGCTCGCCGATCCCGACCTCGATTTCGCCGGGTTCGAGCAGATGATTCGCGAGCGCGCGGCGCATGATCCGCGCGTGGTCTGGGCGGAACGGGTCGATGTCGATCTCATGGCCCGCAGCCCGGTGCTGGTCTGGCGCAACAACACGCGAATCCGGCTGATAAACGCATTTCGCGCCGTCCACGAGGCGCCCGAGGATGCGCTTCTTGCCGGAGAGCCGCTGATCTGCGACGGAATCGAACTGCCGCTCAAGCACCGCCGCAAGCGGCTCGACCTCGAGGCGCGGGGCCTCATCCGCGGCGCGCAGGTGATCTATCTCGGCGCCGGCCGCAAGCCCGGATTCTCGCGCCTGCATGTGGTCGGCGCCGAGGATCCGCAACTGAGCGCGGCCAGCATCATCCGCATCGAGAAGCCGGACGAGGAAGAGCCCTTCATTCCCTATGCGGCGCGGATGGGGGCGACCTTTCTGCATGGTGCGGCGGTCACGATCCACAAGGCGCAGGGGTCGCAATGGGAAAACGTTCAGGTGTTTGCCCCCGATCTTTTCGTCGCCGCCCGCATGGGCCGGGTCGAGGCCGGTCAGCCGCTGTGGAAGCGCCTGGCCTATGTCGCGATCACCCGCGCCCAGGAGCGGCTGATCTGGGTCGTGCGCAACCGCCTGTCGCGCCCGACCCATCCGCTGCGTCTTGACGATCTGCGCGCACAGCCGGCCCCGGCGCTTTCGCTCAATGAGGGCGCGGCGGACTGACGTTACCAGTTGCGCAGCTTGCGGAATGCCTCGGATGCGCCCCAGCCGGCAAGGATCGCCACCGCGAGCGACATCAGCCCGTAGAAAAAGGGCCGTGCATGGGCCAGCGCGAACAGCCAGCGTTCCAGCCCGACCTTGCGCACGTCGATGCTGGAGTCATGTTCCGATATGACCTCGCCCTTGCGGGTCAGAAAGATGCGCACGTCATAGACGCCCTCGACCAGTTCCGAGGGCATGGAAATGGCGGTGCTGAACAGCGTTTCCTGCCGCAGGTCGACCCGGCCTTCACGCTGCTGATAAAGGTTTGCCCGTTCGCGGATGCGGATGATCGCCTCGGTGAACCGCTCCGCGTCCCGGATCGTGTCGGGCGCGCCGACCGCGCGGATCGCCCGGTTGATCGAGATCTTGCGCCGCAGGTCTTCGGTGCTGGTCAGGATATCCTCGAGCGGCCCGGTGGTCGCGACGGCATAGAAGCTCGGCGCGGAATCGACCACCACCGCATCGGTGTTGATCCAGATGCCGAATTGCCGGGTCTTGCGCCGGACGGTCAGCCGCTGGTCGGGCCCCTCGACGGTGATGATGACGCCGAGCGGCGCGTCCTCGGGCGGCGCCTCGCGCTTCACGGCGCCGTAGATCAGGATTTGCGAGCCGGTAAAGCTCGTGTTGATCGAGATGCGGTCTTCCGACAGGCCAAGCACCACTTCCTCGCGGGCCGCCCCCTGTCCCGGCAGGAGCAGCAGAAGCGCGAGGACCAGCAGCCGCGCCACCACCTCAGCGCCCCGACCGCAGGGAGATGGAATAGGGCTCGGCCGGCGCGACCAGCAGGTCGAACGCCAGTTTGCTGCAGACCGCGATCACCAGCGCCGCCAGAAGCAGCCGCAGCAGCTCGGGCTTGATCTTGACCGCAAGCTGGGTGCCGAACTGCGCCCCGATCACCCCGCCCAGAAGCAGGAGCACCGCCAGCACCACATCGACGGTGTAATTGGTCACCGCGTGCAGAAGCGTCGTCAGCGCCGCGACAAAGATGATCTGGAACAGCGAGGTTCCGACCACCACCTTGGTCGGCATGCCGAGGATATAGATCATGGCCGGCACCATGATGAACCCGCCGCCCACACCCATGATCGCCGCCAGCACCCCGACCGCGGCACCGATCATGATCGGCGGAATGACCGAGATATAAAGCCCCGAGGTGCGGAACCGCATCTTGATCGGCCAGATATGCACCCAGTTGCGCTGCCGCCTGCGCCTCGGAAGCTCGGCACCGATGCGGCGGCTCCTGCGGAAGGCCCTGACGCTTTCGACGAACATCAGCAGGCCGATGATGCCAAGGAACACGACGTAAAGCAGCTGCACCAGCAGATCGACCTGACCAAGGCGGCGAAGATAGTTGAATATCACCATCCCCACCACGACCCCGACGAGCCCGCCGGCCAGCAGCATCCCGCCCATGCGCAGATCGACGGTGCGCTTGCGAAAATGGGTCAGCGCCCCGGAAAATGACGAAGCAACGATCTGGTTGGCGCCGGTCGCCACCGCCACGGCCGGCGGGATGCCGATGAAGAACAGCAGCGGCGTCATCAGGAATCCGCCGCCGACGCCGAACATGCCGGACAGCAGCCCGACGATTCCCCCGAGCCCGAGCGCGAGGAAGATGTTGACCGACACCTCGGCGATGGGCAGGTAGATCTGCATCAGATCCGTGTCCTGTATCCGCGTTCCCGTTCTGCACACTCCGTAACCGGAACCGGGCTCCGGGTCGAGTGGATGATGCGGGGCCGCCTCAGGGCAGGGTGCGCGTCATCAGGATCGCATCGACCGGCGTGCGGCCCTTGCGGCTGTAATACTCCCGGCGCCGCCCGGTGGCGGCATAGCCGCAGCCGGCATAGAGCGCGACGGCCGCGGAATTGTCAGCCGCAACCTCGAGGAACGCACGCTGTGCGCCCATGCGGGCGGCCTCGGTCTGCCATTGCTTCATCAGCGCGCGGGCCAGTCCCTTGCGGCGCTGTGCGGGATGGGTCGCGACGGTCAGCAGTTCGGCCTCGTCAAGGATCACGCGAAACAGGGCGAAGGCGCGGTCATCGCCCATCGCGCGGGTGCCTGCCCCGGCCAGGAGATCCGCGAACTCGGCGGCGCTCCAGCCGCGGTCGTCATGATTGGCGGCGCGGTGCAGGGCGGCAAGGTCTTCCAGGGTTGGGGCCTGCCTCATTCGTCCAGCAGAACGGGCGGCGCCTCGCGCATGGGGGCGGCGTCGGCCGGGCGCACATAAAGCGGGGCAGGGCGGGGCGGGTTCGCCTGCCAGCGGGTTGCGGCCACCTGGCAGATGGCGGCTGCGAGCCGGTCGGGCGCGAACCCGGTCGCCACATCGCCGGCCGCCTCGCGCGTCACCAGATGCGGGATCTCGGCGGGATCCGCCGGGTTGCAAAGATAAATCCGCTCGCGCGGCGCCTCGATCCCGGTTTTCTGCCCCGGCGCAAGACAGGCCCGCGCCTCGCAGCCGCTGACGCCGACCGCCGGAATGCCGAGCCCGAGCACGAGCCCCCGCGCCGCCGCGACGGCGATGCGGATGCCGGTGAAATTCCCGGGCCCGATGCCGATCCCGATCGCGGCAAGGTCGTGCCAGCCCGCACCCGCGTCCGCCAGGATTTCCTCCAGAAAGGGAACAAGCCGTTCCGCCTGGCCGCGCGCCATGGGCTCCGCCCGCTGCAAAAGCAGCTTGTCACCCCGCAGAAGCGCACCGGCGCAGGCGGGGCCCGAGGTGTCGAAACCAAGGATCAGGGGCATGCGGTCCATCCGCGCTCCGCTGCCGGGGCCGCGGCCCTCTGCATCAGGGCGCCACGGGGCGCACTTCGCTCACTTCGGGGATATAATGACGCAGCAGGTTCTCGATGCCCATCTTCAGGGTCAGCATGGACGAGGGGCAGCCCGCGCAGGCGCCCTGCATGTGCAGATACACGATGCCGTCGTCATAGCTTTGGAAGGTGATGTCGCCGCCGTCCTGCGCCACCGCCGGGCGCACCCGCGTGTCGAGAAGATCCTTGATCTGTTCGACGACGTCGCTGTCGGGGCCGCTGTGTTCGGCATGGGCCGGCCCCATGGTGTGATCGGGCATCACCACCGGATCGCCCGACTGGAAATGATCCATGATCGCGCCAAGGATGGCCGGGCGGATATGATCCCATTCGGCCTCTTCGGCCTTGGTCACGGTGATGAAGTCCTGTCCGAAGAAAACCCCCGCAACGCCGTCGAGCGAAAAAATCCGCGTGGCGAGGGGGGATTGTGCGGCGGCTTCCTCGGCCGGGAAGTCCATCGTCCCCGTTTCGAGCACCTGTTGACCGGGCAGGAACTTCAGCGTCGCCGGATTGGGAGTCGATTCGGTCTGGATGAACATATGCACCTCCATTGAATGCCGTTCCGATATGCGCCCGGCGGGCCGGCAAGTCAAGGTTTGGAACGGTTCTAAGATTTATGCAGGCGGATGCCGGCACCGTCCGGCTGTCAGGCGATCTCGGCAAGCTTTTCCTTGCTGAGATGTCCCGGCACGATCGTGAGCGGGATCGGAAGGGAGCCGAGGTTGCGGGTGACCTGGCCCAGCAGCGGCCCCGGGTTCTTGCTGTCCTCGCTTGCGCCCATCACCAGCATGCCGATGTCCGGGTCTTCCTCGATCAGCGCCAGAAGCTCCGGCAGGGGATCGCCCTCGCGGATGACAAGCTCGGGGTCGAGGTTCTGGCGGTCGCGCATCCATTTGGCGAACACCTCGAAATGGGCCTCGATCCGCTCGCGCAGCTCGTCGCGCATGACTTCGGCGACGCCGATCCAGTGATTGTATTCGTCGCGCGGAATGATCGACAGGATGGTGACGCCGCCGCCGCTGTTGGTCGCGCGCATGGCGGCAAAGCGCATGGCGTTCAGGCATTCGCGGCTGTCATCCAGCACCACCAGGAATTTGCGCATCGCTCCCCCTTTTGCGCGTTGCGCCATCGTTCACATGTCTTGCACGGCGGCGATGATGCCCCATGGCAGAGAGGCAGGCAACCGTTCCGCCTGGACCGCGACATCAGATCACGGCGCGCAGCAGCCATCCGATATAGGCCGCGTAACCGGCCATCAGCGCCGCCCCTTCGCGGCGTTCGATCCGCCAGCCGGTGCGCGCGAACAGAAGCAGCGCCGCGGTCGCGGCAATCATCACCCAGATGTCGAGCGAGATGATCTCGTCGGGAACGCGCAGCGGCTTGACCAGCGCCGTTACCCCGAGGATGCCCAGCATGTTGAAGATGTTGGAGCCGATGATATTGCCAAGCGCCACGGCGCTGTGCCCCTTGCGGGCGGCGATCACCGAGGTGACCAGTTCGGGCATCGAGGTGCCGAGCGCAACGATGGTCAGGCCGATCAGGGTTTCCGACATGCCGGCGGCGGCGGCGATCGAGATGGCGGCCGCGACCATGTATTTCGCGCCGAGAATCGTCAGCACGAGCCCCGCGACAAGCGCCAGCGCGGCATTCACCCACCCGCCCTGCACCGGAGAGGGCAAGTCGTCCGTCAAGCCCTCGCCCGCGCCGGCGGGGCGATGCAGTTCGCGCCAGAGCATGATCCCGAGATAGGTCGCCAGCACCGCAAGCAGCACGCCCCCCGACCAGCGCTCCAGGACCCCGACCAGCACGACGACAAGGCAAAGAACAGTGGCCAGCGACAGCGTCACCCCGTCGCGCAGGAACCCGGCGCGCGGCACCGCAAGCGGCGAGATCAGCGCGGCAAGGCCGAGAATCAGCAGGATATTGACGATGTTGCTGCCGACGACGTTGCCGACGGCGATCCCGGGCGAACCGGCGAGCGCGGCCTCGATGCTGGTCACGAGTTCGGGCAGCGAGGTGCCGAAGCCGACCAGGGTCAACCCGATGATGAGCGGGGGAACATTGAAGCGCTGCGCAAGCGCGACCGCCCCCCGCACGAGCAACTCGCCGCCGAAGATCAGGGCGGCGAAACCGCCGAGCAGAATGAGGATATCCGTCATGTTCCCTGTCTGCTTCCCTGTCTGCCGTTCGGCTGCGGGCCGGCGGCGCTGGTTCTGCCGCTCAAGATGTGTGTCCCCCGGTCGTCCGCAAGGGGGAAGGCGCGCTTTTCCGGCGGCTTCGTCTGCATCAGGAGCGGATCATGCCGATGATCTCGTAGGCGCGCCCGAGGATCGGCCCGGTGATGTCCCGCGCGCGGCGCGCGCCCGCCGCGAGGATCCGGTCGATCTCGGCCGGATCGGCGAGCAGGCGGCGCATCTCGTCCGAAATCGGTGCAAGCTGCGCCACGGCGAGCTCGGCAAGCTTTGGCTTGAACTCGGAAAACTGGAGCCCGCCGACCTCGCCGAGGGTCTCGTCCAGGGTCCGGTCGGACAGGGCGGCGTAGATATTCACCAGGTTGCGCGCCTCTGCCCGCCCCTCGAGCCCCGCGGCTTCGGAGGGCAGGGCATCGAAATCGGTGCGGGCCTTGCGGATTTTCTGGGCGATCGTGTCGGCATCGTCCATCAGGTTGATGCGGCTTGCGTCCGAAGGGTCGGATTTGCTCATCTTCTTGCTGCCGTCGCGCAGCGACATGACCCGCGTCGCCGTGCCCTCGATCACCGGGTCGGGCAGGGGGAAGAAATCGACGCCGTAGTCATGGTTGAACTTGGCCGCGATGTCCCGGGTCAGTTCGACGTGCTGTTTCTGGTCCTCGCCCACGGGCACGTGGGTTGCGTGATAGACCAGAATATCGGCCGCCATCAGCGCCGGATAGACGAACAGCCCGAGCGAGGCTTTCTCGGCGTTCTTGCCGGCCTTGTCCTTGAACTGCGTCATGCGCTTCATCCAGCCCATGCGGGCGACGCAGCTCATGACCCAGGCGAGCTCGGCGTGTTCGGGCACCTGGCTCTGGTTGATCAGGATGGATTTTTCCGGGTCGACCCCGGCGGCGATGTAGCCCGCGCAGAGCGTGCGCGTGCTTTGCGCCAGATCCGCCGGATCCTGCCAGACGGTGATCGCATGCAGATCCACCATGCAATAGATGGTTTCCATGCCCTTGTCCTGCATCGCGGCAAAGCGGCGGATGGCACCGAGGTAGTTGCCGAGATGGAGCGCGCCCGAGGGCTGAATGCCGGAAAAGACGCGCGGCGTGAATTTCGCCTCGGTCATCTGCAAACTCCTGTCTGGAAAATCGCCTGCGCCTCGCTTACCCATGGGCCGAGGCATCGTCAACCGACGCCGGGGCGGCGCGGGCAGGAAGGATAGCGGGCGAATGGATAACGACAGGTCTGCGGTCAACCCGCTGCCGCCGGTGGTCGCGGCGCTGTTTCTGGTCATCATCGGGATCGAGATCGTGCTCCAGCTTGGCGAGCGCGGGATCATCGGCGGTGCCGGTGCGGTCGGCTGGCGGCTCGCCGCGATCCAGTCGCATGCCTTTTCCGGCGCCGTGCTCGACTGGATGGTGGCGAACAACCACTGGCCGCCGGCGCAACTGGCGCGCTTCGTCACCTATCCCTTCGTGCATGCCTCGTTCACCCATGCGCTGTTCGCGGGCGTTATCCTGCTTGCCATGGGCAAGATGGTGGGAGAGGCTTTCGGCCAGATCGCGACGCTGGCGATCTTTGTCGTCTCGGGGATCGGCGGTGCGCTGGCCTATGCGCTGATCCTGGACGATCCGCAGCCGCTGATCGGTGGATTTCCCCCGGTTTACGGGCTGATCGGCGCCTTTACCTGGCTGCTTGCGCGGTCGCTCGCGCGGATCGGGGCGAACCAGTCCCGCGCTTTCACGCTGATCGCGGTGCTGATGGGCATCCAGCTCCTGTTCGGCGTGTTCTTCGAGACGCAGAACGACTGGGTGGCGGATCTCGGGGGCTTTGCCGCGGGATTCGGGCTTTGTTTCGTGGTCTCGCCGGCCGGCTGGGCCCGGCTGCGCGGGCGGGGCCGGGGTCGGGGCCGGGGCGAATAGCGGGCTCAGCCGCGCCGGCGCCGGCCCAGCATGAGGCCGAATTCGGAAAGACGGAACGCGCCGATCAACCGGCCGGTCACGAAATAGACCGCCATGCCAAGGGCGATCAGCCCCGCGAGCGCAACATAGCGCAGCCCCGCCGTTTCCAGCGGCACGCGCAGCAGATGCGCCGCCCCGAGCAGCGCCGCACCCATCACCAGCGCGGCCGCGCAGATCCGCCAGATCCGCCCGGCAAAGCGTGCGTCGAACCGCGCGACCTCGCCCATGGAGCGGCGCCCGCGCATCAGCAGCACCACCATCGCCCAGCCGGCCAGGGTGGTCGCGATGGCCGGGGCATACCAGCCGAGCAGCGGGGCAAGGCCGATCGCGACGGCGGCATTCAGGATCATGGCGACCAGCGCAAAATAGAACGGTGTGCGGGTGTTCTCGCGTGCGAAATAGAGCGGCTGGAGGATCTTCTGCAGCACGAAGGCCGGCAGGCCCAGCCCGTAAAGTGCGACCGCGAGCGCGATCGCCCGGCTGTCGGCGGCGGTGGTGGCGCCGCGCTCGAACATCACTGAAACCAGCGGCAGCGGGATCACCACCAGCGCCACCGCCGAGGGGATGGTGAGCATGAGCGCTGCCTCGCCCGCGCGACTGAAGGCATGGCGCCCGCCGGCGTGATCCTGTGCCGCAAGGCGGCGCGACAGATCCGGCAGCAGCACCACGCCGATGGCGATTCCGACCACGCCGAGCGGCAGCTGGTAAAGCCGGTCGGCCGCATAGAGCCAGCCCACCGCCTTGTCGAAATAGCTGGCGACCTGCTGGCCGACCAGCAGGTTCACCTGCACCACACCACCGGCGAGCGCGGCCGGGATGGCGATGCGCACGAGGCGGCGCATCTCGGGATCAAGGCGCGGCAGGCGTGGGCGCAACCGGAAGCCGGCGCGCTCGGCGGCGATCCAGACCAGCGCCAGTTGCCCGACCCCGGCGACCGGAATACCCCAGATCAGCGCCCGCGCGACGTCGCCCCCGAACCACACCGCTCCGCCCATGGCCGCGATCAGCATCACATTGAGCAGCACCGGCGCCGCCGCCGCGGCGGCAAAGCGCCCCATGGCGTTCAGCACCCCCGAAAGCAGCGCCGCAAGCGAGATGAACAGCACATAGGGAAAGGCGATGCGCCCGAATTCGACCGACAGCGTGAACCGCTCTTCGCCGGCAAAGCCGCTGGCCAGCGCGAAGATCAGCCAGGGCATCAGCACCTGCGCGGCGAGCGTGAGCAGGATCAGGATGCTGGCCAGCCCGGCAAAGGCGGTTTCGGCGAAATCCCGCGCGTCGGTGCCGGTCTCGAGCTTTTTCGAGAACATCGGCACGAAGGCCATGTTGAAGGCACCCTCGGCAAAGAAGCGCCGGAACATGTTGGGCAGGCGGAAGGCGACGACATAGGCCTCGTACAGCGGCCCGGTGCCCAGCAGCGCCAGGATCAGCGCATCGCGCAGAAAGCCGAGCACCCGCGACAGGAGCGTCCAGCCGCCAACGGTAAGAAAGCTCGAAAGCAGGCGGATCGGCTTCACGGCATGGCCCTTTGTCCCGGATGCTGCCGCGCAGACCTATCCGCCCGGCCCTGCCGCCGCAACGGGAATTGCCGGACAAGGGTGGCTGTGGCCGGCGGCAGCGCGAAGCCGGGCGCGCCCGCGGCAAGAGAACCTGGCCGTGCCCCAAGGCCGAATCGCGAGGGCGGGTGCGTCTGCCGGCGCCGCGCATCGCGCGCATCCGGTCCGGGGCTCACGAGGCCGCGCGCAAGTCAGGCCCTGCGCGCGGGTGCTTTCGACCAAGAAGCGGGCGACCGGGAAGCGGGGGGCGTTGGTCAGTCGTGCCCGCCTGCGTGGCGGATCAGGACCCCGCGCCGGAGAAGCTGCGCGGGGCGGGATCGACCACCACCACCTTCTGGTCGCGCACCGTGGCGATGGCCAGCGCACGTTCGTTGGAGCCGTCGCGCCGCAGGCGGATCGCGCCGCTCACGCCCTGGAAACCGGCCCCCTGCGTCAGCGCCGCGGTGCCGAGATCGGTGCGCCCGTTGCGCAGCAGCGCGCCGACGATGGCGATCCCGTCATAGGCAAGCCCGCCGATCGCATGGGGCTGGCCGCCATAGGCCGCTGCATAGCGCCCGTTGAAGGCGGCGGTGCGCACCGGGTCGGGCAGGGCGAACCAGCCGCCCTGCACCCCGGGAATCGCCAGCGTCTGCGGCGGGATGTCCCAACGGGTCAGGCCGATGAACTGGACGTCCTGCGGCGACACGCCGGCTTCGGGCAGCATCTGCGCAAAGAGCGGCAGCGCCCCGGCGGTGTTCGCCGTCAGAAAGACCGCATCGGCATCGGCGTTCTTCACCGCTTCGCTGACGCGCGGCACGGCGGCGACCACGCTCTGCTGCGAAATGTCGTAGGAGACGGCGCCGGACAGCCGGGCCGAACCGGCGGAGGCGGCCCTGCGGATCGCCGAATACCCCATCTCCCCCGCGAGGTCGTTGCCATAGACGGCGACGATGCTGCGCTTGCCCCGGGACGAGGCAAAGCGCATCAGCCGCTCGGCCGAGTTGTCGAAGGTCTGGCCGAGCACGAAGACATTGCCGCCCGCGATGCTCGGGTTGTTGGAGAACGAAAGCACGCTCACGCCGCTGTCGCGCACGGCGATGCCGGCGGCATTGGCGGATTCGGCATAGAGCGGGCCGAGAATGATGCTGGCGCCCTCGTCCACGGCCTTGCGCGCCTGCGCGGCGGCGGTGGTGGCATTGCCGGCCGTGTCATAGACCCGGAGGTTGATCTGCGGGCGGCCGTTCAGGTCGGCGATCGCGAGGCGCGCGGCGTTTTCAAGGCTTTTGGACAGAACCCCGTCCCCCGGCTGCCCCGAGCCCTGCGGCACGAGGAGCGCGACGGTGACCGGCTGCCCGCTTTCCACCGACGGGCCCGCGCCGGGCGCCGCGACCTCGTCACAGGCCGCAAGGGCCAGCATCGTGAGCAGCGCGAAGGCATACAGCGCGAGCTTGCGGGCGGAGTGGAAAGTGGCGACCATGGATGCGGCTCCGTTTCGGCAGGGGTAATTTTCGGCAGGGGTGATCGTTTCCGTGCCGGCTTTGGATAATAGACGTCAGGGAAGGCGGGTCCAGCATTGAATCTCAACACGCTCAGCCTGGAGCCGGGGCTCTACCTGGTCGGAACGCCGATCGGCTCGGCGCGGGACATCACGCTGCGGGCGCTCGACGTGCTCGCCTCGGCCGAGGTGATCGCGGCCGAGGATACCCGCAGCCTGCGCCACCTGCTGACGATCCACGGCATCGCCCTGAACGGGCGCCGGATCCTGTCCTATCACGACCACAGCGGCGCAAGGAGCCGCGATCAGCTGCTGGAGGCGCTGGCGGAGGGGCGCTCGGTCGCCTATGCCTCGGAAGCCGGGATGCCGCTGATCGCCGACCCGGGATATGATCTCGTGCGGGCGGTGATCGCCGCCGGCCACCCGGTCACCGCCGCGCCAGGCCCCACCGCCGCCGTGACCGCGCTGGCCCTGGCCGGGCTGCCGACCGATGCGTTCTTTTTCGCAGGCTTCCTCCCCCCGGCCCGGGCGGCCCGCCGCAGCCGGTTGAAACGGCTTGCCGAGGTGCCGGGGACGCTCGTCTTCTATGAATCTCCGCGCCGTCTGCGCGCCAGCATCGCCGATATGGCCGAGGTCCTCGGGGCCGGGCGGGACGCGGCGGTCTGCCGGGAGTTGACCAAGAAGTTCGAAGAAGTCCTGCGGGCGCGGCTGGCGGATCTGCCCGATCTGGTGGCCGGGACCACGCTGCGCGGCGAGATCGTGATCCTCGTCGATCGCGGACAGGAGGCCGAAATGGATACAATTGTCCTGAAACGGGAGTTGACGGAGGCGCGCCAAACGCTTTCCCTGAAAGATGCGGTGGATCTGGTGGCGGGGCGGCACGCGATTTCACGCCGCGATGTCTATCAACTGGCGCTCGCGCTGGAAAAAGGGTCCGAACATGGGGAATGAGATGCAGCAGACCAGGGCATTGCGGGGCGCCCGCGCCTATCATTCGGGGCTTGCCGCCGAGGACAGCGTCGCGCGCCTTTACGAGCGGCGCGGCTATCGGATGGTCGCGCGCCGCTGGCGCAGCCGGGCCGGCGAAATCGACCTGGTCGCCGACGATTCGGACGAGCTGGTCTTCGTCGAGGTCAAGAAGGCGCGCAGCTTCGCCGCCGCCGCCGAACGGATCGGCCGGCGCCAGATGCGGCGGATCGGCCTCGCGGCGCAGGACTACCTGGAAAACAGCGGCCGCGGCATCCTGACGAACATGCGCTTCGACGTCGCCCTCGTGGATGCCGGCGGCGGCGTGCAGCTTATCGAGAACGCCTTCGAAGCAGCCTGAACGGGCAAACCCGTTCCGCGCCCTTCCCTCCGCCTGCGCTGCGCGGATGCGCCCGAAGCTTCCGGGATCGCCGTTGCACCCCTGCGCGGACTGCGTCATCTATTGGCAACAGCGATGGAGTGTCCCGCCATGAAAGTTGCCTTTCAGATGGATTCGATCTGGTCCGTCAATATCAATGCTGACAGCACC
Source organism: Pontibaca methylaminivorans (assembly GCF_900156525.1). NCBI lineage: Bacteria > Pseudomonadati > Pseudomonadota > Alphaproteobacteria > Rhodobacterales > Roseobacteraceae > Pontibaca > Pontibaca methylaminivorans. The sequence continues at coordinate 1,821,160 of NZ_FTPS01000001.1, forward strand.
TTCCGCCTTGCCGAGGAAGCGCAGGCGCGCGGGCATGACCTGTTCTATTACGAGCCCGACCACCTGGCCTATGAAGAGGGACGGATCACGGCACGGGCGCATCCGCTTCAGGTGCGCCGCGATGCGGAACGGCCGGCCAGTCTCGGCCCGGCGCAGCGGCTCGACCTGGCCGGGATGGATGTGATCTGGCTGCGCCAGGATCCGCCCTTCGACATGCATTACATCACCACCACCCATATCCTCGACCGGCTCGCCGGGAAGGTTCTGGTGGTGAACGATCCGTTCTGGGTGCGCAACTGCCCCGAAAAGCTCCTGGTGCTGGACTTTCCCGACCTGACGCCCCCGACCACCGTGGCGCGCGATCTGGAGACCATCCGCGCCTTCAAGGAACGCCACGGCGACATCATTCTCAAGCCGCTTTACGGCAACGGCGGCGCCGGGGTGTTCCGTCTTGACGAAGCCGACCGCAACCTGACCTCGCTGCATGAACTGTTCACCGGTTTCTCGCGCGAGCCGCTGATCGTGCAGAAGTTCCTCCCCGCGGTGGCGCAGGGCGACCGGCGGGTGATCCTCGTCGACGGAGAGCCGGTCGGGGCGATCAACCGCATCCCCGCCGCGGGCGAGACGCGTTCGAACATGCATGCGGGCGGGCGCCCCGAAAAGATCGCCCTTTCCGAACGGGATCGAGAGATCTGCGCCTGTATCGGGCCCCTCCTGCGGGAAAAAGGGCAGATTTTCGTCGGGATCGACGTGATCGGCGACTGGCTGACCGAGATCAACCTGACCTCTCCCACCGGCATTCAGGAACTGGAACGCTTTGACGGCATCAATGTCGCCGCCCGGATCTGGGAGACCGTCGAGGCGCGCGCCGCCCGTGCATGAGCTGGCAGCGGTTCGTTCTCAACCGATTGTTGCGCTGGATCGAAAAGCCGGCGCTGGCGCGGGCCGATGAGCCGCTCGAACTCCGGCGCCGCTTTGAAAACCGCATGCGTCGCTGGGCGCGCCCGCCGCCCGGAAGCCGGCTGTCGCGGGGCGACCTTGCCGGCCTCCCCGCGCTGCGAATCGATCCGGCGTGGCAGGCCGAGGGCGTCATCCTTTACCTGCACGGCGGGGCTTATATCCTCGGCAGTCCCGACACCCATGCCGCGCTGGCGGCAAATCTCGTGCGCCGCAGCGGGATGCGCGCCTGGCTCCCTGCCTATCGGCTGGCGCCCGAACATGCGTTTCCGGCGGCCTTCGATGATGCCCTGACCGCCTATCGGGCGCTGCTCGATGCGGGCACCACGCCCGAGCGGATCATCCTTGGCGGCGACAGTGCCGGCGGCGGGCTGGCCCTTGCGCTGATCGCGGCGCTGCCGGCCCGTTCGCTGCCGCTTCCCCGGGCGGTCTTTGCCTTTTCGCCCCTGGCCGACATGAGCTTTTCGGGCAAGTCGTTCCGCGGAAATGCCCGCGCCGAAGCCATGCTGCCGGCGGGACGGGCCGCCGACATGGCGCGGCTGTATCTGCAGGGGCATGACCCCTGCGATCCCCGCGCCTCGCCGCTTTTTGCCGATCTTGCCGCCGCCCCGCCGGTCTGGCTGAGCGTGGGCGACACCGAGATCCTGCTCGACGATGCCCGGCGGCTCGAATGCAGGCTGCGTGCGGCGGGGCGTGAGGTCGAATTGCACATCGGCCGCGATCTGCCTCATGCCTGGCCGCTGTTTCACGGCGTCCTGCCCGAGGCCGGGGCGACGCTCGCGCGGCTTGCGCGCTGGATCAGGCGGCAATACGCGTCGTCAGGCGATAGCTGAGCGCTTCGGCCAGATGGGGCCGGCGCACCTCGGGCGAGGCATCCAGGTCCGCGATGGTGCGCGCAAGGCGCAGCACGCGATGATAGCCCCGCGCCGAAAGGCCGAAATGCCCCGCCGCCCGCTGCAACAGCTCGCGCCCCTCGGCATCGGGGCGCGCGGTCTACTCCAGCACCTCTCCCCCGGCATCCGCGTTGAGGCGCAGCCCCGGGGCATCGCCATAGCGTTGCGCCTGAATGTCGCGCGCGGCAGCGACACGGGCGGCGATGGTTGCCGAATCGTCCCCCGAGGGCGGCAGGTCGAGGTCGGTGAAACCGACCGGCGGCACCTCGAGGCGCAGATCGAACCGATCCATGAGCGGCCCCGAGATGCGGCCCAGATAATCGTCGCCGCAGGCCGGAGCGCGGGAACAGGCGCGCGCCGGATCCGACAGATAGCCGCAGCGGCAGGGATTGGCGGCAGCGATCAGCATGAAGCGGCAGGGATATGTCACATGGGCATTGGCCCGCGCGATCATCACCTTGCCGGATTCGATGGGCTGGCGCAGGGTTTCCAGCACGGAGCGGGCGAATTCGGGGAATTCGTCCATGAACAGCACCCCGTTATGCGCAAGGCTGATCTCGCCCGGGCGGGCGCTGCGCCCGCCGCCGGTAATCGCCGCCATCGAGGCGGTGTGATGCGGTTCGCGAAACGGGCGGCTGCGGCTGATTCCGCCTTCGTCCAGCAGCCCGCAGAGCGAATGGATCATGGATGTCTCGAGCGCCTCGGCCGGTGACAGCGGCGGCAGGATGCCGGGAAGCCGCGCCGCCAGCATGGATTTTCCCGATCCCGGCGTGCCGACCATCAGCAGGTGATGGCGCCCGGCCGCGGCGATTTCGAGCGCACGCTTGGCCCGCTCCTGTCCGCGCACGTCGCGCATGTCGCGGCTCGCCGGGGCAGGGGCGACCTCGCCGGGTTCGGCCGGGGCGATCGGCCGCTGGCCGGTGAAGTGGCGCACGAGATCGCCGAGCGAATCCGCCGCGATCACCTGCGCCGCACCGACCCAGGCGGCCTCGGCCCCCGATGCGCGGGGACAGAGCAGGATGCGGCCATGCTCCGCCGCCGCCATGGCCGCCGGCAGCGCGCCGGGCACCGCAACGAGCGCCCCGTCGAGCGAAAGCTCGCCAAGCGACAGCGCGCCTTCGGCGGCGTCAGCGGGGATGATGTCCAGCGCCGCAAGCAGGGCCAGTGCGATCGGCAGGTCGAAATGGCTGCCCTCCTTGGGCAGATCGGCCGGGGAAAGGTTGATGGTGATGCGCCGCGAGGGCAGGGCGATCGCCATGGCGCCAAAAGCGCTGCGCACCCGTTCGCGCGCCTCGGAAACCGCCTTGTCGGGCAGGCCGACGATGGAAAACGACGGCAGGCCGGGGCTGACCGCGCATTGCACCTCGACCATGCGCGCCTCGACCCCCTGGAAGGCAACCGTGAATGTCCGCGCAACCATGGCCTCACCGAAACTGCCCCGTCTTGGAACAGCTAGCGCCGGAGCGGTTGACGAAAGGTTAACGGTGCCGGGTCAGGGCAGGTGATTGATCGCCTCTGCCCGCCAGCCGTCAGCGTCAAGCGCGATGCTCGTCACCGAAAGATTGTCGATTTCATGGGCGAAGGCGGCGACCGCGGGCACCGAAAGGCTGCGCTGGATCTGGGTCAGGATCACGCCGAAATGGGCGACAACGATCAGGTCGCGCCCCGGATGCGTATGGATCAGCCCATCAATCGTGCGATCGACGCGGCGGCGGACCTGATTCCAGCTTTCGCCGCCGGGAGGGGCGGATTCGCCCGGACGCTCCCAGAAGGCGCGGATAAGGTCCGGCGCGGTTGCGTCGATCTCGTCATAGCTTTTCAGTTCCCAGGCGCCGAAATTGATCTCCCGCAGGCTGCGCCGGTGCGGGAGCCGCTGGCGGCTGCCGGCGATGGCGTCGGCGGTGGCGCGGGCGCGCTGCAGGTCGGAGGAGACCACGAGCCCATCGCCCGGCAGCCAGGCATCGAGCCGCGCCAGCGCCGCCCGGTCGCGCAGGTCGGCCGGCAGATCGGCCCAGCCGACCATGGCGCGCATATGGGTCGGCCCGTGCCGCACCAGGAACAGCCGGCTCACGGCAGTTGTCCCTTGAGCACGAGCGGCAGTCCCGCGATCACCTGCACGACCAGGTCGGCCTGCGCCGCAAGCTGTGCATTGAGCCGGCCCTGCGCCTCGCGGAAGCGGCGCGACAGCGCATCCGCGGGAACGATTCCCTGCCCGACCTCGTTCGAGACCACGACCACCCTTGCGCGGCAGTCATCAAGCGCCGCCAGCAGGTCTTGTGCGGCGGCGGCCGGATCGCGCCCGGTGCCCATCAGATTGCCGAGCCAGAGCGTCGCGCAGTCGATCAGGCAGCAGTCGCCCCCGCCGAGCCCCGGCAGCGCGCCGGCGATATCGAGCGGCTCCTCGATCAGCCGCCAGCGTTCATCGCGCCGCGCCGCGTGGCGCGCGATCTTGGCGCTCATTTCGCCGTCGCCCGCCTCGGCCGTGGCCAGATAGACCGGCGAGAGGCCGGAACCGGTCACCAGATCCTCGGCCCAGGCCGACTTGCCCGACGCGGCGCCTCCTAGAACGAATGTAAGCTTTTTCAACAAGGCGCGCGAACCTTTTGCGATCTTGGGCGTTGGGGTCACGACTAGCCCTGAAGGTGCCGCCATACAAGCGGCGGGCACCGGCGACCACGCAGGAGAGGTTCTCAATGGCACTTGATATGACCACCGATGCGATACTTTCACGTCAGGCCCGCGAGGCGGAGTTGCTGGATGCCGAAACCGAGATCCGGCTTGCCCGCGCCTGGCGCGACCAGCACGACGAGGCCGCGCTGCACCGTCTGATCACCGCCTATATGCGGCTTGCGATCTCCATGGCCTCCCGGTTCCGCCGCTACGGTGCCCCGATGGGCGACCTTATCCAGGAGGCCGGGCTCGGCCTGATGAAGGCGGCCGAGAAATTCGATCCCGACCGCGGCGTGCGGTTCTCGACCTATGCGGTCTGGTGGATCAAGGCGAGCGTGCAGGATTATGTCATGCGCAACTGGTCCATGGTGCGCACCGGTTCGACCAGCAACCAGAAATCCCTGTTCTTCAACATGCGCCGGGTTCAGGCGCAGATCGAACGCGAAGCCGAACGCGAAGGGCGCGAATTGTCCCGGCCCGAACTTCATCGCATGATCGCGGCCGAGATCGGGGTGCCGCTGCGCGACGTGGAGATGATGGACGGGCGCCTTTCGGGTTCGGATTATTCGCTGAACGCGACGCAGGCGTCGGATGGCGAGGGGCGCGAATGGATCGACGCCATCGCCGACGAGGGAACGCCGCCCTCGGAACTGGTCGAGGACGAATATGACCGTGCCCTGCTGCGCGACTGGCTGGCGAAGGCGATGGAAAATCTGACGCCCCGCGAGCGGCTGATCCTGCGCGAGCGCAAGATGCGCGAGCGGCCGCGCACGCTGGAAAGCCTTGGTGACGAGTTGCGTCTTTCCAAGGAACGCGTGCGCCAGATCGAGGTCGCGGCGCTCGGCAAGATGCGGGGACTGCTTGAAAGCAGAACGAAAGAGTTGCATGACTTTCTCGTATGAGGATTCCATTTGTCGCCGCCCTTGCGTGTCTGCTGTTTGCCGGCTGTGCGCCCCGGTCCCTTCCCCTTGAGGTCGTGGACCGGGCGGCCGGGGCAGAGGTGGTGTTCCTTGGGGAAAGCCACGACAATCCGACCCATCACGCGCGCCAGGCGGACTTTGCCGGCGCGCTGAAACCCCGCGCCGTGGTCTGGGAAATGCTGACCGCGGAAAACGCGGCGCAGATCACGCCCGATTTGATCGCCGACCGGGCGGCGCTGGAATCGGCGCTGGACTGGGAACAGCGCGGCTGGCCTGATTTCGCGATGTATTACCCGATTTTCCAGGCCGCCTCGGCGGCGCGCCATTATGGCGCGGAACTTCCCCGCGAACAGGCGCGCCGGGCGCGCGAGGCCGGCATCGCCACCGCCTTCGGCGGGGAGGCGCGAGACTACGGGCTTGACCGGGCGCTTCCTGCATCCGAGCAGGGCGCGCGCGAGGCGTTGCAGCAGGAAGCGCATTGCAACGCGCTGCCTGAACGGATGCTTGCGCCGATGGTCGGAATCCAGCGCCTGCGCGATGCCATGCTGGCGCGGGCGGCGCTGCGGGCGCTGCGCGAGACCGGCGGGCCGGTCGTCGTGATCACCGGCAACGGTCATGCGCGCAAGGACTGGGGTGCCCCGGCCCATATCGCCCGCGTCGCGCCCGGTGTGCGGGTGTTTTCGCTGGGCCAGACCGAGGGAGGCCAGACCGAGGGAGGCCAGACCGAAGACGGGCAGGGTGCCGGCAGTTACGATGCCGTTCTGGATGCGGATGCGCCCGCGCGCGACGATCCTTGCGAAGCGTTCCGCGGCATGAACCCGGCCCCGGCTTCTGTCCCGTCCCCTGCCGCGGCGGAATGAGCGCTGGTGCCGCCCGCGCCCGCGCCCTATGTTCGGGGCGGTTTGCCACCCGGAACCCGTGACATGCTGGCAGAACGACGCATATTGCTGATCATCGGCGGCGGCATCGCGGCCTTCAAGGCGCTTGACCTGATCCGCCGCCTGCGCGAGCGCGGCGCCACGGTCACGCCGGTCCTGACCCGCGCGGCCGAGGAATTCGTCACTCCGCTGTCGGTCTCGGCGCTTGCCGCGCGGAAGGTCTATCGCGATCTCTTCGACCTGACCGACGAGGCCGAGATGGGACATATCGAACTGAGCCGCAGCGCCGATCTGGTGGTGGTTGCGCCGGCGACGGCGGATCTGATGGCGAAGATGGCGGTGGGGATTGCCGACGACCTGGCTTCGACCTTGCTTCTGGCAACCGACACGCCGGTGCTGATCGCGCCGGCCATGAATGTGCGCATGTGGGAACACCGTGCGACGCAGCGCAACCGCGCGCTGCTGGAAAGCGACGGCATCCGCATGGTCGGCCCCGAAGTGGGCGACATGGCCTGCGGCGAACGCGGCCCGGGGCGGATGGCCGAAAACCCCCGCATCATCGCCGCGATCGAATCGATGCTGGGGCAGGGGCCGCTGTCGGGGCGGCGGGTGCTGGTCACGTCGGGCCCGACGCACGAGCCGATTGACCCGGTGCGTTATATCGCGAACCGCTCGTCCGGGGCGCAGGGGGCGGCGCTTGCCGGAGCGCTTGCCGAGCTCGGGGCCGAGGTGATCTTTGTCACCGGCCCTGCAACGGTGCCGCCGCCCGCGGGCGTGCGGGTGGTCGCGGTCGAAAGTGCGCGCGATATGGAACAGGCGGTCGGAGCGGCGCTTCCGGTCGATGCGGCTGTTTTCGCTGCCGCCGTGGCGGACTGGCGCGTGAGCGGGGCCGCAACGCGCAAGATCAAGAAAAGCCGCGAGGGGCTTCCGACGCTGGAACTTGCCGAGAACCCCGATATTCTTGCCGGTGTCGCGCAGATGCAGACGGGGCGGCCGCGCCTTGTGGTCGGGTTCGCCGCCGAGACCGATGATATGGTGGCCCATGCGACTGCCAAGCGCGCGCGCAAGGGATGCGACTGGATCGTTGCGAATGACGTGAGCACCGAAACCGGGATCATGGGCGGGACCGAAAACGCGGTGACGCTGATCACGGGCGAGGGCGCGGAATCCTGGCCGCGCATGACCAAGACCGAGGTCGCCCGCCGCCTTGCCGAACGCATCGCCCGGGCGCTGGGGTGAACCGATGAACACGACCCGACGACCGCAAGGCAATGAACAGACGGGCGGCGCACGGGTGACGCTGTGCATCATGCGTGAGCCCGGCGCCGATGCGGATGTGCCGCTGCCCGATTATGCGACTGCCGGCGCCGCGGGGGCCGACCTGCGCGCCAATCTTCCCGACCGGGGCGCGATCCTGCTGCCCGCGGGCGGGCGGGTGCTGGTGCCGACGGGGTTGCGCCTTGCGATTCCCGACGGTTACGAGGTGCAGATCCGGCCACGCTCGGGGCTTGCGCTGAAACACGGGGTGGGCCTTGCCAATGCGCCGGGCACCATCGACAGCGATTACCGCGGGCCGCTCGGTGTCATCCTGATGAACATGGGGACGCAGGATTTCACCGTGACCCACGGCATGCGGATTGCGCAGATGGTGGTGGCGCCGGTCCTGCGCGCCGATTTCCGGCTGGTGCAGGCGCTTGACGATACGGCGCGGGGCGAGGGCGGCTTCGGCTCGACCGGGAGCGGCTGATGCTGCCGGTCCTTCTGCTTGCGGCGGCACTCTGGGGTTTCGGGGCGCTGTTCTCGGTCTCGCGGCGGGCGCGCGGGCTGGTCATTGCGGTGCTGTTCGGGTTCGTGCTCGGGGGGCAGGTGCTGCTGCCCGATGGCCATGTCCTGCGCGAGGCAACCGGAGGGTCGCCCCTGCCGTGGGCGCTGCTCGGCGGGGCGGTCGCCATTGTGGGTGCCTATGTCCTGGTGCTTCGTGCATTGCGCCGCGCCGCTGCCCGCCGCGTGCCGCCGGAACCTGCCGCGCCGGCGCCGGAGACCGGGGCCTTCACCGGGGCCGAGCTTGAGCGCTACGCCCGCCACATCATGTTGCGTGAGGTCGGCGGCCCGGGGCAGAAGCGGCTGAAATCGGCGCGGGTTCTGGTGATCGGGGCCGGGGGGCTCGGCGCGCCGGCGATGCTTTATCTTGCCGCCGGCGGTGTCGGCACCATCGGCGTGATCGACGATGACGAGGTCGATCGCTCGAACCTTCAGCGCCAGATCATCCATGGCGAGGCCGATATCGGCATGCCGAAGGTGTTTTCGGCGCAGGCCGCGATTCAGGCGCTCAATCCCCATGTCGCCCTGCGCCCCTACAACCGTCGCCTGACGCCCGGGATCGCGACCGATCTTTTTGCCGGCTATGACCTGATCCTTGACGGCTGCGACAATATCGAAACGCGTTATCTGGTGAACGAAACCGCCGTTGCGCTGGGCAAGCCGCTGGTGTCGGGGTCGCTTGCGCAATGGGAGGGGCAGCTCAGCCTGTTCGACCCGACGGTGTCGGGGCCCTGTTACCGCTGCATCTTTCCGCAGGCGCCTGCGCCCGGGCTCGTGCCGTCCTGCGCCGAGGCGGGGGTGATCGGGCCGCTTCCGGGGGTGATCGGCGCCATGATGGCGCTCGAGGCGATCAAGCTTCTGACCGGCGCGGGCACGGTGCTGCGCGGGCGAATGCTGATCCATGACGGGCTTTATGGCGAGACCCGGCAGATCACCCTGTCACCGCGCAACGATTGTCCCGTCTGCGGCCACCTGCGCCGCAAGCCCGCCTGAACCGCAGGCGGGGTGTCAGTATCCCTGCGCCGGATCGACAAGGTCGAGCAACGGCCGCCCCGCCTCGCTGCGGGCGATATTCCCGGCCAGAACCTCGCTCGCGGTCTCGGGCCGCGTGGTCGAGGCGATATGCGGCGTCACCGTCACCTGCGGGTGCTGCCAGTAGGGATGATCGGCGGGGAGCGGTTCGCTGCGGAACGTGTCGAGCGTCGCATGGGCGATATGGCCGCGGTCGAGCGCGGCAAGCAGCGCATCGTCGTCGATCAGCGTCCCGCGCCCGGGGTTGAGGATCACCGCCCCCTTGGGCAGCATGGCCAGCGTTTCGGCGTTCAGGATGTTTTCGGTCCGGGCCGTGGCCGGCAGCAGCAGCACGACGATCTGCGCCAGTTCGAGCGCCTGCACGAGGCCAAGCTGTCCATGGGTGCAGCTGATGCCGGGAATGGCCTTGGCGCTGCGGCTCCAGCCGGTGACCGGAAAGCCGAAATCCGAAAGTGCCCGCGCCGCGGCGCTGCCCAGTTCGCCAAGCCCGAGCATCGTGACCGGCCGGTCCGTGGCAAGTGGCGGCACATGCGGCGACCAGCGGTGATCCGGGTTGCGGATATGGGCGTCGATCCCGAGGTGATGGCGCAGCACATGGGTGCAGACCCATTCGACCATGCCGCGCTCCAGCCCCGGATCCACCATGCGCGCCAGCGGCACCCGGAGCGTCGGGTTCGTGATCACGTCCTCGACCCCGGCCCATAGGTTCAACACCGCCTTCAGCCGGGTGAAGGGAGCGAAATCCTGCAGGGAACTGTCCGGGGCATAAAGGATGTAATCGACTTCGTCCGGGGCAAGGTCGGGGAGCGGGCGCAGCGTGACATCGAGCCCGGCCTTGCGAAGCGCCGTGTCGAGGTGGGGGCGCCACACCTCCCATTCTCCCGGTCCGGCGGCGAAAAGGATGTTGAGCGCCATCAGCGGCTCCTGTCGCGGGGGCGGTGAACATGGGCACTCTGCACCAGTCCGAAGGCGATCATCAACATGATCATCGACGACCCGCCATAGCTGACCAGCGGCAGCGGAACGCCGACCACCGGCGCAAGCCCCATCACCATGGCCATGTTGACCGCGAAGAACAGGAAGAAGGTCATCGCCACCCCGAGCGCGAGCAGCGACGAGAACCGGTCACGCGCCGTCACCGCAATGCCGATGCAGAATAGCACGATCAGCGTATAGAGCGCGAGCAGCGACAGCCCTCCGACAAAGCCGAATTCCTCGGCGAGCGTGGTAAAGATGAAATCGGTGTGTTTCTCGGGCAGGAAGTTCAGCCGCGACTGGGTGCCCTGCATGAACCCCCGGCCCGCCCAGCCGCCCGAGCCGAGCGCGATCTTGGACTGGGTGATGTGATAGCCTGCCCCGAGCGGATCGGTCGAGGGATCGAGAAACGTGTCGATGCGGCGGAACTGGTAGTTCTTGAGCAGCTGCCAGTCGGTTCCGCGGCTTTGAAAAACCGCCGCCACGATCCCGAAGCCGGCGGCGATGACGACGGCGAAGTAGCTCCAGTGGACGCCGGCAAGGAACATCAGCGCTCCGCCGGCGGCGAAGAACAGGATCGCGGTGCCAAGGTCGGGCTGCTGCAGCACGAGCGCGGTCGGCACCATGATGATCGCGACCGGCAGCAAGACCCAGAACGGCCGCGAGGTGCGCTCGGTCGGCAACCAGTCGTAATAGGCGGCGAGCAGGAGCACCACGGCCACCTTGACCAGTTCCGACGGCTGCAGCCGCATGAAGCCGAGGTCGATCCAGCGTTGCGCCCCCATGCCGACCGTGCCGACGAATTCCACCGCCACGAGCAGGCCGGCCGAAACCAGATAGATCGGCAGCGCCATGGTGCGCCAGATCCACACCGGCACCATGGCGACCGCCAGCATGATGCCCATGCCGAGCGCAAAGCGGCGCATCTGCGGCTCGGCCCAGGGCCGGAGCGATCCGCCGGCCACCGAATACAGCATGAGAAAGCCGATACAGGCCACGGCCAGCAGCAGCACCACGAGCGGCCAGTTCAGATAGAGGATCTTGCGCGGACCGGTCGGCACGGATTTCAGGTTGTTTTCAAGATAGCTCATGCGCGGTTGCGTCCGTCGGTTCGGATGTCGGGGCGCTCGCGGTAAAGCCGTTCCTGCCGTGCCTGCACTTCGGCGCGGTCCTTGGCGGGATAGGCGCTGAGCGGCGGGGTGCCTTCATACAGCGCCTGCAGCGTGATGTCGCGCGCGATCGGGGCCGCCACGGCCGAACCGCCGCCGCCGTGTTCGACGACGACGCTCACCGCATAGCGGGGATTGTCGAACGGGGCGTAATTCACGAACAGGGCGTGGTCGCGCCGGTTCCACGGCAGATCGGCGTTGTTGATGATCCCGGCGGCGCGTTCGGCGGCGGTGATGTTGCGCACCTGGCTGGTGCCGGTCTTGCTCGCCATGCGGTGGTGGTCCTCGATGATGCGGCTGCCGTAGGCGGTGCCGCGCCGGTCGTTGCTGACCGCGAACATCGCCTGCCGGATATGATGCAGATTCCTCGGGTCGAGCCCCATGTCCTCGCCCGGATCACCGGACCGCTCAACGCCGTTCACCGATCGCACGAGGCGCGGCACCACCGCGCGCCCGCTCGCGATCCGTGCGGTCATGAGCGCAAGCTGCAGCGGCGAGGCCAGAACGTAACCCTGCCCGATCGAGGAGTTCGCGGTATCACCGATCAGCCATTTCTGCCCGTAGGTCGCGAATTTCCAGTCCCGTGTCGGCGCGAGCCCCTCGGCGATCGCGGACATGGGCAGGTCGTGGCGCAACCCGATGCCGAAGCGCCGCGCCATGGCCGAGATGCGGTCGATTCCGACCTTGATGGCGAGGTCGTAATAATAGACGTCGCAGCTTTGCTTGAGCGAATTCTGGAGGTTCACATGGCCATGCCCGCCGCGTTTCCAGCAGTGAAACCGCCGGCCCGCCACCTCCAGGTGGCCGGGGCACCAGACGGTATCTTCGGGGCCTATGATACCTTCCTCGAGCGCCGCGAGCGCGGTCATCATCTTGTAGGTCGAACCGGGCGGATAGATGCCCTGCACCGTCTTGTTGGCCAGCGGGCGGTGGTCATGTTCGGTCAGCGCGCGATAATCACCAACCGAGATCCCGCGCACGAACAGGTTCGGATCATAGGTCGGCGACGAGACGATGGCACGCAGGTCGCCGGTCCTGCAATCCATCACCACCGCGGCCGCGCTCTCGTTGCCGAGCCGCGCCTGGACATAGCCCTGCAGGTTCGCGTCGATGGTCAGTTGCAGGTCGGCGCCGGGTTCGCCTTCGCGGCGGCTGAGTTCGCGCATGACGCGGCCGGCGGCGTTCACCTCGACCCGCTTGGCCCCGGCCTGTCCGCGCAGGAGCTGCTCTTCCCGCGCCTCGACCCCGACCTTGCCGATCTGGAAACGCGGGATGCGCAGCACCGGTTCGGGATCCTGAAGCTGGCTCAGGTCGTAATCGCTGACCGGACCGACATAGCCGACCACATGGGCGAAGTCGCCGCCGCGCGGATAGAACCGCGTCAGGCCGACCTCGGGCGTGATGCCGGGCAGGGCCGGGGCGTTGACGGCGATGCGGCTGATGTCCTCCCAACTGACCTGATCGGCAAGCGTCACCGGCAGGAAGGGCGGACTGCGGCGCATCTCGGCGAGGGCGCGCTCGGTCTCCTTGGGGTCGAGCGTGATCAGCCGGCCGACGCGCCCGATCACCTGGTCCACGTCGCCGGCATCCTCGCGGACGATGATGATGCGGTAGCTCGGGCTGTTCTGGGCGATGACGCGGCCGAACCGGTCGTAGATCTCGCCCCGCTTGGGCGGGATGAGGCGCACGTTGATGCGGTTTTCCTCGGCCAGCAGGCGGAACTGGTCGGCCTGTTCGATCTGCATGTGCCGCATCCGGAAGGCGAGCGCGCCGACCATGGCAAGCTGGGCCCCGCCCAGAACCACGGCCCGGCGGGACAGCCGGCGGTGGGTGGCCTCGAAATCCTTTGGATTGCGCCTCATGCGCCTGCCCTCCGGCGGGGTCTTGGCGCGGCGCGGCGCACGCCGAGGATCCCCTGCACGAAGAGCACGACCAGCGGATAGGTCGCGATGGTCAGCCCCGCCTGAACCAGATGCGGCCGCAGCGGCGCCTGCTGCACGACGAGCAGCCCGAGCGCGAGGCGGTTGGCAAGCAGCATCCCGAGCACGGCAAGCGCGACCGCGCCCCATTCGCTGGCAAAGCCGCTTTCCCGCAGGATCGGGATGCGCCGCTTCAGCCACTCGCTGCCGATCACGACGAGCGCCGCGAACAGCCCCGGCGGGCGCAGGAACATGAGATCGGCCAGCAGCATAACCGCCGCGATGGCGAGCACCGGCACCTGTTCGGGACGCCGCAGCGCCCAGGCAAGCGTGAGCCCCAGCAGCAGGTCGGGCGGGGCGAAGCGGGGCGGGAACGTGGTCAGCGGCAGGAGGTGCAGGCAGATCAGAAGCAGCGCAAGCCCGATATAGACCAGCCGCATGAACCAGAGCCGCCCGGGAGTGTCAGCCATCCTGCTCTCCTTCCTGCGGCGCGGTGCCTGCCGCCTCGCGCCCGGTTCGGGGCTCGGCCCGGGAGGGCGGGGCCGGCGGGCCCTGGACCTCGGGCTCGGGCGGAATGACCAGCGTGCCGGATTCCTGCGGCGCCGCATTGCCGTGATAGCGCAGGACGCGCAGAAATTCGAGTCGCTCGAAATCGGCGGCAAGGCGCACCCGCAGGCGCCCGGCCGGATCGGCCGCCACCTGTCCGATCAGCAGGCCGGAAGGGAACACGCCGTCCTCTCCCGAACTGATCACCCGGTCGCCGGGACGGACCAGTTCGGGCGTTTCAAGGAAGGTGATCAGCGGCGCGGCGCTGTTGTCGCCCGAAATCAGCGCCGTCTGGCCCGAGGGCTGGATCATCGCCGGCACCGAACTGGCCATGTCGGTCAGCAAAAGCACCCGCGAGGTGGTGCGCCCGGTGCCCGATATGCGCCCGACAAGGCCGATGCCGTCCATCGCCGCCCAGCCGTCGCGCACGCCGTCGCGCGCCCCGAGATTGAGCAGGACCGACTGCCGGAACGGCGAGCCGCTGTCGGCCACCGCGACCCCGGTGATATAGGTGAGCCGCGGATCGAGCCGCACCTTGTTCAGATCGAGAAGCCGCGCGTTTTCCTGTTCAAGCTGAAGCGCGGCCTCTTTCCAGGCCTGCATCTGGCGCAATTCGCTGCGCAATTCGCGGTTCTGGTCGGAAAGCTGCTGATAGGACTGGAAATCGCGCGCAAGCCGGGTGAGCCCGGTCACAGGCTTCATGAACCATTCCATGCCCGGCACCACCTTGTCGGCCACATGGGCGCGGAACCGTTCCGCCCGCGGATTGTCGATGCGCCAGAACAGGAACAGGGCGATGAGGCAGGCGCAGATCACCCAGACCAGCAGCCGCCGCACCGGGCGGGTATAGGCGTCGCGCTGTGATCGGTCTTTCGCCAATGCTACCTCTTGCAGCGCCGGCGCCCGGATGCCCGGTCCTGAGCGCGATCAATGCGCCTCAACTGTCGTAGTCGATCGCGTGGCGCAGCTGCTTTTCGTATTCGAGCGCCTTGCCGGTGCCGATGGCCACGCAATTGAGGCTATCGTCGGCGATCGAGACCGCAAGCCCCGTCTGTTCGCGCAGCGCCAGATCCAGATCGCCAAGCAGCGCGCCGCCCCCGGTCAGCATCACGCCGCGATCGACGATGTCGGCGGCCAGATCGGGCGGCGTGGTTTCCAGCGCGGTCATCACCGCCTCGCAGATCTGCTGCATGGTCTCGGCCAGCGCCTCGGCCACCTGCGCCTGGGAGATCTCGATTTCCTTGGGGATGCCGTTCAGCAGGTCGCGCCCGCGAATCAGCATGGTCGCCCCGCGTCCGTCATCGGGCATCCGCGCGCTGCCGATGCTGGTCTTGATGCGCTCGGCGGTGGATTCGCCGATCAGCAGGTTCTGCTGGCGGCGCAGATAGCTGATGATCGATTCGTCCATGCGGTCGCCGCCGACGCGGATCGAGCGGGCATAGACGATGTCGCCAAGCGAGAGCACGGCCACCTCGGTGGTGCCGCCGCCGATGTCCACGACCATGTTGCCGGTCGGATCGGTGATCGGCATGCCGGCCCCGATGGCGGCGGCGATCGGCTCGGCGATGAGGCCGGCCCGGCGCGCACCGGCCGAAAGCACCGACTGGCGGATCGCGCGCTTTTCGACCGGGGTCGCGCCATGGGGCACGCAGACGATCACCTTGGGCTTGGAAAAGGCCGAACGCTTGTGCACCTTGCGGATGAAATGCTTGATCATTTCCTCGGCGGTGTCGAAATCCGCGATCACGCCTTCATGCATGGGGCGGATCGCCTCGATGCTGCCGGGGGTGCGGCCGAGCATCATCTTGGCGTCCTCGCCCACGGCCAGCACCTTTTTCTGGCCGTCCTTGACGTGATAGGCCACGACCGAGGGTTCCGAGAGGATGATCCCGCGCCCTTTCACATAGACCAGGGTATTGGCCGTGCCGAGGTCGATCGCCATGTCCGCAGAGAAGATTCCGCCGAAGTAATCCAGTAGCGACATGAAGACTGACCCCTGAGAATTGCCGGAAGGCCCGCGATTCTTGTGCCGGTCGCGGGCCTGTCGCCTTATAGGGAAGCGCCCCGCAGGGCGAAAGTGCGGAATCCGGCGGGGCAGCGCCTTTTTGCTGAATCCGCGCACCATTCATTGGCAGGCCCGGCAAGGGGCCTGCCTTTGCAGCGCCGTTCCCGGCGCTGCGGGCCCGTTTCGGGGCGCGTGCTGCCAGGGTCAGCTCACGTCCATGTAGCTGATGCCGGGCTCGTCGCCGTTGGGCGCGGAGCGCGTGCGACGCTCCAGCAGGTTGTTGAGGGCATTCACATAGGCCCGTGCGCTCGCCACCACGGTGTCCGTGTCGGCCGACTGGCCGGTCGCGATCAGCCCGTCGGCCTCGAGCCGCACCGAGACCGTCGCCTGCGCATCGGTGCCGTGGGTCACGGCCTCGACCTGGTAGAGCTGCAGGCGGGCATTATGCGGAAACAGCGTCTTGACCGCATTGAACGTGGCATCGACCGGGCCGTCGCCGGTCTGCGTGGTGGAGGTTTCGGCCCCGTCGATTACCATGGTCAGGTCGGCGGTCTGGGGGCCCTCGGTGCCGCAGACCACGCGCAGGGACTTGACCGCGAGGCGATCGTTGCGGGGGTCTTCGTCGGCGCGCATGAGCGCCACGAGATCCTCGTCATAGACCTCTTTCTTGCGGTCGGCGAGCGCCTTGAAGCGCACGAATACGTCCTGGAGCTGGTTGTCCCCGACCTCGTAGCCGAGATCGCGCAGCCTGCTGCGCAGCGCGGCGCGGCCCGAATGCTTGCCCATGACGAGGTTCGAGACCGAAAGCCCGATGTCCTCCGGGCGCATGATCTCGAAGGTCTCGACGTTCTTCAGCACCCCGTCCTGGTGGATGCCGGATTCATGCAGGAAGGCGTTCTTGCCGACGATGGCCTTGTTGAACTGCACCTGGAAGCCCGACGCGGCGGCGACGCGGCGCGAGATGTTCATGATCCGGGTCGTGTCGATCCGCGTGTGCCAGGGCATGATGTCATGGCGCACCTTGAGCGCCATCACCACCTCTTCGAGCGCGGTGTTGCCGGCACGTTCGCCAAGCCCGTTGATCGTGCATTCGATCTGCCGCGCCCCGCCGGCCACGGCGGCGAGGCTGTTCGCCGTCGCCATGCCGAGATCGTCATGGCAATGGGTGGCGAAGATCACCTCGTCGGCGCCCGGCACCTCGGCGATCAGGCGGCGGATCAGGCTGGCGGATTCCTCGGGCGCGGTGTAGCCGACCGTGTCGGGAATGTTGATCGTATTTGCCCCGGCCCTGATGGCGATCTCGACCACGCGCTTCAGGTAATCCCATTCGGTGCGGGTCGCGTCCATGGGTGACCATTGCACATTGTCGCAGAGGTTGCGCGCATGGGTCACGGTCTCGTGGATGCGCTCGGCCATCTGGTCCATGGTGAGATTCGGGATCGCGCGATGCGAGGGCGAAGTGCCGATGAAGGTATGGATGCGCGGGCGCCTCGCGCCGCGCAGCGCCTCCCAGGCGCGGTCGATATCGGTCAGGTTGGCGCGTGCGAGCCCGCAGACGACCGAGTCCTTCGTGCGCTCCGCGATCTCGGCCACCGCCCGGAAATCGCCCTGCGAGGCGATCGGGAAACCGGCCTCGATGATGTCGACGCCCATCTCGTCGAGCAGTTCGGCAATCTCGAGCTTTTCGGAATGGGTCATGGTGGCGCCGGGACATTGTTCGCCGTCGCGCAGCGTGGTGTCGAAGATCAGCACGCGATCCTTGTCCACGGTTCGGTCGTCCACAGCAGCGGTTTCCGTGGGGGTCGTGTCAGTGGTATTCGTCATGTCGGGACTCTTTGTCTGTTGTTTCCTGTCCGTGGCGCGCAAGCAGCCTCCTCTGAGCGGTCGCGCCGGATTGGCACGCTCAGAGGCGCGCTAGGACGAGGAAAAGGGCGCTCGACACCCTCGCGGAACCGCGGGCAGCGGTGTTCGGTCCGACGATAGACATGGGGCGGGACTATACCGGCCTGCGACGGCGATGAAAAGGGCCATCTTGGGGCCGTTCCGCCATGCTGTTGCACCGGCGCCGCATCCCGCCCCGGCGTGATGGCGGTCGAGAGGGCAGGGGCCTCCGGCGGGGATATTTCTGCCAGAAGAAACCCCGGGCGTTGCGAAGGGATGCAGCCGACCTTTCAAAGGGGGGCGAGCGCCCGTCATGGTGAAACCGCCGGCGGGCGCGCCGTGCCGGGCGGGATCGCCCCTGCCATCGGTTCTTTTTCGACGGGGGCGAGGCGGCCGTTGCGCCAGTGCCCTTCGTAGCGGTATCCGCCCGGTGTCGTCAGCGTGCCCCAGCCGTGCATGGTGCCGGCGCGGAACTGGCCCGTATAGAGGGTTCCGTCGGCATAGGTGGCGCGGCCGCTTCCGTCGAACTTTCCTCTGCTCCAGCCGCCGTCGTAGCGGCTGCCGTCAGCGTAACGGATCATGCCCGACCCGTCCGGGAGATCATCCTTGATCTCGCCGATATAGACGGCCCCGTCCCTGTAGGTGATCATCCCGGCGCCGGACATCCGCCCCGCTTTCCACGTGCCACTGTAGGAAAAGCCGTCCTGCCCGGTCAGGCTGCCATGGCCGTCGCGCCGATCGTCGTGGAACGTGCCGGTGTAGATGTCGCCGTTCGCGTAGTTCATGCGCCCCCGGCCTTCGCGCTGCCCGGCGGCGAGGTTGCCCTCGTAGATGTCGCCATTGGGGAAGGCGAGCGTGCCGAACCCCTCGATCCGGCCGCTGACCCAGGTTCCGGCATAGGAAAGCCCGTCGGGAAAGAGAAGCCGCCCCTCTCCCTCTGGCTGCCCGGCCGCGACACCGCCCTCGTAACGCGCGCCGCCCGGATGTTCGACCACCGCCCGGCCGGTCCTGTCGCCCGCATGCCAGTCGCCCTCGTAGCGATACCCGTCCGGTCGGGTCAGGACACCGGTGCCGTGCGGCCGTCCGCCGTGAAAATCCCCCTCGTAGCGTGATCCGTCCGGGTAGTGCACGCGGCCCGCGCCCTCCAGCCGGCCGCGGTGCCAGTTGCCCTCGTGGACGGTGCCGTCGGAAAAGGTGATGCGTCCCTTGCCGTGCGGTTGCCCGCGGGCAAAGCGGCCCTCGTAGGTCGAGCCGTCGGGGAACTGCGCCCGGCCCTCGCCCTCGATTTCGCCCTCGATCCATTCGCCGCTGTATTCATAGCCGCCCGGCAGGCGATAGTCGCCGCTGCCGTGGCGCAGCCCGTCCCGGAAAGTGCCGCGATAGATCCCGCCCACGTCGTCCTGAAGGCCGCGGACCCGGGGGCTGTCGGCCAGCAGTGTCCCCGTTACGAGGCCGGGACCGAGAATGCCGAAGACCAGGGCGCGCGCGGCAGGACGGGGAAAACGCATGGCAAACCGGACAACGATAACGGTAGTGGGGGATAACGGTATTTCGGGGCGAAGCTACGCGAGCCGGCCGCGGCCGGCAATGCGCTGAAAAGCGGATTCGACGTGGTGGTGCTTTCACTCCGGTGCCGATCTGGTAAACCGCAGATATGGCGCCCGAGGGAGGACCGGACATGAGTGAACGTTTCCGCCTGACACTTGCGCAGCTGAATCCGACCGTGGGCGATCTTGCGGGCAATGCGCAAGCGGCACGGCTGGCCTGGCAGGCCGCCCGCGCCGAGGGGGCGGATCTGCTGGTGCTGCCCGAGATGTTCATCGCCGGCGGTGGCGCAAGGGATCTGGCGGCGCGCCCGGCGTTCAGCGCGCAGGCCGGACGCGTTCTTGCTGCCCTGGCGGCGGAATGCGTCGAGGGGCCCGCGATTCTGGTCGGCGGCCCCTGGAGCGGAGAGGGCGCAGTGTTCAACGGCTGTTTCCTGCTGTCGGGCGGCGGGATTCGCCACGTGGTGGGCAAGCGGCACCTGCAGGGCGCGGGCGGCCACGACGAGTCGCCAAGCTTCGCTCCCGCGCCGGTCTCCGGACCGCTGGCGGTTGGTCCCCTGCGGATCGGCTGCCTGATCGGGGCCGATGCCACGGACGGCGAGGCCGCCGAAACCCTGCTCGAGACAGGTGCCGGGATCCTGATCGTTCCGGATTGCGCCACTTACGGCGAGGATCGCGAATTGCGGCTGAACCGGATGGTCGCCCGGGTGGTCGAGACCGGCCTGCCGCTGATCTGGCTGAACATGACCGGCGGGCAGGATAACCTTGTGTTCGAGGGCGGGAGCTTCGGTCTGAACCCCGGCGGGGCGCTGGCGCTCCGGATGCCGCTTTTCGACGATGCGCTGGTGCATGTGGATCTTGAGCACGAGGGTGACGGCTGGCGCATCGCGCAGGGCGAGCGGCACAGGTTCCCCGATCCGCTTGAGCAGGATTATCGCGCCATGGTCACGGGGCTGCGCGATTACATGGGCAAGAGCGGCCTTGCGCGCGCGCTCATCGGCCTGTCCGGGGGACTGGACAGCGCCCTGGTTGCGACGATCGCGGTGGATGCGCTGGGCGCCGAGAACCTGCGCTGCGTCATGCTGCCCTCGGAATATACCGCGCAAGGGTCGCTCGAGGATGCCGCGGCCGTGGCTGCGGCACTCGGCTGCCGCTCCGACCTGATGCCGATCACGGCGGCGCAGGGCGCGGTCACGCAGACGCTGGCCCCGCTCTTTGCCGGGCGGGCGCCCGATCTCACGGAGGAAAACATCCAGGCGCGGCTGCGCGGGCTGCTGCTCATGGCGATCGCCAACAAGTTCGGCGAGATGCTGCTGACCACCGGCAACAAGTCCGAACTCGCGGTCGGCTACTGCACGATCTACGGGGACATGGCGGGTGGCTATGATCCGATCTGTGATCTCTACAAAACCCGCGCTTTCGACATCTGCCGCTGGCGCAACGAAAATCACCGCCCCTGGATGCGGGGCCCCGCGGGGATCGTGATTCCCGAGCGGGTGATTTCCAAGCCGCCGAGCGCCGAGCTGCGCCCCGATCAGAAGGACAGCGACAGCCTCCCCGATTACCGGCTGCTGGATCCGATGCTGGAGATCCTCGTCGGACAGGAGGGCTCGGTTGCGGATTGCGTGGCAGCGGGGTTTGATCAAACGACCGCGGAACGGGTGGCGCGGCTCGTCGCGATGAGCGAATGGAAGCGCTACCAGGCAGCCCCCGGGCCGCGGCTGAGCGCGCGCCCCTTCGCGGGCGGGCGGGCCTATCCGCTGGTGAACCGCTGGCGCGAGGCCGAATAGGGGGCGCGACGCCCCGCCTTCTTCTGGCAGAAATATCCCCGCCGGAGGCCCCCGCCGCCTGCCAGGTGCTCATCCGGCTGCTCCGGCGCACGCGCTTGCGGACCATTGCCCGAACTGGACAAACCGCATGGGCTGTGACAGATCGCAGATGACAGGAGACGCCCATGACAACGACCCGTTTCGCGCCCTCTCCGACCGGTCTCATCCATGTCGGGAATCTGCGCACCGCGCTCATGAACTGGCTGATCGCCCGCAAGGCCGGCGGCACCTTCATCCTGAGGATCGACGACACCGATCCCGAGCGATCGAAGCAGGAATATGTCGATGCGATCAAGGAGGATCTCGACTGGCTCGGGCTGCATTGGGACCGGTTCGAGCGCCAGTCGGACCGGCTCGACCGCTATCGCGAGACCGCCGGGCGCCTGCGCGACATGGGGCGTTTCTACGAGGCGTTCGAAACCCCGGGGGAGCTCGAGCTCAAGCGCAAGAAGCAGCTGAACATGGGCCGCCCGCCGGTCTATGACCGCTCGGCGCTCGCGCTTTCGGAGGGGGAGCGCGAGGCGCTCCGGGCCGAGCGGGGCAACGGGGTATGGCGGTTCCGGCTGGATCACGAGCGGATCGACTGGGAGGACGGCATTCTCGGGGCGATCTCGATCGACGCGGCGAGCGTGAGCGATCCGGTGCTGATCCGCGCCGACGGGCAGTTCCTTTATACGCTCGCCTCGGTGGTCGATGACATCGACATGGGGATCACCCATGTGGTGCGCGGATCCGATCATGTGACGAACACCGCGACCCAGATCCAGATCATGCGGGCGCTTGGTGCCGGGCCGCCGGCCTTTGCGCATCACTCGCTGCTGACCGGGCCCGAGGGCGAGGCGCTCAGCAAGCGGCTCGGCGTGCTCAGTCTGCGCGATCTGCGCGAACAGGGAGTGCAGCCCATGGCGCTGCTGAGCCTGATGGCGCGGCTCGGGTCGAGCGACCCGGTGGAGTTGCGCCATGACATGGACGAGTTGATCGAGGGGTTCGAGCTCGGTCATTTCGGCTCGGCCGCGACGCGGTTCGACGTGACGGATCTGTTTCCGCTGACGGCGCGCTATCTGCACGGGCTTGATCTTGCTGCGGTGCGCTCCGCGGTGGCGGACGCCGGGGTTCCCGAGCACCTGGCCGAGCCGTTCTGGGCCATGGCGCGGGAAAACATCACCACGCTTCCGGATCTGCGCAACTGGTGGGATCTCTGTCGCGACGGGGCGGAGCCGCTGGTGGACGAGGCCGATCGGGAGTTCGTTGTGCAGGCGTTTGAGCTGCTGCCGCCGCCGCCTTACGGCCCGGAGTCGTGGGCCAGGTGGACGGCAGCGGTGAAGGACGCGACCGGACGCAAGGGACGGGCGCTGTTCCTGCCGTTGCGCAAGGCACTGACGGGGCGTGCGGACGGGCCGGAGATGGCCGCGCTCATGCCGCTTCTGCAGGTGGTGAAGGCGCCGCGTTCCTGATCACGCGCGGCATTGGTTGCGAGGACGGGGGCCTCCGGCGGGGATATTTCTGCCAGAAGAAGGCTCGGGGCGTGACGCCCGACCTTCGCGCCATTCAGACCCGCGTGGCGCCGAGCGCGGCGAGGTGGTCGTCGACCAGGGCGGTTTCGCGGCTCGAAAGCCTGCGGTGGCGCGGATAGCGCGGTGCGCTGTGGTCGTCGAGGACCGGTGCGTCCCAGCCGTCGGTGGTGGCGAAAAAGCGCGCAACGCCCTCTGGGCCGAATTGGTGCAGATAGCCCTGCACCACGACATCCAGATAGCTGAGCAGGATCGGGCGGCGCGGCGCCGTTTCGATCCGGGCCCGGGGCGGAATCGCATAGACCGCGAGTTCGAGCGGGCCGACCCTCACGCAGATGCCTGTCTGGGCAACGCGGTCATAGCCGGCCTCGCGCGCGTCGAGGGCTTGCCAGTCGCCGCCGGGCACATGGGCGATGATGCCTTCGATGCTGCTGCTGTCGTCGCGCACCGCGGTCAGGAAGGCGAGGGGGCGGGCGGCGGTGTCGTACCAGCCGCGCCGCCAGCCATGCAGCGTGCCTGTGCGCGGCTCGCCGAGGCTGTGGGTGGTGAGGTTGACGAGGCTGCCATAGCCGAAGACATGGGGTTTCACTGTGGGTTTCGCTGTGGATTTCGCGGTCATGGATCGTGTTTTCCGTGCTGGGGTCCGGGTCGGTCCTCGGGGTACGGGCGCGGTGTGATGGGGGCTGCGCCCTCAGTTTGTGCCTTCGAGAATGCGGAGTTCGTCGCGGCTGTAGCGGTTCCGGGTCGGGCCGTCATCCCCGTCGCGGAAGTTCCGATCCTGGGGCAGGCAGCCGGGCCCGCAGATCTGGATTACGACCTCGGCGCTGCTGTCGATATACCAGAGCCGCCCGCCCGGGGTCGCGACATAGCCGTTCACGCCTTCGCGCCGGTCGCTGTCCATGTCCTGCACCGTCGGGAATTCGGCCGAGACAGTCGGGTCATAGGCGCCGTGGGTGTGCATGGAGGCGATCGGGGTAAATCCGGTCCGGGGCAGGCGCGGCGTGCAGGTGTTGCGTCTGCCGCGCAGCATTTCGGTAAAGGCAAGCCGTCCGTCGGGCAGGCTGCCGAGATAGCCGCAATATTCCCGGTCGGTTTCGATCGAACGCATCTGGGCCGGCGCGAGATGGGCGCGGACGGCGGCGACTTCGCCGGCCGGAGGCGGGCGCAGCGCCGCAGGTGCCGCCGCGGCGATGGAGGCCGGGAACAGGGCTCCCGCACCCGCTCCGACAGCGATGGCGAGCAGGGCGATGCGCCTGCGGAGGGCCGGGGACCGCGCCGGCCGGTGCCGGGGGGCGGGATCAGACAACGGTGACCATGGTGCCGATCGGAACCCTTTCATAGAGGTCGATCACGTTGCTGTTCGTCATGCGGATGCAGCCGTTCGAGACCGAGCGGCCGATGCTCTGTTCCTCGTTGGTGCCGTGCACGCGGAAATAGGTGTCGATGCCGTTTTCGAACAGATAGAGCGCGCGGGCGCCGAGCGGATTGTCGGGGCCGCCCGGCTGCACATAATCGTTGTCCTTGAAGCGGCCATAAGCCTCGGGGCTCCGGACGATCATGTCGTCGGTCGGCCGCCATGTGGGCCATTCCTTCTTGACGTCGATCGTGGCGGTTCCGGTGAATTCAAGCCCGGCCCTGCCGACGCCGACCCCGTAACGCAGCGCCGTACCGGGCGCGACCACCCAGTAGAGATAATAGAAGCTGGGCAGGATCAGCATTTCCCCCGGCAGGAAATCGGACCGGATGCCGACATAGCGCGGCGCCGGATCGAAGGGGGAACCTTCTTCGGCGCCCTCGGCAAGACCCGCATTCGGGGCGAGCGTGGAGGTGGCGGCGGCGGCGGTCGAGGCAAGCAGGAAATCGCGGCGTGACAGCATTTGGAATCGGACCCTTTCAAATGAATATTATCTGGGCCTCCCGGTTCCGGAATCAATCCCTTGCCGCAACCGGGAATTGCGGAGCGCCGAAATACGCGGGGCCCGCAGAAACTGCGGGCCCCGGTTGTGATTCTACTGGCAGTTCCCGGGCCTTGACGGTCGCCGGGCCGGTGTCATGCCGGTGTCACGCGAGCGAGATGTCGGTCGCGCTCTGGCGGCCGTCGCGGCCGGCTTCGATCTCGAAGGACACCTTCTGATTGTCCGCAAGGCCGGTCAGGCCGGCGCTCTGCACGGCGGAAATATGGACGAACACGTCCTTGCCGCCATCATCGGGGGCGATGAAACCATAACCCTTGGTGGTGTTGAACCATTTCACGGTGCCTGTGGCCATTTCCGTGTCTCCTGAACTTGGTGCTGTCCGCCGGAATGCGACAGCCTGGCGTCGGTGCTCTTTGGATCGATTGGACTGAGCGCCGTTTGGTCGGAGACAGTTGGTCGAGAAAGAAACGTCGGCCGGCCCATATTGCAGCGGAAAACCGGTCTTGCAAGACGATTCGCGCAATCGCCGCCAAGCGGCAAAGAAGTGCCGGATCCGGCCCGCTTTCCCTGGCCGCCGTCAACACGGCGGTGCGGCCAAGGAGCCATGCGCCATGCAGGGCGCGGGGCGGGCTTTTCCCGTCCATGATTGGCCGCCATTCGATGCGGTAGCTCACTTGACGATCACGCGGTTCTCCATGACGATGTGCGCGATTCCGGGCGGTCCCGCCTTTTTTCCGGAGGCCAGTATGAGCGAAACCCTCGAGCGGTTTTCCCCGCAGATGCGTAGCGTGCTCCGTATCGTGGCCGCGCTGATCTTCTTTGCCCATGGCAGCCAGAAGCTGCTCGGGTTCCCGGCAAGTGACATGAGCCCGGATGCGTTCACCCTGTCCTGGACTGCGGGAGTGCTCGAACTGGTGGGAGGCGGTCTGCTGATCATCGGCCTTTTTACCCGGCCGGTTGCCTTTGTCCTTTCCGGGCTGATGGCTGTCGCCTACTGGATGGCCCATGCACCGCAAAGCCCGTTCCCGGCGCTGAACGGCGGCGATGCGGCGATCCTCTATTGCTTTGTCTTTCTGTATATATCCGTTGCCGGTCCCGGCCCCTGGAGCGTCGATGCCGCGGTGCGGGGCAGGCGCTGACCGCCTTCTTTTCCGCCGGGCTGCGGGCCGGGGAGTCGGCCTCCGGGCTTACGCTTGACAGCGTGTTTCGCCACCGCAGCGACATCATCCGCCGAGAACTCGGGCCGGGATTGGAATCGAGGCCGGGGCGACGGCGCTGATTGCGTGCCCCGGCCCGGGTTGGGTCAGCGGGTGAACTTCTTGTGCTTCAGGCGCGTGGGTTCCAGCGCATCGGCGCCGAGGCGGCGTTTCTTGTCTTCCTCGTAATCGGCGAAGTTGCCTTCGAACCATTCCACATGCGCCTCGCCCTCGAAGGCGAGGATATGCGTGCAGATACGGTCGAGGAAGAACCGGTCGTGACTGATGACGACCGCGCAGCCGGCGAAATCGACCAGCGCGTCCTCGAGCGCGCGAAGCGTTTCGACATCGAGGTCGTTGGTCGGTTCGTCCAGCAGCAGCACGTTGCCACCGTCCTTGAGCAGGCGCGCCATGTGAACGCGGTTGCGCTCGCCGCCTGACAGCAGGCCGACCTTCTTCTGCTGGTCGCCGCCCTTGAAATTGAACGAACCGCAATAGGCGCGCGAGTTCACCTGCGCATCGCCGAGGTCGATCACCTCGGCCCCGCCCGAGATCGCCTCCCAGACGGTATCGGTGTCGTTCAGGTCGTCACGCGACTGGTCCACATAGGACAGCTTGACCGTATCGCCGTAGTCGACCGTGCCGGCATCCGGTTCAAGCTGGCCGGTCAGCATGCGGAACAGCGTGGACTTGCCGGCGCCGTTCGGGCCGATCACGCCGACGATGCCGCCGGGCGGCAGGGCAAAGGAAAGATCCTCGATCAGTTGCTTGTCGCCCATGTGCTTGCTGAGGCCGTTCACCTCGATCACCTTGCTGCCGAGGCGCGGACCGTTCGGAATGACGATCTGGGCGCGGGACAGCTTTTCGCGCTCGGACTGGCTGGCGAGTTCGTTATAGGCGTTGATCCGGGCGCGGGACTTGGCCTGCCGGGCCTTTGCGCCCTGGCGGATCCAGTCGAGTTCGCGTTCGAGCGTCTTCTGGCGCGACTTGTCCTCGCGCGCCTCCTGCGCGAGGCGCTTCGCCTTCTGTTCGAGCCAGGCGGAATAGTTGCCCTCGTAGGGGATGCCGCGGCCACGGTCGAGTTCGAGGATCCAGCCGGTGATCTCGTCAAGGAAATAACGGTCGTGGGTGACGATCAGGATCGTGCCCTTGTAATCGACCAGATGCTGCTGCAGCCAGGCGATGGTTTCGGCATCCAGATGGTTCGTGGGTTCGTCGAGCAGCAGCATGTCGGGTGCTTCGAGCAGCAGCTTGCAAAGCGCGACGCGGCGCTTTTCGCCCCCGGAAAGCGTGGTCACGTCGGCATCATCGGGCGGGCAGCGCAATGCCTCCATGGCGACGTCGATCTGACTGTCGAGATCCCAGAGGTTTTCGCTGTCGATCTCGTCCTGGAGCGCGGCCATCTCGTCGGCGGTCTCGTCCGAATAGTTCATGGCGAGGTCGTTGAACCGGTCGAGCTTGGCCTTTTTCGCGGCGACGCCCAGCATGACATTCTCGCGCACCGAAAGCGCCGGGTCGAGTTCGGGCTCCTGCGGAAGGTAGCCGACACGCGCGCCCTCGGCCGCCCAGGCTTCGCCGGAAAAATCGGTGTCGATTCCGGCCATGATCCGCAAGAGCGTGGACTTGCCCGAGCCGTTCACGCCGACGACGCCGATCTTGACTCCGGGAAGGAAGCTCAGGTGTATGTTTTCAAAGCATTTCTTTCCGCCCGGGTAGGTCTTGGACAGCCCCTGCGTGTGGTAGACATATTGATAGGCGGCCATGGTGGTGCTCCGGCTGGTCAGAAAGTTCGACTGCTGCCTCGTCTAGCCCCCGCTGCAGTCTTGGGCAAGGTCGGGTGCGATCGCTGCGATCATGGGGGCCGCCAGCGGCGCAGGCGATTTCCGCATCCGCGTTGGATTCACCGTTCCGCCCCGCGCCGGCATGGGCTATGGCCGGTCGCATGAGACAGGGCTTTCCGATGGCGACGCCGGGCATGGTGATCGGGCTGCTGGGGGGGTCGTTCGATCCGGCCCATGCGGCCCATGTCCATGTCACCCGCGAGTCGCTGAAACGCTTTGCGCTGGATCGGGTCTGGTGGCTCGTGAGCCCCGGCAACCCGCTCAAGGAACAGGGGCCCGCGCCGATGGCGGCGCGGATTGCCCATGCGCGCGGTCTGCTTGACGACCCGAGGGTCGAGGTGACCGGTATCGAGGCCCGGCTCGGCACGCGATATACGGCCGAGACGCTGGCGGCGCTGGTGGCGCGTTACGAGGGCGTGCGCTTCGTCTGGCTCATGGGGGCCGATAACCTTGCGCAGTTGCATCGCTGGCAGGACTGGCGCTGGATCGCCGACAATGTGCCCATGGGCGTTCTCGCACGGCCACGGATGCAGATGGCGGCGCTGTCATCGCCGGCGGCGCGGATCTACCGTGACCGGCGCATCCCCGAAAACGAAAGTCACCGCCTTGGCCGTGCCGAGCCGCCGGCCTGGTGTTTCGTGCATGCGCCGCTGCTGGACATATCCTCCACCCGGATCCGCGAGAGCGGGGCATGGGGCCGGGCCTGACCGCAGCCCCCGGGTGCCTGTGCTTGCCGAGCGGGATGCGCTCGCGTTATATGCGCCCATGAACAGATCGCGTCGTTCGTTCCTCGGCGGTCTCGGAGCGGTCCTGGCTGCGGGGCCGCTCGCGGCCGGAGCACCGGAGACATCGCTGCGCCCCCGGATGCGCGGCGCGATCGCTGCCGAGTTCCTGGACGGGCCGGAAGCGCTGGTAGCTCGTGCCGGGGTTGCGGGCCGGACGGCCTTTGTCGTTGCCGATGCCGAGAGCGGCCTGGTTCTTGAATCCCTTCACGGCAACCTGGGCCTGCCGCCGGCCAGCGTCGTGAAGGCCCTGACCGCGCTTTATGCGCTCGAGACGCTCGGGGCGGGATACCGGTTCAGGACGCGGCTCGCGGCGACGGGCAGTCTGCAGGACGGGGTGCTGCATGGCGATCTGGTCCTGCTCGGCGGCGGCGATCCCTCGCTCGATACGGACGATCTGGCCCGCATGGTGTCGCAGCTTGCGCAGGTGGGGGTGCGGGGCGTGCAGGGGCGTTTTCTGGTTGACGAGGGCGCTTTGCCGGCGGTGCGCAGCATCGACCCGGCGCAGGCGGCGCAACTGGCCTACAGCCCGGCGGTTTCGGGGATCGCGCTGAACTACAACCGCGTGCATTTCGAGTGGAAACAGGCGGGTGACGGCTATTCGCTCACGCTCGAGGCACGGGCGCGGGATTACCGCCCGGCGGTCACGGTCGCGAAGGTCGTGGTCGAAAGCCGGGCAACGCCGGTCTATGGCTACAGTGACACGGGCGGCGGCGACAGCTGGAGCGTCGCGCGCGCGGCGCTGGGCACCGAGGGCGCACGATGGCTGCCGGTGCGCCGGCCGGGCGCCTATGCGGGCGATGTGTTCCGCACCCTGGCCGAGGCGCAGGGAATCACGCTGCCGGCCGCCGGCATCGGTGCCGGGGCGACGCCCGCCGATGCGCGCGTGCTGGTCGAGCACCAGAGCGAGCCGCTGCAGGAGATCCTGCGCGACATGCTGAAATGGTCGAACAACCTGACCGCCGAGATGGTCGGCATGACCGCCACCGCGACGCGCAACGGGCGGCCGGCGTCGATGCGCGCCTCGGCGCAGGTGATGAGCGACTGGGCGGCGGCGCGTTACGGGATGCGCGGAACGCGGCTCATTGACCATTCGGGGCTGGGCGATGCGTCGCGGATGACGCCGGATGACCTTGTGGCGGCGCTGGTCCAGGCCCGCGCGCAGGAGCAGCTGCGCCCGTTGCTCAAGGAATTCACCCTCCGGGATGCGGGCGGCCGCCCCGATGCGAACCATCCGATCCGGGTCGATGCCAAGACCGGCACGCTGAATTTCGTCTCGGGGCTGGGCGGTTTCATGACCGGGGCGGACGGGACCGATCTGGCCTTTGCCATATTCTCGGCCGATGCCGACCAGCGCGCCGCCCACGCCGGCAGCGAGCAGGAGATCCCGCCCGGCGCGCGCAACTGGAACGCACGGGCGAAGTCCCTGCAGCAGAAGCTGATCGAGCGCTGGGGTGCGCTCTACTGCAGCTAGTCGTTCAGGTCATGTGGCGCGCCCGCGCGCCGCGTTCGATCGCCGCGGCATGCAGCCGGTCGATGTCCAGTTCGTGGCGGATTTCCTGCAGCATGCGCAATTCGGTCTGGGCAAGCCCCCCGTCGGAGGCGGCGACGTCGCAGGCCAGTGCATAAGCGGTTTCGCGGAGCCGCTCGGGCAACGCGCCGCGCACCCGGTTGAACAGCGTGTCGAGCCCGTCCTCCTGTTCGAGCAGCCCGAACACGGCCTGCGCCATGGCGGTCATTCTCGTGTCGTTGTAGTCGGCAAACACCGGAAGATGATTTATCAGCGCCTGAATCTTGACCAGTTCGGCAGTGCGGATCGTTTCATCCGCCGCTGATACCACGACCATGAGAGCAACCAGCGCGTCCTGCGCGCTCAACTGATCGACCTCCTGCATGACCCTTCCTTCCTGCTGTGAGCCGGGCATTTCCGGGCAGATTATTGACCCTCCTGCGGTGGCACAATAGGTAGCGGCCCAAGGGGTGCGCGAAGGTCGCATGCCGCTGTGATTTCTGGAGAAGAGAAGATGTCCGAATTGCGCGAAGCCGCGTTTCAGTCCCGAGCCTGGCCTTTCGAGGAAGCCCGCCGGATCCTGAAACGTTACGAAAAGGCGCCGCCGGCCAAGGGACATGTGCTTTTCGAGACCGGTTACGGCCCGTCGGGGCTGCCGCATATCGGCACTTTCGGCGAGGTTGCGCGCACCACGATGATCCGCCGCGCCTTCGAGGTGCTGAGCGATATTCCGACCCGGCTCGTGTGTTTTTCGGATGACCTGGACGGAATGCGCAAGGTTCCGGGGAACGTGCCCAATCAGGACATGCTGCGCGAACACCTGCAAAAGCCGCTGACATCGGTGCCCGATCCGTTCGGCACGCATGAAAGCTTTGGCGCACATAACAATGCCATGCTGCGGCGGTTTCTCGACACTTTCGGGTTCGATTACGAATTCGTCAGCGCGACCGAGTTTTATCGCTCGGGTCAGTTCGATGAAGTGCTGCTGCGCAGTGCCGAGCGCTATGACGATCTGATGAAGATCATGCTGAAAAGCCTGCGCGAGGAGCGTCAGAAAACCTATTCCATCTTTCTGCCGATCCACCCCGAAACCGGGCGGGTGCTTTACGTGCCGCTCAAGAATGTCGATGCGCGCGAAGGCACGATCACCTTCGATGACGAAACCGGGCGCGAATGGACCCTTCCGGTCACCGGCGGCAACGTGAAGCTGCAGTGGAAGCCGGATTTCGGCGCGCGCTGGGCGGCGCTCGGGGTGGATTTCGAGATGTATGGCAAGGACCATTCCTCGAATACGCCGATCTACGACGGTATCTGCCGCGTGCTGGGCGCCCGCCCGCCCGAGCATTTCGTCTATGAGCTGTTCCTGGACGAACACGGGCAGAAGATCAGCAAGTCGAGCGGCAACGGCATCAGCATCGACGAATGGCTGCGCTATGCGACCACCGAGAGCCTGTCCTATTTCATGTATCAGAAGCCGAAAACCGCGAAGCGGCTGTATTTCGACGTGATCCCGAAGGCGGTGGATGAATATCACCAGCAGTTGCGGGCCTATGCCGGTCAGGACGCGGCGGTGCGGCTCAACAACCCGGTGTGGCATATCCACGGCGGGGATGTGCCGCAGTCGACGCTCATCGTGCCCTTTGCCATGCTGCTGAACCTTGCTGCGGTTTCCAGCGCCGAGAATGACGAGCAGCTCTGGGGGTTCATCCGCCGTTACGCGCCGGATGCCTCGCCCGAAAGCCACCCCGATCTGGCCAAGGCGGTCGGCCATGCGCTGCGCTATTACGAGGATTTCATCCGCCCGACCCGCCGCTATCGCGCCGCGACCGAAGCCGAGCGCGAGGCGTTGCAGCAGTTGCGCGCGGATCTTGCCGCTTACGACGGGCCGCTTGAGGACGAGGCGTTGCAATCGGTTGTCTATGCGGTGGGGCGCGAGCGGTTCGACCCGCTTCGCGATTGGTTCGGGGCGCTGTACGAGGTTCTGCTCGGGGCGAGCCAGGGGCCGCGTTTCGGCGGTTTCATCGCGCTTTACGGGGTCGGCGAGACGATCGAACTGATCGACCGCGCGCTGGCGGGCGACCTGCTGGCCGAGGCGGTCTGACCCCTGTCGAAACGGAGGCGCGCAACGGCACCGTGACGGTGGCGTGAGCGCGCCTTCACCCTTTGCCGTTATCTCTTTCCCTCGCGTCGGGGCAGCCACGGATCAGGCCGCCGGGCGCGCTGTTCAGCCGATGGGAAAGGGATATTCATGAACAAGGCAATCACCGACGGCATTCTGTTCATGCCTCCGGCATTTGCTGACGGGCTTTCCGTCTGGTCGAGCGGGGACGGCACGCCGGGCTCGGATACCTATGCGGGGGCGCCGAACGCAGCCGTCGTCACGGCGGATCCGGATTTCGGCAGTTGTCTGGAGTTGCAGAAAACGCAGTCGGTGCAGAAGCTGCGGTTCATGGGCGAGACGCCGCTGCTGCCGGGGTGCTATCTGCAGATCCGCGCGCGCGTCAAGGCGGTGAGCGGCGCGCTGCCGTCGGTGCGGATCGCCGGCTGGGCGGGCGCAGGTGGCGGGGCTCATGTCGGCGGCGTGGTCGAGGTCGGGCCGACGGTGGTGCTGGCAAGTTATGGCGAGGTGGTCGAGGTCGCCGCCATCGTCGGCCCCGGGGCGCGCGGCGGCGTGGACATGCCCTGGGGCACGCGCGCGATCTATGGCCATTTCGGGCTGGATCTGACCGGGCAGAACGGCGGTGCGGTGCGGATCGACGCCATCGAGATCGAGGACGTCACCGGGATATTTCTGGGCGACATGATCGGTCGTGTCGATGTGCGCGATTTCGGCGCGGCCGGCGACGGCAGCACCGATGACACGGCGGCCTTTCTTGCGGCGGATGCGGCGACGCAGGGGCGGACCCTGTTCGTGCCCAAGGGGGATTACTTTCTTGCAGACAGCGTGACCATCGAGGCCCCGGTCGTGTTCGAGGGCACGGTTTCGATGCCTGCGGACAAGATGCTGCTGCTGACGCGCAGCTTTGACCTGCCGGCCTATGCGGATGCCTTCGGCAACGAGGAGCTGGCCTTCCGCAAGGCGTTTCAGGCGCTGCTCAACAACGTGGATCACGAATCGCTCGATCTCGGCGGGCGCAAGATCACCGTGACCGGGCCGATCGACATGGCGGCGGCGGTGCCCAACAAGGCGAGCTATGCCACGCGCCGCGTGATCCGAAACGGCCAGTTCGTGGCCGCGGAGTCGCCGGCATGGGAAACGGAGGTGGTGACGTCGCGTGCCTCTTACGGCTCCGGCGATGCACGCAGGCTGACCAATGTGGAGAATGTCGCCAATGTTCCGGTCGGCGCGCTGGTCACCGGCAACGGGGTGGGGCGTGAGGTCTACGTCCAGGCCAGAAACGTCGGCGCCGGGGAGATCACGCTGAGCGCACCGCTTTACGGCGCGGCGGCATCGCAGGTCTATACGTTCCACGGGTTCAGATATCTGCTGGATTTCAGCGGTTTCGAGCGGCTGAACCAGTTGTCCATCTCGAACGTGGAGTTCCAGTGCGGCGGGATCTGCAGCGGCATCCGCCTTGCGCCGGCGGGGCAGACCTTCAGCCTGCGGGACTGTTTCATCTCGCGGCCGATGGATCGCGGGCTGAGTTCGATCGGGGCCGGCTGCCAGGGGATGCTGATCGACCGTTGCCAGTTCCTGTCGGCGGAAGAGCCGCTCGACGTGGAATATCGCAAGACCATCGCGCTCAACGCCAATGCCAACGACGTCAAGCTGCGCCATAACCGTGCCACCAAGTTCAAGCATTTCGCCGTTCTGGGCGGGACCGACAGCATCGTGATCGGCAACCACTTCTTCCAGGGCGACGGCGTGAACAACGGCGTGCGCACCGCCGGGCTGATCATGATCGGCACTTACAAGGGCGCGACCATCACCGGCAACTATGTCGACAACTGCTCGATCGAATGGACCAACGAACACGACCGCGACCCGGTGTTCACCTCGGGGTTTTCCTTCAGCGCCATGAGCGTCACCGGGAACATCTTCCTGACCAGCGCGGCGGCGCCGTGGTTCAGCCAGATCGTCGTCAAACCCTATGGCGCCGGGCATTTCCTGAACGGGCTGACGGTGAGCGGCAACGTGTTCCGCTCGCTCAGCGGCAGGATCCAGCGGGGCGAGCGGGTGGATGACACCTTTGCCGGGCTGAACTTTGCCCGCACGAGGGATGTGGTCTTTGCCGACAACACCTATCACAACGTCGAGAAGCGGACCGCCAGCCCGCTGCGGCTGCGCCACAATCAGGGCACGGCAGCGGCGCAATGGACCGTCGACACCGACGGAGAGCTGCCCTTCGGCGGACGGGCGCGGGCGGTCGATGCGGTGGTCGCCATAGGCGAGCTGCGCAACGGCCAGGGGGCAACCAGATTCCTCGCGCCCCATGCCGGGCTGGAAAAGGGCGCCGGGCAGGAGCGGATCACGCTTGCCTGGGGCGAGGCGGTGCGGGGCGAGGTCTCCGTGGTGGTGCGGGTCGATCTCTGAGGCATGACGCCAGGGGGTCAGAATTCGCGCCAGATCGCGAGTTCGACCCCGGTGCCGGGGGTCGGGCCGAACCGACGCTCGACCCCGAGGACCCAGACCGTCTTGTCGCCGCGCCCGATCTGGATCGCCGGGATGAGCGACCAGGAGACCGGTGCATCAGCGATCCGGGAGGCCTCGAGCCGCAGCATGGGGCGGAACATGCGCCCGTTCGAGAGCCCGATGCCGGAATCGACCTTGTAGCTGCGGCCCGCCATGCCGGCGTGGTGTTCAACGGTGGCCTGCAGCGACATCCAGCCGCCCCCGAAGGGACGTTCAAAACCGCGCCCGACCGCGAGCGCAAGCGAGGACATGCGCGCCCGGCCGGTTTTGCGCATGGTGCGGCCGAGCCCGAGTTCGAGCGCGTAACGCGTGCGCCAGGATTCGGGGGTAAGCGGAACGCGCAGAAACAGCACTGCATGGCCGGTCTGCACCGCCACCAGTTCGGTTTCGTCGACCGCGGTCTTGTGGTTCAGATCAATACCGAGCGTCAGGTGCCGGAACAGGCCGTATTCGGCATAGATGCGGTTTTCGAGTTGCGGGGTTTCGGTCGGCCCGCGCAGCACCGCCGAGGTGGCGAGGAAGCCGCTGCCCTTTTCGCGCAGCCAGGCACCGGCCTCTGCCGGCGTGCCCGCCAGCAGTCCGATGCACAGCAGAAAGACGAGGATGACGCGCATGGGGAATCCCTTCGCCGTCACCATGAAAGAGCGTGGTTAACAGATCGTTAGCGCTTGCCTTTGCAAGGGCTTGCTCTAGGCTGGCGGAGAGCAGGGCCGGAGAGGCGATGGGGCGGATCATCACCATAGCGCAGCAGAAGGGCGGCAGCGGCAAGACCACCGTGGCGGTCAATCTTGCCGTCGGTCTTGCCCAGGCGGGCCATTCGGTCGCCTTGGTGGATACCGACCCGCAGGGAAGTTCCGGGCGCTGGTTCATGGCGCGGATCGAGGGGCTGCCCGAGCCGGGGATCGAATTTTCCACCGCCTCCGCCTGGGGCGTTCCCTATGAGTGCCGCAAGCTGGCCGACAGTCATGATTTCGTCATCATCGACACGCCGCCCAAGGCCGACAGCGACCTGCGCCCGGCGTTGCGGATCTCGGATCTGGTGCTGATTCCGGTCGCCACATCGCATCTTGATCTCTGGGCGGTCGAGGCGGTGCTGGACCTGACGCGCAGCGAGGGAATCCCGGCGCTGATCGTGATGACCCGCGGCCGGCCGGGAACCCGCCTTGAGAGCGAAGTCGGCGACAGCGCGGCCCGGCTTGATGCCGAGGTCGCGGCCGCGAGCCTTGCCAATCGCGTGACCTACGCCGAGACGCTGGCGCGGGGCCGGGCGGCGCTCGAGGCAGCGAAGGGGCCCGCCCATGACGAGATCCGGGGTCTTGTCGATGAAGTGAAGGCGCGGCTCGGGCCCGCATAGCCGCGGTTCACACCATGCGGGCCGACGGCCCGCAGCGTTCCGGAGAGCATCATGATTTACCACAATATCCTCGTTCCGATCGCATTCGATGCCGATCGCGACCTTCAGGCGCAGCTCAGCCTTGCGCGCAGGCTTGCGGCCCCCGAGGCACAGGTGACGCTCATGCATGTGATCGAGCAGGTGCCGAGCTATGCGATGTCCTATATCTCGGCCGATTACCTGGCCGAGGCGCGCAGCGCGATCCGGGCCGAGCTGCAGGATCTGGCGGCGGAGATTCCGAATGCGCGGGCGCAGGTCGTGGAAGGCCATCCGGGGCGCAGCATCATGGACTGGGCCAAGGCCAACAAGCCCGACCTGATCATCGTCGCATCGCACCGGCCGGGGATGCAGGATCTGCTGCTGGGCTCGACGGCGGCGCATGTGGTGCGCAGCGCGCATTGCTCGGTGCATGTGGTGCGCTGAAGGCGGATTCGGTGCGGACTGTGACCGGAAAACCGCGGAACTGCCAGGGATCCGGGCGAACAGCAACCCCTGGTTGATTGGCGGGCCCGCCCGATCTACCATCGGCGCCGGTGCTGAGAGGCCGGATTGAAACCGATGGCAGGGGGCCGTGGCATGAGCACGACCGTAACCTGGATGTGGATGGGAAACATTCCCGTTCTGAACACCTACCAGACGGCGAATATCTCGGCCCTGCGGGCGTCCTGGCTTATCGGGGAAACAGCCGAAGGGGGCGACATCGCCGCCGTCGACCTGACCGCGGCATCGGACCGGACCGGCGGCGCCGAGGTTTCCGGGCCAGCCACCAGGGCGGGGGCTCGCGCGGGCTCACGCCGCCGCCCTCGCGGTTTTCCTATCTCGACCCGGAAAGCGGCGAGCCCGTCACCGATACGATGGTCGTCGCATTCGTCGATGCGCGGTTCGCGGTCCGGGTGCCCGATGAAACCGGGGATGTGACGGTGCAGGAGCTTGACGGGCTGCTCATGCAGACCGGGACGGGTGACCTGTTCTTTGCCCCGAAACCGGAAACCGCTGCCGACTGGGCCGGGATAAGCGCGATCACCGGGATCGAGGTCATCGCTGCCGCACCCTTTGAAAACACCCATTTCATACCGATCATCAGCTATCGCGTGACCGGGCTCAACGAGGATGCGATTTGTTTCGGGCGCGGTGCCCTCATCCGCACCCCGGCCGGCGACACTCCGGTCGAGGAGCTGAAACCCGGCGATCTGGTCCTGACCCGTGACCACGGGCTGCAGGCGGTCCGGTGGGTCGGCTCGCGGCGGCTGTGCGCTGCCGAACTCGCGCTGTTTCCGCGGCTGCGCCCGATCCGCATCGCCGCCGGTGCGCTTGGCGAGGGGCTGCCGCGGCTTGATCTCGTGGTGTCGCCGCAGCACCGGATCCTGATCCGGTCCCGGATCGCCCTGCGCATGTTCGGCGCACCCGAGGTTCTGGTCGCGGCGCGCCAGCTTCTTGCGCTCGAGGGCGTGGAGACCGACCATGGCGCCGAAGAGGTCGAATATTTCCACCTGCTGTTCGCCCGTCACGAGGTGATCTTTGCCAATGGCTGCGAGGCGGAATCGCTGTTCACCGGACGCGAGGCGCTCCGCATGGCGGGGCGGCAGGCCGTGGCGGAAATTCTGGCGCTGTTCCCGGAGCTGCGCGAGCCCGGGCAGCCGCCGTCAAGCGCGCGGCCGATCCCGCCCGGGCGGGCGGTCCGGGGCATGATCCGCCGGCATATACGCAATCATCAGCCGCTGCTGAGCCGCATTTCCTGACGGAGTCCGGCAATTCTCCGCGGTTTGCGCATCCCCGCCGCAGGCTGCCCGAAAAGCGGACCGGACCCGGTCTGCGGATGCCCGGCCGGCCGCTGCCGTCAGCCGGCCGGAGGCGCGGAGGTTTCCCCCTGCCCGGAGAGGTCGGCAAAGCGCGCCTTGAGCAAGGCTTCGGCATATTCGGACCCGGCATCGCTGTCGTGGATCACGCCGCCGCCCACATTCACCCGCACGAGGTTCCCGGGCCCGCAGATCAGGGTGCGGATCGCCACCGAGAACGACATGGATCCGTCCGGGGCGATCCAGCCGATGGCGCCGCAATAGACATCGCGGGCGGCGGGTTCGAGTTCGGCGAGAATCTGCATCGAGCGGATCTTCGGGGCGCCGGTGATCGAGCCGCAGGGGAACAGCGCCTCGAAAATCTGCGTCAGCGTGATGCCGCGCGCAAGCTGCGCGGTGATGCGCGAGGTCATCTGATGCAGCGTCGCATAGGTCTCGACCGTGAAAAGCGCCGGCACCCGGACCGTGCCGATTTCGGCGATCCGGCTCATGTCGTTGCGCAGCAGATCGACGATCATCAGGTTCTCGGCCCGGTTCTTGGCC
The DNA here is from genome assembly GCF_900156525.1 of Pontibaca methylaminivorans. Classification (NCBI taxonomy): domain Bacteria; kingdom Pseudomonadati; phylum Pseudomonadota; class Alphaproteobacteria; order Rhodobacterales; family Roseobacteraceae; genus Pontibaca; species Pontibaca methylaminivorans. The sequence continues at coordinate 1,859,320 of NZ_FTPS01000001.1, forward strand.
GATTCATGCAGCCAGCGGATGTTTGCGGTATCGGTTTCCGGGGTCGCGCCGCGGGCGATCGTGCCTTTCATCGGCTGCGCCGCCAGCCGGCCCTGCCGGTCCACGGAAAAGAACAGTTCGGGCGAACGTGACAGCACGACGGGGCCGCCAAGATCGACCAGCGCCCCGTGGGGCGCCGCCTGCCGATCGCGCAGCCGTTGCCAGAGCGAATCGATGCTGCCGCTGCGCGTCGTGCGCATGGGGAAGGTCAGGTTGGCCTGATAGATGTCGCCGGCGGCGATGTAATCCTGCACCCGGGCGAACGCCGCGCCATAGCTGTCGCTGTCCCAGTCGGGACGGAAGCGGCCCAAGCTCGCCCGCTCCTCGTCCTGCGGGGGGGCGGCCACGGGTTCGGGCGCATCAAAGACGCCGAACAGCAGCAGCGGCATGTCGCGCCGTGTGGGCAGCAGATCGTGCAGCTTGTCCGAAAACAGATAGCCGAGCTCATACCCCGCATAGCCGGCCAGCCAGTGGCCGTTGTCATGGGCATCCTGCAACGCCGCAAGCGCCGCCGGCACCTCGCCCGGATCATCCGCGCGGATGATTCGCCGCAATGAGCGAAACGCCGTGCCGCCGGGAACGGGGCCGTGTTCGAAGATCACGCGCGGATCGGGCATCGGGTGGCTGGTATCCTGTTGCTGTCGTCGCCTGCTTCAGAAATCGGCGGCAATCCGCAGTTCGCGCAGCGGCTTCACCGTGGCGGTGGAGTTCTCATAGATCGGATGCGCCTTGTAGGCCGCCAGATCCTCGGCGCTGGCGAATTCGGCATAGACGATCACGTCGACCTCGGTCGAATGGGCATCGCTGCGGCTGTTGCGGCGCACCTCGAAGAACTGCGCATGCGGAATGTCGGCAAGCTGCCCGAGTCCCTCGACTATGCGCGGGATGTCGGCCTTGTCCCTTGCGCTGAAGAAGACGACATGGCGGATTGCAGGTCTGTCAGACACGATGCACCCTTTCTGAAACGTTTCGCGGTGGTCTAGGCCATATTTTGCGGCCCGCCACAAGATCTGTCATCGGTCCTGCCAGGGCAAGAGGGCGCGGACGGACCACGCGCCGGGACGCAGAAGGTGTGCCCGGTGCTTTGCCGCATATCGACGGATATGCTTGCGCTCGCGCCGCGATTGAGCAAGGTTGCCGCACGGGAAGGTTCGGCGCCGGCGCGGAGAGTTTCCGACCGGATATTGCCCGCATGTCAAGGCGGGTCTCGGCCAGGTTGCAGGCTTTCACGTCGCAGGCTTTCGCGCAGCATGATCGACAACAACGGGATGCCATCCGATGAAACGTAGAACCAGCCTCGTGGCCATTCTCGGCGCCGCCGCGATGGCGCTTGCACCTGTGCCCGGCCTTGCGCAGGACGGGCCGATCCGGATCGGGGAAATCAACCATTTCAAGCGCATGGCCGCCTTTGCCGAACCCTATCGCAAGGGGCTCGCGCTTGCGGTCGAGCAGATCAACGAGGGTGGCGGCGTGCTCGGCCGTCCGCTCGAGGTGATCTATCGCGACGATCAGGCCGAGCCGGGCGAGGCGATCAGGATCGCCGAGGAACTGATGACCCGCGAAGGCACGGTGATGCTGACCGGGGCGATCCTGTCGAATGTGGGGCTCGCGCTCAGTTCGCTCGCGGCAAACCGCGGTTATGTCTATCTCGCATCCGAGCCGCTGGCCGATGCGCTGGTCTGGGAAAAGGGCAATGACTGGACCTTCCGCCTGCGCACCTCGACCTACATGCAGGCGGCGATGCTGGCCGAAGAGGCGGCAAAGACCGACGCGGTCCGCTATGCGACGATCGCGCCCAACTATGCCTATGGCAAGGATGCCGTCGCGGCCTTCAAGGAAACGCTCACCGCGCTGAAGCCCGAGGTCGAATTCGTCGCCGAGCAATGGCCGCCGCTGTTCAACATCGACGCCGCCGCCGAGGTGCAGGCGCTGGAGCGCGCGAAGCCGGACGCGATCTATAACGTGACCTTTGCCGGGGATCTCGGGAAGTTCATGCGCGAGGGCAACATGCGCGGCCTGTTCGAGGGGCGCGAGGTGTTCGGCCTGCTTTCGGGAGAGCCGGAATACCTTGATCCGGTGGGGGCCGAGGCGTCTGAAGGCTGGGTCGTGACCGGCTTTCCCTGGTACGATTTCGACGAAGGCCCCAAGGGGGATTTCGTCCGCGCCTACGAGGCCCGCTGGAACGACTATCCCCGCAACGGCTCGATCGTCGGCTACAACACCGGACTGTCGATCGCCGCGGCGATCGAGCGTGCCGGCTCGACCGAGCCCGAGGCGCTGCGCGAGGCATTCATCGGGCTGACGCTCGACACGCCGGTCGGCGAGATCACCTATCGCGAGATCGACCATCAATCGACCATGGGCGCCTTCGTCGGCACCACCGCGCTGCGCGACGGCAAGGGAGTGATGGTCGATTGGGAATATCGCGACGGGGCCGATTACCTGCCGGCGGACGACGTGGTGCGCAAGCTGCGCCCCGAGGGCTGAGCGGGGCGGCGCGCGCATCGTGGGGCCGCTTCTTGCACAGCTTCTGACCGGGCTTGCCGATGCCAGCGCGCTGTTCCTGGTCGCGTCGGGCCTGTCGCTGATCTTCGGCGTGACGCGGATCGTGAACTTTGCGCATGGTTCGTTCTACATGCTCGGCGCCTTCATCGGCTATTCGCTGATGCAGGCGCTTCCGGGCGCGGTCGGGTTCTGGGCGGCGGTCCTGCTCGCGGCGCTGGCGGTCGGGCTGATCGGGGCGCTGGTCGAAATGCTGGTGCTGCGCCCGATCTATCGCGCGCCCGAACTTTTCCAGCTGGTCGCCACCTTCGGCGTGATCCTCGTCGTGCAGGATCTGGCGCTGATGATCTGGGGGCCGTCCGACCTCTTTGGCCCGCGCGCGCCCGGATTCGACGGTGTGCTGCGGATCATGGGAGAGCCGGTGCCGGAATATGACCTCGTGCTGATCGCGGTGACGCCGCTGGTCGCGCTCGGGCTCTGGTGGCTGATCGCGCGCACGCGGCTTGGCGTTCTTGTCCGTGCCGCGACGCAGGATCGCGAGATGGTCTCGGCGCTCGGCGTCAACCAGCGCTGGCTGTTCACCGGGGTGTTCGCGCTCGGCTGTGCGCTGGCGGGGCTTGGCGGGGCGGTGCAGCTTCCCAAGGGGGGGGCCGATCTCCTGATGGATTTCAACATCCTTGCCGCGGTCTTTGTCGTGGTGGTGATCGGCGGCATGGGGTCGCTGCCCGGCGCCTGGCTGGCGGCGGTGCTGGTGTCGGTGCTCAATGTGTTCGGCGTGACCTATCTGCCGCAGAGCACGCTTGTGCTCATGTTCGTGGTGATGGCGCTGGTGCTGATGATCCGCCCCTGGGGGCTGCTCGGGCGGGCCGAGGTCGCGGGGGACCACGGCCAGCCCGGCGCGCCCGAGCGCCCGATCCGCCCCGCATCCGCGCGCGTCCGGCTGCTGGTCGCGCTCGGGTTAGGGGCGCTGGCGTTGCTGCCGGCCCTTGCACCGCCGTTCATCGTCACACTGGCCAGCGACATCCTGATCTTCTGCCTTTTCGCCGCCTCGCTGCATTTCCTGCTGGGGCAGGGGGGGCTCATCAGCTTCGGCCACGCGGCGTTCTTCGGCGGCGGTGCCTACGGGGCGGCGCTGCTCGTGCGCCATGCCGGCAGCCCGATGGAGCTTGCCCTGCTGCTCGCGCCGCTCTGTGCGGGGCTTCTCGCGCTGGTGTTCGGCTGGATCTGCCTGCGGCTGCGGGGCGTCTATTTCGCCATGCTGACGCTGGCCTTTGCGCAACTGCTCTGGAGCATCGCGCATCAGTGGACCGGAGTGACCGGCGGCGATGACGGCATGGTCGGCATCTGGCCCGCACCCTGGGCCGCGCCGCGGGCGGTGTTCTTCTATCTCGTGCTCGTGCTTGCGGTCGGGGGCATTCTCGTGCTGCGCCACCTTGCCCACGCGCCCTTCGGCTACGGGTTGCGGGCGGCGCGCGACAGCCTGCGCCAGGCCGAGGCGACGGGAATCAACACGCGGGTCGTGCAATGGATCGCCTTTGCCATTGCCGGGGCCATGGCGGGGCTGGCCGGGGGGCTGTTCGTCTTTGCCAAGGGCAGCGTCTTTCCCAACGAACTCGAGATCGCGCGCTCCTTCGATGCGCTGATCGTGGTGTTGCTCGGCGGCGTCAAGACGCTGTCCGGCGGCGTCGTCGGCGGTGCGGGTTTCGCGGCGGTCGAGGATCTGCTGGGGCGGTTCGAATACTGGCGCCTTGCGCTCGGGCTTGTGGTCATTGCCGTGGTGATCCTCTTTCCCGAAGGGATCGTCGGTTCGCTGCGCAACCTTGCCGACCGGCTGCGCGGCCCCGCCCGCGAGCGGGAGAATTCCCCATGACCGCGATGATGACCACCATGCTTTCGGTGCGCGGCCTTGCGCGGTCCTTCGGCGCGATCCGGGCGGTCGATGACCTGTCCTTCGACCTTGCCCGGGGCGAGATGCTGGCGCTGATCGGGCCGAACGGGGCGGGCAAGAGCACCTGTTTCAACATGCTGACCGGGCAGTTGCGACCCGACCGGGGGCAGGTTCTGCTTGAGGGCATCCCGATCACCGGCCTGCCGCCGCGCCGGATCTGGCGCCTTGGCGTCGGGCGCACCTTTCAGGTGACGGCGACCTATCTTTCGATGACCGTCGCGGAGAACGTCCAGATGGCGCTGATCTCGCATCACCGCCGCCTGTTCAACATGATCCGGCGGGCGCACAGGCTTTATCGTGACGAGGCGCGCGCGCTGCTCGATCTGGTCGGGATGGGCGATCAGGCCGGGCGCGCGGCGGCGACGCTGGCTTACGGCGATCTCAAGCGGCTTGAACTCGCGGTTGCGCTCGCGCATGGGCCGCGGCTTTTGCTGCTGGACGAGCCGACCGCCGGCATGGCGGCGGGAGAACGCGCCGCGCTCATGCGGCTGGTCGCGCGCATCACCCGCGAGCGCGGGCTGGCGGTGCTGTTCACGGAACACGACATGGAGGCGGTATTCGCCCACGCGAGCCGCATCATGGTGCTGAACCGGGGCCGGCTGATCGCGGAGGGCACCGCCGGGGAAATCCGCGCCGACCCGCAGGTGCAGGAGGTCTATCTGGGCGGCGGAACGCTTCTTGCACGCAGCGGAGGGGGCGGGGCATGATGCTTGACCTTGCCCATGTCAGCGCCTTTTACGGCAAGGCGCAGGTGCTGCACGATCTTTCCTTTACGGTCGGGCAGGGGCAGGTGGTCGCGCTGCTCGGGCGCAACGGCGCCGGCAAGACGACGCTGCTCAAGACCATCATGCAGATGATCGCCCCGCGCCCGGGGCGGGTGCGCTTTCAGGGCCGCGACATCACCGGCTGGCCGCCGCACCGGGTGGCGCGGGCGGGGCTTGGCTATGTGCCCGAGGAGCGGCGCATCTTCACCGATCTGAGCGTGCTTGAAAATCTTGAGGTCGGGCGCCAGCCGAAGCGGGACGGGGCCGCGCACTGGAGCACCGAGCGCCTGTTCGACCTGTTCCCCAACCTTGCCGAGCGCCGCCGCAACCGGGGCCGCGAGCTTTCGGGGGGCGAGCAGCAGATGCTCGCGATCGCGCGCACGCTCATGGGCAATCCGTCCTGCGTGCTGCTGGACGAGCCGTCCGAGGGCATCGCGCCGGTGATCGTCGAGGACATGGCGCGGGCGATCCTGGAACTGCGCGTGCAGGGGCTGACGGTGCTGCTGTCCGAACAGAACCTGTATTTCGCCCGTGCGGTGGCCAGCCATGCGCTGGTGCTGGACCGCGGCAGCCTGCGCTTCAGCGGCAGCCTGGCCGAACTCGACGCGCGCCCGGAACTCAGCGCTGCGTGGCTTGCGGTATGACGCCGCCGCAATCACCGTGCGGGACCGCGCAGCCGCCTTGCGCCGCACCGCGCGGGGCTTTACATGCTGCGCCATGAGAGTGCCGCTGCCCTTCGTCAAGAAACCGCCGCTGGTCGCGGTGCTGCGCCTGCAGGGCGGCATCGGCACTTCGGGGCGCATGACGCTCAGCGCCGCGCGGATCGCGCCGCTGCTGGAAAAGGCGTTCCGCAGCGGCAGGCCCGCGGCCGTCGCGCTCGAGATCAACTCGCCCGGCGGATCGCCGGTCCAGGCCTCGCTGATCGGCGCGCATATCCGCGCCCTCGCCGAGAAAAACAGGATCCCGGTGCTCGCCTTTGTCGAGGATGTCGCCGCTTCGGGCGGTTACTGGCTGGCCACTGCGGCGGATGAGATCTGGGCGGACGAGAGTTCGATCATCGGCTCGATCGGGGTCATTTCCGCCGGGTTCGGCGCGCATGAATTCCTTGCCCGGCACGGGATCGAACGCCGGGTGCACACGGCCGGGCGCTCGAAATCCATGCTCGACCCGTTCCGCCCCGAAAACCCGGAGGATGTGGCGCGGCTCGACGCGACGCTGGACCAGGTGCACCGGAATTTCATCGCCCATGTCCGGGCCCGGCGCGGCGCGCGGCTGGACGAGGCGGCCGACCTTTTCACCGGCGACATATGGCTTGGCCGGAAGGCGCAGGAGCTTGGCCTGATCGACGGCATTGCCCATCTCGTCCCCAAGCTGCGCGAACGTTTCGGCGACAAAGTGCGGCTGCGCCGGTTCGGCCAGAAACGCCCGCTGCTGGCGCGGCTCGGGGCGGAGACGGCACAGGGCATGCTGGCCGGGCTGGAGGAGCGGGCGGCCTTTGCCCGCTTCGGGCTCTGATGATCGTCAAGATCGTCCTTCTGTTCCTGATCGGCTTTGCGGCCCTCGCCATGTTCGGCAAGCTGCGCCTGCCGGGGCAGGCCCGGCGACGGGGACGGCGGCAGGCCCTGCGCTGCCCCTCCTGCGGGCGCTATCGCATCGGCCGCGGGCGCTGCCCTTGCGAAGACAACGGCCACGGGTGACGATCCCCGGCCGGCAAGAGGCCGATTCGACAGCAAGAGGGAGATCGCGACGATGAACAGGGCACTGGTCACGGGGGCGGGAAAGCGGCTTGGCCGGGAAATGGCGCTTTGCCTCGCGCGGCGCGGTTTTGACGTCGCGGTGCATTACGCAAGTTCGAAATCCGGCGCCGAAGAGGTCGTCGCCGAAATTCGCGCGCTCGGCCAGCAGGCGGTCGCGCTGCAGGCCGACCTGACCGTGGACGAACAGACCGCGGCGCTTCTGCCCGCGGCTGCAGAGGCGCTCGGCGGGCCGATCGACTGCCTTGTGAACAATGCGTCGATCTTTGACAACGACACGCTCATGACCGCGACCCGCGAGACATGGGACCGCCACATGCAATGCCACCTGCGCGCGCCCTTCCTGCTGATCCAGGCGCTGGCGGCGCAGGGGTTCGAACCGGAAACGGACGAAAACGGCGAACCGCTCGCAACCGCGCTCGTGGTCAACATGGTCGATCAGAGCGTGCGCAAGCTCACCCCCGGATTCATGACCTATACCCTGTCCAAGGCCGCGCTCTGGACCCTGACGCAGACCGCCGCGCAGGCGCTCGCCCCGGCGATCCGGGTGAACGCGATCGGCCCCGGCCCGACCATCCGCGCCACCCGCCAGCGCGAAGAGCATTTCGCCGCCCAGCGTGCGGGCACCGTGCTGCAGCGGGGCTCGAACCCGTCGGATATCGTGGCTGCGCTGGCCTATTTCCTCGATGCTCCCGCCGTGACCGGGCAGCTTCTGTGTGTTGACGGCGGACAGCACCTCGGCTGGCAGACACCGGACATTCCCGACCACCTCTGACGTGCCGGACGCGTTAACTTTTGCACCGGTCCCGGCGCGGCGCCGTCCCGGGCTGGAATCTGCGTTTGGATTCATCACCTTGCCGGAACCTGCGGGAAATATTCAGGTTTTCCAGTGGCTTGAGAATTTGCGCAAAATCTGTGCGATTTGGCGAAGTTGATCGAATAGAAGGGAAATTCCGGATCGGCCAAGAATTATCTCCAGGGTTATCCACAGGAACGGTGGATTTGTCCGGGCTTGATTCCGGCGACCCGAGATTGCAGCCGGCACCGGGGAATCATATCTCGGGGCCATGACCGAAATGCCAGAAACCGGGGCCGGAACAGAGGCCGGGAGCGAGAGCGCGCCGCTCAGGGGCTATACCTGTATCCAGTCCTATCTGCACCGGCTCGAATCCTCGCCGGGCGTCTATCGGATGCTCGATGCGCAGGCGCGGGTGCTCTATGTCGGCAAGGCGCGCAATCTGCGGGCGCGGGTTTCGAGCTATGCCCGCCCGGGCCATTCGCATCGCATCGAGCGGATGATTTCCGAAACCGCCTCGATGATGTTCCTCACCACCCGCACCGAGACCGAGGCGCTGCTGCTTGAGCAGAACCTGATCAAGCAGCTGAAGCCGCGATACAATGTGCTCCTGCGCGACGACAAGAGCTTTCCCAATATCCTCCTGACCGGAGATCATCCCTTCCCGCGCATCGTCAAGCACCGCGGCGCAAAAAAGCAGAAAGGCACCTATTTCGGCCCTTTCGCCAGCGCATCGGCGGTGAACCGGACGCTGAACCAGCTGCAGAAGGCGTTCCTGCTGCGCAACTGCACCGATTCCTTTTTCGCCAACCGCAGCCGCCCCTGCCTGCTTTACCAGATCAAGCGCTGCTCGGCGCCCTGCGTCGGGCATATCGGCGAAGGCGACTACGCGCGTTCGGTCCGCGACGCGGTGCGGTTCCTCGAGGGCCGTTCGAGCGACATCCAGGAAAAGCTGGCCGGAGAGATGCACGCGGCTTCGGATGCGCAGGAATACGAACGCGCCGCCGCCCTGCGCGACCGCATCCGTGCCCTGACCCAGGTGCAGAGCGCACAGGGCATCAATCCCCGCACCGTGGCCGAGGCGGATGTGATCGCGCTCCACCTCGAGGCCGGACAGGCCTGCGTTCAGGTGTTCTTCATCCGCGCCCACCAGAACTGGGGCAACCACGATTTCTATCCGCGCACCGGCGACGGGGCCGAGGCCGCCGAGGTGATGGAGGCCTTTCTCGGCCAGTATTACGACACCCGTGAGGCACCGCGGCAGGTGATCCTGTCGGACGCGATCGAGAATGCCGATCTCATGCAGCAGGCCCTGTCCGACAAGGCCCGGCATCGGGTCGAACTCGTCGTGCCCCGGCGCGGTGAAAAGGCCGAACTGGTCGCCGGGGCGCTGCGCAATGCCCGTGAATCGCTTGGCCGCCGCATGGCCGAAAGCGCGACCCAGCTGCGCCTGCTGCGCGGGCTTGCCGATACCTTCGGCCTCGACGCCCCGCCCGCGCGGATCGAGGTCTATGACAACAGCCACATCCAGGGCAGCGATGCGGTCGGGGCGATGATCGTGGCCGGCCCGGACGGATTCCTGAAAAGCCAGTACCGCAAGTTCAACATCCGCGGCGACGACCTGACCCCGGGCGACGATTTCGGGATGATGAAAGAGGTGCTGTCGCGCCGCTTCCGCCGCCTGCAGAAGGAAGACCCCGACCGCGACCGCGGGCTCTGGCCCGATCTGCTGCTGATCGACGGCGGCGCCGGGCAGGTCGGCGCGGTGGCCGCGATCCTGGGCGAACAGGGCATCTCGGGGATCCCCGTGATCGGCGTCGCCAAGGGGATCGACCGCGACGCCGGCAAGGAGGAATTCCACCGCCCCGGCAGACACCCCCTCGCGCTGCGGCGCAACGATCCGGTGCTCTACTACATCCAGCGCCTGCGCGACGAGGCGCACCGCTTCGCCATCGGAACCCATCGCGCGCGTCGGGCAAAGGCCGTGGGCGCGAACCCGCTCGACGATATTCCCGGGGTCGGGGCCCGGCGCAAGCGCGCGCTCCTGTCCCATTTCGGCTCGGCCAAGGCGGTCGCCCGCGCGGGCCTTGCCGATCTGAAGGCCGTCGAGGGGATCTCCGACGCGCTCGCGGAAACCATCTACGATCATTTCCACGACCAGGGCTGAGCGCGACCGCGCATTCTTCTGGCGGGAAATATCCCCGCCGGAGGCTCTGCCCGAAGGGCAGATCGTGCGGGGCAGGGCCTTGCTGCAGGGGGCGGCGCGAAAGCGGCGCGGGGCGGCCACGACACCGCTTCCAGTTCCCGCGCGCGCGCTGTAGATTGCCGCCATGACATGGACCCTCCCCAATATCCTGACCGTGCTGCGCCTCCTGGCGGCGCCGGGGCTTGCGGTCATGTTTCTTTATTTCCATCGGCCCTGGGCGGACTGGTTCGCGCTCATGCTGTTCGTCGGCGCCGCGGTGACCGACTGGTTCGACGGGCATCTGGCGCGCAGCTGGAAACAGGAAACCCGCCTCGGGACCATGCTCGACCCGATCGCGGACAAGGCAATGGTGATCATCGCGCTGATGGTGATCGTCGGCTATTCGTCCATGTCGGCCTGGCTCGTGCTGCCGGCGACGGTGATCGTGTTCCGCGAGGTCTTCGTCTCGGGGCTGCGCGAATTCCTGGGCAATGTGGCCGGCACGCTCAAGGTGACGCGGCTTGCGAAATGGAAGACCACGGTGCAGATGATCGCGATCGCGGTGCTGTTCGCGCAGGGCATATTCGAGCATTTCCTGGCGCTTGCGGCCGAGGGCATGCCGCCGGCCGAACTCGACGCGATCCTCTCCGGCACGGGGGCGGATCCGGAGGGGTTGCGCTGGAAACTGGCGGGGATGGAATGGTGCGGCCATGTCGGCCTTGCGCTGCTCTGGCTGGCGGCGGTCCTTACATTGCTGACCGGCTGGGATTACCTTCGCAAGGCGTTGCCACATCTCAAGGAGGGCTGACCATGGGTATCCCCGATTTCGACGTTCTCTATTTCGCCTGGGTGCGCGAGCGCATCGGCCTGCCGCGCGAGCGGATTTCCAGCACTGCCGGCACGGTCGGCGATCTGGTGGCCGAACTGCGCAGCCGCGAGGACCGCTATGCCGCCGCATTCGCCGACCTTTCGGCGCTGCGCGTTGCCGTGGATCAGGAACTGGCCGATTTCGACGCCCCGCTTGCGGGCGCGCGCGAGGTCGCGTTTTTCCCGCCCATGACCGGTGGATAAGATGCGCGTCCACGTGCAGCCGGGCGATTTCGACCCGGGGGCCGAGCTTTCCGCCTTCGGCCGGCGCGCCGGTGTGGGCGCGGTCGTGAGCTTTACCGGCATCGTGCGCGACAACGGCACCGGCACGCTCGAGGCGATGGAGATCGAACATTACCCGGCCATGACCGAAAGCGCGATCCGGCGCATCGCCGAGGCGGCGCAGGCGCGCTGGGCGCTGGCCGATCTGCTTGTGATCCACCGTTTCGGGCGGCTCGCGCCGGGGGCGCGGATCATGATGGTCGCGACCGCAAGCGCCCACCGCGCCGCCGCGTTCGCGGCTGCCGAATATCTGATGGATTACCTGAAATCCCGCGCGCCGTTCTGGAAGAAGGAAATCACCGCACAGGGCGGTGAATGGGTCGCCGCGCGGAACGAGGACGAGGCCGCGCTTGCCCGCTGGCGCGACGGCGCCGGCAAGGCACCCGGGCCGGGATCAGGGATCTGACCGCTCGATGCGGGCGCGCAGTTCCGCCGCCTCGCGCCGTGCCTCGCGCAGCCCTTCCATGGCGGCGCGCAGTTCCGCCTCGGTCTGGCCGATCTGGGTGGTGAGTTCGGCCTCGCGCTGCTGGTGATAGGTAATGGCGCGGTCGCGGGCCTCTTCGGCCTCGTGCAGTTCCTGGCTCATGCGGTCGAATTCCCCCACATCGCTGGCCCGCACCCGGGTAAAGCGATGCACGAGCCAATGCGCGAACCAGCCGAGCGCGAAGGCCACGAACAGGATGATCGCCGTGGTGATGATGAACTCGGGTCTGTTCATTGGCCGTTCTCTCCTGCTTCGTCGTCCTGGTTGTCGCTTTCGCTTTCGCTTTCGCTTTCGCCGTCATCGGCGCCATCTTCTGCGCCATCGGCCGCGTCGTCACTGATCAGCTGGAACTCGATGCGGCGGTTTTCCTCGCGGCCTTCTTCGGTGCCGTTGTCGGCGATCGGGCGCGAGGCGCCATAGCCCACGGCCTTGAAGCTTCCGGTCAGGATGCGGCGGGCACGCAGTTCGGCAAGAACCGCGTCGGCGCGTTCCTGGCTCAGCCTCAGGTTCATTTCCTCGCGTCCCTGGCTGTCGGTGTGGCCCTGGATTTCCAGCGGCATCTCGCCGCAGCGATCCAGAACCTTGACGATCGCGCTCATGGTCTGGCGCGACGCGCCGGATATGGTGGCCGCGCCCGGCTCGAAGGTGATCTTGCCGCCGCGCTGGATCTTGGCAAGCTGGGCCTCGCATTCCTCGGGCGAGGGTGCCTCGGTGCGGATCACCTCGGATTCGCGATAGGTGATGGCAAGATCGAAATTGCCGCTTTCGCCCAGCTTTTCGGCCAGAAGCTGGGACACTTCCGACCGCGCCTCGGGCCGCTCCGAGACCCCCGTGACCGTCACCGCATCCGGTCGGACCGTGACCGAACCCTCGACCAGCTTGGACAGCGCCTCGAGCCCGGTCAGAACCCGCACCGGCCAGTCGTTCGGCAGGTTTTCGACCTGGCGCGTGGCGGTATAGACATTGGACGAGCCGAAACTCGCGCGTGCATAGCTGTCGGCCATTTCGCGCAGGGCCGCATCGTTCAGCCGGCCGCGCAATTGCGCCTTGCCCTCGGCATCGAGCGAGGCGGTGAATTCGGGCGGGCCCTCGCCCTCGGCGTCGGATTGCGACAGGACCGCGTTCAGCGCAAAGACATCGGGCAGGGCGGTTTCAAGTTCGCCCATCACCCGGTCGAACCGGGCCGATTCGATAGAATCGCTTGCGACCAGCGTGATGTCGGCATCCGAGAAGGTCACGCTTCCCTCGCCAAGCTTGGCCAGCGCCTGGATGCCGGCCTCGGCGGCCTCGGCCCAGCGCGGCGAGGGCACGCCCATGCCGACCGTGCAGCGCGCGCCGTCCTCGAGCCCGGCCGCCTCTGCCGCGGCAAGGATGCGCCTGGCCGCGGCATCGGTATCGGCCGAGCAGGAATCGAAGCGCGCGCCGTCCTCGTCGATCAGGAATCGCAGGGTAAAGGGCGTGATCACCGGCCGCGGCGCGCTTATGTCGAGCACGAGATCGACCCCCGCCGGGGTCATGCGCGACAGTTCCGCCTGGAGCGCGGATTTCTCGGGGGCGCTGTCCGAAATCGCCGTGATGGCGACGCGCTCGGAATCGACCGACACCTTGGCACGGGGGAGCTTTTCGAGCGCGGTGAGCGCAAAGTTCAGGGACCGCTCCCAGCCCTCGGGCACCGGATAGGCCGCGGTTTCCAGAAGGTCGGTCACCTGGCTGTCGCCGGCCATGCGGGTCAGCCGCGCAACCAGCGCAGTGCGGTCCGAAGCCGCCGGGACAAGGCCGATGATGGAAATTCCGCTGTCATTTCGCAGGATTTCGGCAAGGAAATGCGGCGGGGTCAGATCCTCGGCCGGGGTGATCTCGATGCGGTCGACCACCCGCGCCGCATCGACCACGCTACCGGCGATGCTGAGTGCGGCGAAATGCTGCGCCTCGTCCGGCGCCGTGCCCAGAAGCACGACCTGCAACCCGTTCGCCGTCACCTCGGCCCAGCCGAAGGAGGATTCGTCGAGCGCGCGGCGGGTTTCGATCTCGGCGGTGCGCTCGATCGCGCCGACAGCGAACTGCGCGGCCACGAGGCAGAGCATCGCGGCAAGGGCGAAGGTGAGCGGGACGATGGCGGATGCCGACAGGCGGTTCTTCACGAGGGGCTCCTCCGGGCTGGCAGGGCCTCTTAACGCCGCCGGCCCGCAGGATCAATCAAAGCAGCAGGGCCAGCAGGAAGGGAATGAGCGGAATGAAGCCGGTGTCGCGATTGGCGCGGAACAGGCGCAGCATCCGCACCTCGTTGGTATGGTCGAAACCGCGCAGTTGCCAGGCCATATGCCAGCCCATGGCCCAGGGACCGGCAAGCGCCACCACCAGCGCAAGCGGACCCGCCCCCGGAACCATGGCCATGATGATCGCGATCGCCATCAAGGTGACCACCGCGACGAGGAAATAGCCAAGCCAGCGCGCGGTATCGTCCCCGAACAGGAGCGCGGTCGATTTCACGCCGATAAGCGCGTCGTCTTCCTTGTCCTGATGGGCATAGATCGTGTCATAGAACAGGGTCCAGAAAATCCCCGCGACATAGAGCACCAGCGCCGGCCAGCCGAGGCTGCCGGTATGGGCGGTCCAGGCCAGCAGCGCCCCCCAGTTGAAGGCAAGGCCCAGAAAGATCTGCGGCCAGTAGGTGAAGCGCTTGGCAAAGGGATAGATCGCGACCGGCACCAGCGCCACCAGCCCGAGCAGGATCGCCGCGCCGTTGAAGCTCAGCAGGATCAGCAGCGCAACGAGCGCCTGCGCCCCCATCCACGCAAGCGCCTGTTTCACGCTGACCTGTCCTGACGGCAGCGGGCGCGAGCGGGTCCGGGCGACGCCCGCGTCGATCTCGCGGTCGGTGATGTCGTTCCAGGTGCAGCCGGCCCCGCGCATCAGCCAGGCCCCGACCGCGCAGCCGAGCGCGATCCAGAGATCGCCCCAGCGCGGGCTCTGGTCATGCAGCATGGCAAGCAGGAGCCCCCACCAGCAGGGCAGCAGCAAAAGCCAGGTGCCGATGGGGCGGTCGGCGCGGCTCAGCCGCAGATAGGGGCGCAGGCCGGGCGGTGCGTGCCGGTCCACCCAGTTGTTGCTTGCATCAAAGACCCGGCCGGCGGGCGAAGTCTCTGGCCTCGGAGAATTGCCTTGCATATGTAATCCTGCATGAGTGCGAAGATCAGGCTTCATGTAGAGCATCCGCTGGCCGAGGGGCAACCGCTGCCGCTTGATCGCGAGCAGGCGCATTACCTGTTCACGGTGATGCGGCTGGAACCGGGCGCGCGGGTTCTGCTGTTCAACGGGCGCGACGGCGAATGGCTGGCCGAGGTCAGTGAGGCGGGCAGGCGGGGCGGCACCCTGACCGCGCTGGCCCGGACCGCGCCGCAGCGCATGCCGCCCGATGTCTGGCTCTGCTTCGCGCCGCTCAAGAAGGCGCGCACCGATTTCATCGTCGAAAAGGCGGCCGAGCTCGGTGCCGCGCGCATCCTGCCGGTGCAGACCGATTTCACCAATGCCGAACGCATCCGCCGCGACCGGCTGCAGGCCCATGCGCGCGAGGCGGCGGAACAATGCGGCGGCACTTACGTGCCCGAGGTGGCGGAGCTGCGCCCGCTTGCGGCGCTGCTTGGCGACTGGCCGCGGGGGCGGCGGCTCATGTTCTGCGACGAAAGCCGCGCCGGCCCGGCCAGCGTGCTCGAGGGCGAATCGCGGGGCGCCTGGGCGATCCTGATCGGACCCGAGGGCGGGTTTTCGCAGCCCGAGCGCGCGCGGCTCCTTGCGTTGCCCTTTGCCCGTGCGGTCAGCCTCGGGCCGCGGATCCTGCGCGCCGATACGGCGGCGGTCGCCGCGCTCACGCTCTGGCAGCAGGCGCTCGGGGACTGGGCATGAGCTTCATCCGGCCCGAGGCGCGCGCCGCGCTCTGGCGCTGGCGCGAGGTGCTGGCGGGCGGGGGCGTTGCGCTTCTGGGGGCAAGCTGGGCGCTGGGGCCGCGCGGGCTTCTTGGCTGGGTCGGCTGGGCGCTGATCCTCGCCGGCGTGGCGCTGGTCGTCATCGGCATCCAGCGCGGGCGCTTTCGCACGGGCGGCGGCGGGCATGGCGTGGTGCAGGTGGACGAGGGGCAGATCACCTATTTCGGCCCGCTTTCGGGCGGGACGGTGGCGGCGCCGGCGCTCGAGCGGCTGACGCTCGATCCGACCGCGCGCCCGGCGCACTGGCTCCTGGAGCAGCCGGGGCAGCCGGTGCTGTTCATCCCGGTCGATGCCGAGGGGGCCGAGGCGCTGTTCGACGTCTTTTCCACGCTGCCGGGGCTTCGCACCGAACACATGCTGGCCGAACTTCGCCGTGGTCGCCGGCCGGTGGTGATCTGGGAGCGCGCGAGCCAGCGCTTGCCGGAGGTGCCCCTGCACTGATGCGCTGCCGCATCATTTTGCCAACCGGTCACAGCGGCGGGCGGATCGACGGGTTGGATTGACAGTCGGGCCGATCCGCAGCAGTTGTGATTCCGTTGCATAGGTGAACAGCGGAGCTTGCGCCATGTCCATCCCTCAATCCGGCGGCGGCCTGATCGAAAGCACCGATCAGCTTGCCGAATATCTGGCCGATGGCTGCAAACCCGAGGCCGACTGGCGCATCGGCACCGAGCATGAAAAATTCGGCTATTGCAAGGATACGCTGATGCCGATTCCCTACGACGGGCCGCGTTCGGTGAATGCGATGCTCGAGGGGCTGCGCGATGCCCATGGCTGGGCGCCGGTGCTCGAGGCGGGAAAGCTGATCGGGCTGGAAAAGGGGCTGGCGAACATCTCGCTCGAACCCGGCGGGCAGCTCGAACTTTCGGGCGCGCCGCTCGAAACCATTCACGAGACCTGCGACGAGGTGAACCAACATCTGCGCGAGGTGCGCGATGTGGCCGAGCGTATAGGCGTCGGGTTCATCGGGCTTGGCGCCGCTCCGATCTGGACCCATGAGCAGATGCCGATGATGCCGAAGGGGCGGTACCGGCTGATGACCGATTACATGGATCGCGTCGGCACCATGGGCAAATCCATGATGTATCGCACCTGCACCGTGCAGGTGAACCTGGATTTCGGCTCCGAGGCCGACATGGTGCAGAAATTCCGCGTCGGCCTTGCGCTGCAGCCGGTGGCGACGGCGCTGTTCGCAAATTCGCCCTTCTTCGAGGGCCGGCCCACGGGGCTGAAAAGCTGGCGCTCGCGGGTCTGGCGCGACCTTGATGCCGACCGCACCGGGATGCTGCCCTTCGTCTTTGACGAAGGTTTCGGATTCGAAGCTTACGTCGATTACGCGCTCGATGTGCCGATGTATTTCGTTTACCGTGACGGGGCTTACATCGACGCGCTGGGCCAGTCCTTCCGCGACTTCCTGCGTGGCGAACTGCCGGCGCTGCCCGGTGAAAAGCCGATGCTTTCGGACTGGGCGGACCACCTGACGACGATCTTTCCCGAGGTGCGCATCAAGCGCTTCATGGAGATGCGCGGCGCCGATGGCGGCCCCTGGCGGCGGCTCTGTGCGCTGCCGGCGCTCTGGGCCGGGCTGCTTTATGATCAGAACAGCCTCGATGCGGCCTGGGATCTGGTCAAGGGCTGGGATGCGGACACCCGCGAGGAACTGCGCATCGCGGCCAGCAAGGACGCGCTTCAGGCGCAGGTCGGGCGCATCAACATGCACGATCTCGCGCGCGAGGTGCTGGCGCTGTCCGAGGCCGGATTGCGTGCGCGGGCGCGGCAGGGCGCGGGGGGCCTCGTGCCGGATGAATCCCATTTCCTCAACACGTTGCAGGAAAGCGTCGAAACCGGGCGCGTGCCGGCGGACGAGTTGCTGGCGCATTACAACGGCGACTGGGACGGCGACCTGACGCGGATTTATGCGGGTTACAGCTACTGAAGCCCCGGCCTGTCCGGCCGATTGCGCCGGGCCTCCGGCGCGGTGCCTGACGCACATGTCACCGGTGGCGGAGTCATGAATCGACCGGCCCCGCAAGAGGCCGGCCGTCTGTCGCAGAACTGATGCCGGCCCGCAGCTTCCTTGGGGGCGCTGCGAGCCGCCTTGTCAGCTTACCGTGCGGCGATCTGCTTGGCTTTTTCCACCAGCACTTCGGCCTGGCGGATCGACGCGTAGTCGATCAGGCGGCCGTCGAGCGACACGGCACCCTTGCCGGCGGCCTCGGCTTCGGCCATGGCCTCGAGGATGCGCTTGGCACGGGTGACTTCGTCATCCGAGGGGCTCATCACTTCGTTGGCGAGCGCGATCTGGCTCGGGTGGATCGCCCACTTGCCTTCGCAGCCGAGAACGGCGGCACGGAAGGCAGCGGCGCGGTAGCCTTCTGGATCCTGGAAGTCGCCATAGGGGCCGTCGATCGGGCGCAGGCCGTTGGCGCGGCAGGCGACGACCATGCGGGCGATCGCATAGTGCCACATGTCACCCCAGTGCACGTCGCGGTTGCCGCTTTCGTCGGCGTCGGTCAGCACGGAATACAGCTTGTTCACGCCGCCGATCACCGTGGTGCGGGCATGCATGCTGGCCGAATAGTCGGCAACGCCGAAGTGGAGGCTTTCGTTGCGCTTCGAGGCGGCAGCGATCTCGTGGACGTTCTGCATCCCGAGCGCGGTCTCGATGATATGTTCGAAGCCGATGCGCTTCTTGTAGCCTTTGGCATCCTCGATCTGGGTCACGAGCATGTCGACGGCATAGACGTCGGCGGCGGTTCCGGTCTTCGGAACCATGATCAGGTCGAGCCGCTCGCCGGCCTGTTCGACCACGTCCACCACGTCGCGATACATGTAGGGAGTGTCGAGCCCGTTGATTCGGACCGACATGGATTTCTTGCCCCAGTCGATCTCGTTCAGGGCCTTGATGATGTTCTTGCGGGCCTGCGCTTTCTCGTCCGGTGCAACCGCGTCCTCGAGGTCGAGGAAGATTACGTCGACGTCAGAATCCGCAGCCTTTTCAAACATTTGCGGCTGGCTGCCGGGAACGGCAAGTTCGCTGCGGTTCAGGCGGGGAGGGGCTTGTTCGATGGCATGAAAACTCATGTTTTTCGCTCCTGTCAGGGCTCGGGTTGATTTGCGCAAAGCAATTCGAGAAATCCGTTTACTGTCAAGAAATATTTTTTTCGCCTTTTCCCGGGTCCGTTTTCGGGGCCCGTTCCCGGTCGGCGCCGGGGCGCGCTCCGGTGTCAGCGGCGCGCTCAGCGGGGCGGGTTGTCCTGCGGCGCCGGTCCGCCCGGCAGGCGGCTGCGGTAGTAGAAGGCGATGGCCTGGGCGCGGTTGCGGACCGAGAGCTTTTCGAACAGGTTCGAGAGGTGGAACTTGACCGTGTTGATCGAGATGTCGAGTTCCCTGGCCAGTTCGCGGTTGGTCAGCCCCTTGGACAGCGCCTCGAGCATGGCGCGTTCGCGCCGCGACAGGGTGTGGATCGGATCCTTGCGCAATTCGCGCACGTCGAGGAACGGGAACACCATCTTGCCCTCGGCCACCGCCGCGCAGGTGTCGAGCAGCCCCTCGACCGGCCCGCTGCGCGAAACGAATCCCGCGGCGCCGGCGGCCATGGCTCCGCGATGCGAATCGGCGCTTTCATCGGCATAGACGACCATGCGCGGCGCCTTTTCGTGTTCGCGCAGCACCTCGAGCAGGCGCGCCCCCCCGAGCACCGGAAGATTCCAGTCGATCACGCCGACCTGGACCGGCACCCGCATGACCGTGGCGAGGAATCCCTCCGCGGTGGCGGTGGTCGCCACCAGCGAGAATCGCCGGTCGCGTTCGAAAACCGTGGACATGGCCGAGCGCACGAGCGGGTTGTTGTCGGCAAGCATGATCTGGATCGCAGGCGGAGAGTTCCTAAGCATATGATAAAAAAGCCTTTCCCATTTTTTCCCTACCCATTCGGATGGGGTGTTATTGGTATACAAAGGCATTCTTACCATTATGGGTGGGGAATCCACCACCCATTTAGATGCCCAAAAGCAGCATTAAGGAATGTTGCGCGGATTGACCGCGGCGTGTTCAGATATTACCAGCGGAATCGACCGACAGGGAACCGACGTCTTGAATCAGACCACGATCATCACTCGCCGCGCCTCCGCGCCCGTGGCCCCGGCTCGACTGGCCGGTGCCGGGTGCCTTGCGTGTCGCGGCCGGCGGGCGGTGTGCGCGACGGTTCGCCTGCGGTCCGGGTCATCCGCACGGCGGCATGACGCAATGCGCCAAGCCACCGGAGGAATGCGAATGCCCATTGCGATGCACGCCCTGTGCTGACGCGGCATTCCTGACCAGCAAACAGCTCCGATCAATGTCAGACCGAAAGGACGGACCATGGATATCCATGAATATCAGGCCAAGGAAATACTAAGCAGATTTGGGGTCGCGGTGCCTGCGGGTGCGCTTGCCTACAGCCCCGAACAGGCTGCATATCGCGCACGCGAACTCGGCGGAGAGCGCTGGGTCGTCAAGGCGCAGGTCCATGCGGGTGGCCGCGGCAAGGCCGGCGGCGTCAAGGTCTGCGACTCCGACGCCGAGGTCCAGGACGCGGCCGAGGAAATGTTCGGCCGCAAGCTCGTGACGCACCAGACCGGCCCCGAGGGCAAGGGCATCTACCGCGTCTATGTCGAGGCCGCGGTGCCGATCGCCAGCGAAATCTACCTTGGCTTCGTCCTCGACCGCTCGAGCCAGCGGGTCATGATCGTGGCCAGCGCCGAGGGCGGCATGGAGATCGAGGAAATCTCGGCCGAGCGTCCCGAGAGCATCGTGCGCGCCACGGTCGAGCCGGCGGTCGGCCTGCAGGAATTCCAGTGCCGCGAGATCGCCTTCAAGCTTGGCATCGCGCCCGGCATGGTGCAGCAGATGGTGCGCACGCTGCAGGGCTGCTTCCGCGCCTTCACCGAACTCGACGCGACCATGGTCGAGATCAACCCGCTCATCATCACCGGCGACGACCGCATCATGGCGCTCGACGGCAAGATGACCTTTGACGACAACGCGCTGTTCCGCCACCCGCAGATTGCCGAGCTGCGCGACAAGTCGCAGGAAGACCCGCGCGAAAGCCGCGCCGCCGACCGTGGCCTGTCCTATGTCGGGCTTGACGGCAGCATCGGCTGCATCGTGAACGGCGCCGGCCTCGCCATGGCCACCATGGACACGATCAAGCTCGCCGGCGGAGAGCCCGCGAACTTCCTCGACATCGGCGGGGGCGCATCGCCCGAGCGGGTGGCCAAGGCGTTCCGCCTCGTGCTGTCGGACAAGAACGTGCAGGCGATCCTCGTCAACATCTTCGCCGGCATCAACCGCTGCGACTGGGTCGCAGAGGGCGTGGTGCAGGCGCTGCGCGAGGTGCAGGTGGATGTGCCCGTGGTCGTCCGGCTGGCCGGCACCAACGTGGAGGAAGGGCAGAAGATCCTCGCCGAGAGCGGTCTGCCCCTGATCCGCGCCACCACGCTGATGGAGGCCGCCGAGCGCTCCGTCGAAGCCTGGCAGAGCGAACAGGCCCAAAACACTCAAGTGAGGACCAACTGATGAGCATCTATCTGGATCGCGACAGCAAGGTTGTTGTGCAGGGGATCACGGGCAAGATGGCCCGGTTCCATACCAAGGACATGCTGAATTACGGAACCAACGTCGTCGCCGGCGTCGTGCCCGGCAAGGGTGGCGAAAAGGTCGAGGGCGTGCCGGTCTTCAACACCGTGAAGGAGGCCGTCGAGGCCACCGGCGCCAACTCCTCGCTGATCTTCGTGCCGCCGCCGGCCGCTGCCGACAGCATCATGGAAGCCGCCGACGGTGGCATCCGCTTTGCCGTCTGCATCACCGACGGGATCCCGGCGCAGGACATGATCCGCGTCAAGCGCTACATGTATCGCTATCCCCGCGAGCGCCGCATGGTGCTGACCGGCCCCAACTGCGCCGGCACGATCAGCCCCGGCAAGGCGCTGCTCGGCATCATGCCCGGCCATATCTTCCTTGAGGGGAACGTGGGCATCATCGGCCGTTCGGGCACGCTCGGCTATGAAGCCGCGGACCAGCTCAAGGCGCTCGGCATCGGTGTTTCGACCTCGGTCGGCATCGGCGGCGACCCGATTAACGGCTCGTCCTTCCGCGACATCCTCGAGGAGTTCGAGAAGGATCCCGAGACCGACGTCATCTGCATGATCGGCGAAATCGGCGGACCGCAGGAAGCCGAAGCTGCCGATTACATCAAGCAGCATGTGAAAAAGCCGGTGGTTGCCTATGTGGCAGGTCTGACCGCACCCAAGGGCCGCACCATGGGCCACGCGGGCGCGATCATCTCGGCCTTTGGCGAAAGCGCCAGCGAAAAGGTCGAGATCCTGACCGCCGCCGGCGTGACCGTGGCCGAGAACCCGGCCGTGATCGGCGAGACCATCGCTTCGGTGATGAAGTAAGAGGAGTGCCGCGATGGCCGGCAAGCCGAGGGTATTCGTAACCCGGCGCTGGCCCGCGGCCGTCGAGACCGGGCTGACCGAGCGGTTCGATGCGGTGCTGAATACGGACGACCGTCCGCTGGCACCCGAGGAACTCCGGTCAGCCCTTTTGTCTTTCGATGCCCTGCTGCCGACCGTAACCGACGCGATCGGCGGCCGGGTGCTCGATCTCGAGGCCCCGCGCGCGCGGATCATCGCGAACTTCGGCGCCGGTTTCGGCCACATCGACCTTGCGCGGACGCGCGAGCTCGGGATTGCTGTCACCAATACCCCCGATGTGCTGAGCGATTGCACCGCCGACCTGGCCATGATGCTGCTGCTGATGGTGGCGCGCCGGGCCGGGGAAGGGCTGCGCGAGATCGCGGAGCACCGTTGGAGCGGCTGGCGCCCGACCCACATGATGGGCCGCCGGGTGTCGGGCAAGGTGCTTGGCATCATCGGTTTCGGCCGTATCGGGCAGGCGGTGGCACAGCGCGCGCATCACGGGTTCGGCATGGACATCCGCGTGCAGAACCGCTCGCCCGTGGCCCCCGGGGTGCTGGCGCGCAGCGGCGCGCGGCAGGTGGACAGCGTCGAGGCGCTGCTGCCCGGTTGCGATTTCGTCACGCTGCACTGTCCGGGCGGGGCGCAAACGCGGCATCTGATCGACGCAAAGCGCCTTGCACTGATGAAACCGGGGGCGATCCTCGTCAATACCGCGCGCGGCGAGGTGGTGGACGAGGCGGCGCTTGCCCGTGCGCTTTCCACGGGCGCGCTTGGCGGGGCGGGGCTTGACGTGTTCGAGGGCGAGCCGTGCATCAATCCCGCATTGCGCGCCTGCCCGAACCTCGTGATGCTGCCGCATCTTGGCAGCGCGACGCTTGAGACGCGCGAGGCGATGGGGTTCCGCGTGATCGAAAATCTTGAGGATTTCTTTTCGGGGCAGCGCCCGCGCGACCGCATCGCCTGACCGGACCCCCCACTATACTATATATACCCGTGTCGCGTGACCACATATCGCCCCGCCTGCGCCGGCAGCGCATACTATATAATATAGTATGCGCCTGTCCCATGCGCCCGGGCCATTATCCCGCTTCGGGGCGTTCCTCCACCAGTCGTTCAAGTGCTTCGGCCGCGATGGCGAAGGATCTGCGCCGCGCCTCGGGATCGTGGATCATGCCGCTGACCATCAGTTCGTCGGGGCGGTGCGCCTTGATGATTGCGGCGAGTTCGCGCTCGACCGTTGCGGGGGCGCCGGTGGCGGATACGGACAGCGCCTGCTCGGCCTGGGCGAGGAACCCCGGCGCGATCTCGGCCGCCGGGTCGGCGATCGGGTGCGGCAGTCTGCCGGGCTTGCCCATGCGAAGGCGCGCAAAGGACAGCAGTTGCGACGAACGCAGGACGCGCGCCTCTTCATCGCTCGGCGCGGCAAAGACGTTGGCGGCGATCATCACATAGGGCCGGTCGAGCCAGGGCGAGGGGCGGAACTGGTGCCGGTATGAGGCGAGCGCCTCTTCCAGCAGCATCGGCGCGAAATGCGAGGCGAACGCATAGGGAAGCCCGAGATGCGCCGCAAGCTGCGCGCCGAACAGGCTCGATCCCAGGATCCAGACCGGCACATGGGTGCCCTGACCCGGCACCGCCTGCACCTTGGCATCTTCGGGCGTCTCGCCCAGATAGCCGAGCAGTTCGACCACATCCTGCGGAAAGCTGTCGGCGCTTTCGAAATACCGCCGCAATGCCCGTGCCGTGGCCGTATCGGTGCCCGGAGCCCGCCCGAGCCCGAGGTCGATGCGCCCCGGAAACAGGGTGGCGAGGGTTCCGAATTGCTCGGCCACCATGAGCGGCGCATGGTTGGGCAGCATGATCCCCCCGGCGCCGACCCGGATACGCTCTGTCGCGGCGGCCACCTGTCCGATCAGCACCGCGGTCGCGGCCGACGCGATTCCCGTCATGTTGTGGTGTTCGGCCAGCCAGAAACGGTGATAGCCCAGCCTTTCGGCATCGCGGGCAAGATCGAGCGTTGCCGAAAGCGCGGCGGCGGTGGTCGATCCCTCCGACACCGGCGAGAGGTCGAGCAAGGAATAATATCGCATGAAAATCCCCTTTGGTTTCCCCTGATCTAGGGGCGGGGGCGCGCCGTGCCAAGCACGGGCCGGCAGGCGGCGGGACGGGCGCTCCGGCCGGAGCGCCCCGGTTCCCCTCGTGCCGGGTTCAGCCCGCGGCGGCGCGGAACGCCTGTTCCAGGTCGAGGATCAGGTCATCCGGGTCTTCGAGCCCGACCGAGACCCGGATCAGCCCCTCGTTCACGCCCGACAGCTTGCGCGCGGCTTCGGAAACGCCCGAATGGGTGGTCGAGGCCGGATGGCAGACCAGCGATTCCGACCCGCCGAGCGACACCGCAAGCTTGAAGATGCGCAGCCCGTTCAGGATCCGGAAGGCAAGCGCGCGGTCATCCTCGACCACGAAGGAAAAGGTCGAACCCGCCCCCGTGCATTGCCGCGCGAACACCTCCCGCGCCGCCGGGTCGGGGTCATGAAGCGGATGCATGAGCCGGCAGGGGATCATGCCGTTCTCCGCCAGCCACCCGGCGACCTTGCGCGCCGACTGTTCGGCCCGCTCCATGCGCAGCGACAGGGTTTCGAGCGAGCGCCCGATCATCCAGGCCGAATGCGGGTCGAGCTGCAACCCGTAGGTCGATCGCGTAAGCCGCACCGGCCGCAGCATCTCTTTCGAGCCGGTGATGCCCCCGGCCACGAGGTCGGAATGCCCGCCCACGTATTTCGTCAGCGAATAGACGCAGATATCGACGCCGTGTTCGAGCGGTTTCTGGAACACCGGCCCGAGCATCGTGTTGTCGCAGACGATCACCGGGCGCTTCCCGTCCCCCGTCCAGTCATCCACAACCCGGCGGATCATGGCGAGGTCGATCATGGCGTTGGTCGGATTGGCGGGCGTTTCCAGGTAGATCATGCGCACCGGCCCGGCCTGTGCCCCCTGCTCGAGTGCCTCGCGCAGGCCGGACTCGCGCAGCCCGTCGGTGAAGGAGACCGAATTGACATGCCACTGCGCCATCACATCCTCGAACAGGGATGCGGTGCCGCCATAGAGCGGGCTGTAATGCACGAGCGTGTCGCCCGGACGCAGATAGGTCAGCGCGACGGCGCTGATCGCGGCCATTCCCGACGCGGTGACGAGCCCGGCCTCGGCCCCGTCGCAAAACGCGAGCCGGTCCTCGACGATCTCGCTGTTGGGGTTGTTGAAGCGCGAATAGACCAGCCCCCCCGCGCCCATGCCTTCCGGCGGGGGCTTGCGCCCGGCCACCACGTCGAAGAAATCGGCACCCTGCTCGGCGGACTCGAACACGAAGGTCGAGGTCAGATAGATCGGCGGCTTGACCGAGCCCTCGGACAGGGACGGATCATAGCCGTAATTGGTCATCTGGGTGGAGGGATGAAGTTTGCGCCCGGCCAGATGGGTGCGACGGAAATCCCGACGTGTCATGTGGAAAGCCTCCTTGTGAACGCGGGCGGGGCGGGCTCCGGCGGGGCGCGCCTCGTCAGCGGCCGAAGCTTAGCGCGCTCATGGGGCCGGTGCCAGAGCCTCGCCGGGCGAAAACACAATGCCGTGACAACGGTTGCCGGATACCGCCGGCGCCGCGGCCGATGCGTTGACGTTGCGGCCGCCACCCTGCAAAAGTTTGACTTTTGACCTCCGGTTTGGTCATACCCGGTTCCTGAGCATACCGATAGGAAATGCCCCATGATCAAACGCCTCATCATCGCCGTTGTCGTGCTGGGACTGGTTGCCGTCGGGATTATCGGCTTCGAGATGTTCCGCAGCCAGGCCATCAAGGATTTCTTTGCCGGCAACAAGCCCCCGGCGACGGCGGTTCCGATCTATGATGTCAGGCCGCGCGCCTGGACGCCGGTGGTGTCGGCGATCGGCACCGCGGCGGCGGTCCAGGGCGTCGACCTTTCGGTCGAGGACGCGGGCATCGTCAAGGAGGTCGGCTTCAAGGCCAATGACCGGGTCGAGGAAGGGCAGCTTCTGCTGCGGCTCGACGATGGGGTGCAGATCGCGGATCTGAACGCGGCGCGCACCCAGGCGCGGCTGGACGAACAGGCGCTGGAGCGGACGCGGGCGCTGCGCGAGCGCGGCGTGTCCTCGGGCGTGACCCTGGACGAGGCGCAGGCGCAGGCCGATTCCTCCTTTGCGCAGGTGGCCAAGCTCGAGGCGGTGCTCGCGACCAAGCGGCTGCGCGCGCCCTTCGGCGGGATCATCGGCATCCCCGCCGTCGATCCGGGCAGCTATGTCTCTCCGGGTACGGTGATCGCGACGCTGCAGGATGTCGATCAGCTGCATGTGGATTTCAAGGTGCCCGAACAGCAGTTCGCGCTTCTGGCGATCGGGCAGGACGTGCGGGTCGGCCCCGAAGAGGGGTCGCTTTCGCTCAAGGGCGAGATCACGGGGATCGACCCCAAGATCAACCCGGCGACCCGGCTCGTCTCGGTGCGGGCGAAGGTCGAGAATGGCGACCCGACGCTGGTTCCCGGACAGTTCGTGCAGGTCGAGGTGCATCTCCCGCGCGAGACGGGCGTGCTCACCATCCCGCAGACGGCGCTGGTGACCAGCCTTTACGGCGATCACGTCTTTGTCGTCCGCCCGGGCGAGGACGATCCCGAAGTGTTCGAGGCGCGGCAGGTGTTCGTGACCGCCGGGCGCCGTTCCGGCGGGATGGTCGAGATCGTGAAGGGAATCGAGCCCGGCAATATCGTGATCACGGCCGGCCAGAACCGCCTTTCGAACGGCACCGTGGTGAAGCCCGACAACAGCGTCTCGCCGGAGGTGGACGATGTGGGGCAGGCTGAGGACGACGAGGTCGAGGGGGAAACCCGCATCGACGAAACCCCCGACGGGACAGAGCAGGGCGGTGACGGCGACACCGGGGCCGGTGCGGACAGCGGCACGCAAGAGCCTGTGGGCGGCGGCGCCGACGAGGGCGACGACCTGTCCGAGGAGGACCGCGGAGCGGACGGCGCCGGTGCGGATGATGCAGAGGCCGATCCGAGCGAAGCGGTGCAGGAATGAGCATTTCCGACATCTTCATCCGCCGGCCCGTTCTTTCGACGGTGTTCGGCGCGCTGATCATCCTTCTCGGGGCGCAGGGGTTCTTCAACATCTCGGTGCGCGAATATCCCGAGGTGGACGAGACCGTTGTCACGATCACCACCATCTATCCCGGGGCGAGCGCGGAACTGATCCAGGGCTTCATCAGCGAGCCGATCTCGAATGCGGTCTCGACCACCGAGGATATTGATTACGTCACGTCGGAATCGCGCCCCTCCGCCAGCACCGTGACCGTGCACATGGAGCTTGGCGCCGACCCGGACGCGGCGCTGACCGAGGTCATGTCCAAGGTCCAGGAGGTGCGCAGCGAACTGCCGCAGGATGCCGAGGATCCGACCATCGTCAAGGGAACGGGGCAGAATTTCGCCACGCTCTATCTGGCGATGCAGAACCCGAACATGAACGCGGAAGAGCTGACGGAATACATCGACCGGGTGATCCGTCCGCGCATGTCCACGATCGAGGGCGTGGCCGAGATCCAGATCCTCGGCGCCTCGGAATATTCCATGCGGGTCTGGGTCAACCCGCTGAAGCTCGCATCGCGGGGCCTGACCGCGGCCGAGGTCATGGAGGCGATCAACGCCTCGAACTTCCTGGCCGCGCCGGGCAAGACCAAGAACGAATTCGTCGCCTATCCGATCACGGTGAAATCGACACTGCAGACGCCCGAAGCCTTTGGCGCCATGCCGCTCGGGCAGAGCGCGGAGGGCGACGGTGTCGTGCGGCTGCGCGACGTCGCCGAGGTCGAGATGACCGCCAAGAGCACCGACACGATCGTGAATTTCAACGGCGAGAGCGGCGTGTTCATCGGCGTGTCGCCGACACCCTCGGCCAACCCGCTCGACATGACGAGCGCGGTGCTGGACGAGGTGCCCGCGATCCGCAATTCGCTGCCCACGGGCATGACCATGACGGTCATGTATGACGCGACGGAATCCATCGCCGCCTCGATCGAGGAGGTGTTCAAGACCATCGCCGAGGCGGTTCTGGTGGTGGTGCTGGTGATTCTGCTGTTCCTCGGATCGCTGCGGTCGGTTCTGATGCCCATCGCCACCATTCCGCTGTCGCTGATCGGGGTCGGTTTCTTCCTGTTCCTGGCGGGTTATTCCATCAACCTGCTGACCCTGCTGGCCATGGTGCTGGCGATCGGGCTTGTGGTCGATGATGCGATCGTCGTGGTCGAGAACATCCACCGCCATATCGAAGACGGGTTGACGCCAAAGCAGGCGTCATTCGTCGGCATGAAGGAAATCGCCGGGCCGGTGGTCGCCATGACGATCACGCTCGCCGCGGTGTTCGCGCCCCTGCTGTTCACCGGCGGATTGACCGGAGCGCTGTTTTCCGAATTCGCCGTGACGCTTGCGGGGGCGGTCATCATCTCGGGGCTGGTCGCGCTGACCATCACGCCGATGATGTCGGCGCGGCTTCTGACCAGGGGCGGCGGCCGCTTTCAGGCGACGATCGACAACATCTTTGAGAAGCTCGCGAACTGGTACGAGCGCCGGGTGTCGTCTTCGCTCGATTTCCGCCCGGTGACGCTCATTCTGGTGGTGGTGCTGCTCGGGCTGACCGGTTTCATGTTCGTCAAGACATCAAGCGAACTCGCCCCCGAGGAAGACGTCGGCGCGCTGTTCGCGATGGTGAACGCGCCAAGCTATGCCACCGCCGACTATACCAATCTCTACGCCACGCAGATGCGCGACCTGACCAAGGATCTGCCCGAACTGCGGCTGGATTTCCAGGTAACGGGCATGGGGGGGCAGACCAATTCGGCTTTTGCGCTCTGGGCTTTCAACGACTGGGGCGATCGCGACCGTTCGCAGCAGGAGCTGCAGGAGGATATCCAGGGCCGCCTTGCCGGGGTTTCGGGCGTTGAACCGCTGGTCTTTTCCCCGCCGAGCCTGCCGGGCGCGGGCGGCGGCCTGCCGATCGAGATGGTGATCCAGTCCACCGGGAGCGTGGATCGCGTTTATGAGGTCGCCGAGGAAATCAAGGAACGCGCCGAGCAGACCGGGCAGTTCATCGTCGTGCAGAACTCGCTTGCCTATGACCAGGAAGAGGTGGTCGTGACCATCGACCGCGACCGCGCGGCGGCGCTGAACCTGCCGATCCGCGAGATCGGCAATACACTCAGCCTTCTGGTCGGGGACGGCACCATCGCCCAGTTCGACCGCGAGAGCAGTTCCTACGACATCATCATGCAGGTGCCCGAGGAATACCGGGACAACCCCGAGCGGCTGGGTGAATTCTTCGTGCGCAGCGTGACCGGCGACATGGTGCCGCTTTCGGCAGTGGTGACGATCTCGACCGATGTGACCGCCAGCACCATCGAACAGTTCGACCAGTTGAACTCGGCCACCATCTCGGCGCTGCCGATGCTGGGTGTCACAACGGGCACCGGCCTTGCGGAACTGGTCAGCATCACCGAAGAGGTCATGCCCGATGATTTCTTCATCAACTATTCCGGCCAGTCGCGCCTCGAGATCCAGGAAGGCAATACGATCCTGCTCGCCTTTGCCCTGGCGCTGACGGTGATCTATCTGGTGCTCGCGGCACAGTTCGAAAGCTTCCGCGACCCGCTCATCATCATGATGTCGGTGCCCCTGTCGATCTTCGGTGCCATGCTGCCGCTGTTCTTCGGGCTTTCGACGCTGAACATCTATACCGAGGTCGGATTGATCACGCTGATCGGGCTGATCACCAAGCACGGCATTTTGATGGTGGAGTTCGCCAATCAGCAACGCCGCGACCACGGGCTGGACCGGGCAGCGGCGATCGTTGCGGCGGCGCGCACCCGCCTGCGGCCGATCCTGATGACCACGGCGGCGATGGGGCTGGGCGTGGTGCCGCTGATCCTGGCCTCTGGTGCCGGTGCCTCGGCGCGCTATGCCATGGGGCTTGTGATCTTTACCGGCATCATCATCGGCACCATGTTCACGCTGTTCGTCGTGCCGATGTTCTATACGCTGATCGCCAAGCGCGAACTCAGGGCCGAGACCGAGGACGACCGGCCGCCGGTCAGCGCCACCTGACCGGGCGCACCGGCAACGCCGGGCGCACGCTCAGCAGAGAAAGGCCCGGATCTCCTCGCTCCGGGCCATGGTGTCGCTATAGCCGAGGTCGATCAGCGCACCGATATAGCTCGGCTCGAACAGCAGATAGCTCAGCAGCCGGCCGTCGCTCCCCCAGGAGCCGATCGAACGCATCAGGAACCGCATCGACAGCGGCAGTTCGCCGGCATGCCTGGTGGCGATTCCCCGCAGGTCCTTGCTCGGCAGGAGCATGAGCGATTCGATCCGCCGCAGCGGGCTGCGCCGCCGGGCGCGCTCGTCCAGAAGCGCGACGGTCTGGTTGACCCGCGTCAGCCGTTCGTGGTCGGCGTCGAGATTGTCGTTGAAGAGAATGTCGAGCGCATGGCCCACGGTTTCCCCGAGGCTCGGGCTCGCATGGGAGCGGGCGGGCTTTTCGTCGGGTTCGCGGTCACGGCTGGCGACCACGAGGATACGGTCCGCACCCGCATGGATCGCCGGGGAAAGGGGCGAGGTCAGGCGCAGCGATCCGTCGCCGTAATGGCTGGTGCCGATCTTGACCGGGGCGAAGACGAAGGGCAGGGCCGATGAGGCCAGCAGATGCCGCGCGGTGATGCGCGTGCGCTCGCCGCGGCGGCGGGCGCGGCGCCAGGGCTCCAGATCGGGATGCGCCTGGAAGAAGGTGACCGCGCTGCTTTCCTCGTAGCTCGAGGCGGTGATGCAGAGCGCGTCGAGCGCACCGCAGGCGATTGCGCGGCTGATGTGGTCGGGGTGCACCTCGCCCTCGAGCAGCCGCGCGAGCGGGGCATTGTCCAGCAGCGACACCGGCCGCGGCCCGTCGCGGACACCGCCGATCAGGAAGGAACCGAGCCAGCGCAGCCCGGCGAAAGCCAGCGAAAGCGTGTGGGTCTCGTAGACCGAGGTGCTGTGCAGCCCGCGCCAGAGCGTTTCGAGGCGCTGCACGCTGCGGGGAAAGTGGGTCGCCCCGGCAGCAAGCGGCGCGGCGTTGATCGCCCCGACCGAAGATCCGCAGATGATCGAAAACGGAGAGCGGCGCCGTGGTGCGAGTTCGGCAATCGCCAGAAGCGCCCCGACCTGATAGGCGCCCCGCGCCCCGCCGCCCTGAAGAACGAGCGCGCTTCGCGGGCGGAGGTCGGAGCGGAGTTGCAACATCGGGCCGCTGGTCCTTGTCTGAGCCGTTTCCTTCGACGGTGACAAGGCTGGCCCCTGATTGCAAGCATTTCATGAATGCAATCAGGGGCTTCGCGGGCCGGGCGGGGCGGTGCCCCGCATCAGGTGCCGGCGGTTTCTTCCTTGGATGCGGGCGCGGGCAGGCGGCGCCAGGCGATATAGGACGTGCCGGCCACCAGCGCCATGACGGGGATCAGCAGCGCCGCCGCGAGCACCGGATCGGCAAACAGCGCCGCAACGGATCCCATGACGAGCCCCGCACCCATCTGCATGAATCCCATCAGCGAGGAGGCCGCCCCGGCGATGCGGGGAAAGGGCGCAAGGGCTGCGGTGGTCATGTCGGGCATGACGAACGCCACGCCGAAGGAATAGATGCCGATCGCCCCCATGATGCGCAGCAGCGTCGGCGTTCCCCAGAGCAGGGTGACGAAGGCCAGCCCGCCCGCGGCGATGAAGCCGAGCCCCGGCGCCACCAGCCGCGCGGCGCTGTGGCGTTTCATCAGCTGTCGCACGGCGAGCGAGCCGAGAAAGAAACTGCCGGTCTGCAGGATCATGGCCATGCCGAACTGGGCCGGGGTAAAGCCGAGCTCTCCCATCAGGATGAAGGGCAGGATGGTGGCCTGCGTATAGACCGCGCCAAGCGCCCCGGCGATGGTCAGCGCCGCATACATGAAGTGCCGGCTGGTGACGAGTTCGCGATAGGAGCGACCGAGCGCACGCAGCCGCAGGCGGTGAAAATCGGCAGCCACGGTTTCCTGCAGGCCGAAATGGGTGACGATGACGATCAGCGCGCCAAAGACCGTCATGACGAGGAACAGCACCTGCCAGCCGGCATAGGTGACCAGAAGCCCGCCGATGGTCGGCGCCAGGGCCGGCGCTATGGCCAGGATGATCCCGATCAGGTTCATGATCCGCGAGGAATCATCGCCCTGGAACTGGTCCCGCACGATCGCGCGCGAGATCGCAATGCCGGCCGATGCGCCGACCCCCTGCAGGAATCGCGCCGCCAGGAACACCTCGATCGAGGGGGCGAGCGCCGCAAGCAGGCTCGCCGCGCCGAATATGCCCATGAAGGCGGTGATGATCGGGCGCCGCCCGAGCGCGTCGGAAATCGGCCCCGCGATCAACTGGGCAAAGGCGAAGCCCGCAAAATAAAGCGTGAGCGTCATCTTGACCATGCCCTGGGTGGTGCCGAAGGCATGGACGATTTCCGGCATGGCCGGGGTATAAAGCGCCATGCCCACGGGTCCGATCGCCACGAACAGGGCACCGATCAGGCTGACGCGCAGCGCGCTCATCCGGGGCGCGCTGGACGCGGGTAACATGGTCGTGTCGGCAAGGCTCATCTGGTACCTCTCGTTGCGGCGCTCTGCCGTGCCGCGATCTGGTTGTTGCGTATGTGCCGCAGGCTGTTGCGCAGCGCCTCCCATTCGGTTTCGGGCATGGCGCCACGCATCACCGCCCGCACCTCGTCGCCGATGGTGCGCAGTTCCTGCAGCAGCGGCGTGGCGGCTTCGGTCACTTCGACCACCTTGCACCGCCGGTCATCGGGATCGGGAATGCGCCGGATCAGCCCGGCCGCCTCGAGCCCGTCGAGGAACACGGTGACGCTCATGCGACTCTGCCCCGAGAGTTCGGCGAGGCAGTTCTGCCGGATCGGCCCGTGCCGGGCGACACCGGCAAGGGTGCGCGCCTCGCCCGCGGTGATGCCGAGTTCGGCCGCACCGACCCGGGCCTCGAATTCGGCACGGGTCATGCGGGCGATGTCGATCAGAAGGAAAGATGTGCTTTCCGGGTCGATGAGCGGTTTCATGGAGCGTCCTGTATTGTTGTGATCATATATAGTAAGTGACATATACTATATAAGGGAAATGATCGCGGTGCCGGCGCAGAAAGACGGCCTCATGGAGTGAACCGGGATGAATCAGGGCAAGTCGGCTGCGGATCAGCTTGCGCGCAGGGGCAGGATGAGCGTTGCGGTCTCGCCGCCGCCCGCGCGCGGCGCGAGCGCAAGCTCCCCGCCAAGGCGCCGGGCCGCAACGGTGACGATCGCCAGCCCGAGCCCGCTGCCCTGCCGGTTGCCATTCGCACCGCGATAGAACCGCTGGGTGATGCGGGCGCGTTCCTCGTCGGCGATGCCCGCGCCCCGGTCCATGACCAGAAGCCGCAAAACGCCGCCCTCGCGCTGCAGGGCAAGGTCGACCGTGCTGCCCTCCGGCGCGGCGGCCAGTGCATTTTCCACGAGGTTGCGCAGCGCGATCCGCAGCAGCCCGCCATCCGCCACCGGGGCGGGCGGGCCCTCGGGGAGGTCGGCGCGGATGTCGACCGCGCGGGACCGGGCCGTGCGGGCCAGGTCCGCGGCGACCTCGCGCATGATGGTTGCGGCATCGGCCGTGACATCGGCGGCGGTGCTGGCCTCGGCGCGGGTCAGGTCGAGAAGCTGCCGCACGAGCCGGTCGGTGCGATCGACCCCGCCTGCGATGCGGGCAAGCGCCTGGTCGCGGATCGTTGCCTCATCCGTCGCGGCGGCGATCTGGGCCTGGGTCCGCAGCCCTGCGAGCGGGGTCTTGAGCTCATGCGCGGCAAATGCGGTGAAATCGCGCTCGCGTTCCCGCGCGGTTGCCACACGCGCGAAAAGCCCGTTCAGCGCCGCCGCAAAGGGGCGCAATTCGCGCGGGCGCGGGGTTTCGAGCGGGCTGAGGTCGCCCGCATCGCGGGCCGAAAGCGCCCCGGCCATGCGGTCAAGCGGCGCCAGCCCCCGCCCGACGCTGATCCAGATCAGCCCGGCCAGCGCCGGCAGGATCAGCAGCGCCGGCAGGATCAGCCCCTTGATCACATCCGCAACCAGCCGGTCGCGCACCGCGATGCTGTCGCCGACCATGACCCGCAGGCCCAGTTCCTCGTTCACGACCACATGCACGCGCCAGTCGGTGCCATCCACCGAAGTGTTGAGAAACCCGGTCTCGGCCCCCGCGAGCCGCGACAGCGGCGCCCCTTGCGAGCGCCCGACCAGCCCGCCTTCGAGGCTCCAGATCTGGCAGGAGAGCCGGTGCGAATAGGCCGGCTCGGTCATGTCACGCGGCGCGGTGGCGATGTCCGCGGCATCGGCGATGTCGATGCGCCCGTCCGACAGCAGCGACGAGACCATCTGCGCGGCTTCGGCAAGGCGCGCATCCAGCACCCGGCGCAGTTCGGCACGGGTGGAATACTGGATCCAGAGCACCCCGGAAAGCCAGACGACCCCGGTTGCGATCATCAGGATCAGGAACAGGCGGAGCCGGATCGAGGTCACGCCGGATCCTCGGCCGCCAGCCGGTAGCCGACCCCGCGCACCGTCTCGATGAAGCGGCTTCCGAGCTTGGCGCGCAGGTTGTGGATATGCACCTCGACCGCGTTGCTTTCGACACCTTCCTGCCAGCCGTAAAGCCGGTCTTCGAGCGCGGCGCGGTCAAGGATTGCGCCGGGGCGGTCCATCAGAGCCGACAGGATCGTGAATTCGCGCCGGGAAAAGGCCAGCACCCGTCCGTTCATCGTGCCCTCCATCCGTGCCGGGTCGAGCGTGAGCCCGTTCCACTGCGGTTCCGCGCTTGCCCGCCCGCTCGCCCGCCGCGACAGCGCCCGCAGCCGCGCCGCCACCTCGTCCAGGTCGAAGGGCTTGCCAAGGTAATCATCCGCCCCCGCGTCAAGCCCGGTGATGCGGTCGTTCACCTCGTCAAGCGCGCTCAGCATCAGCACGGGCAGGGCGGTGCCTTCCCCGCGCAGCCGCGCCAGCAGATCGCACCCCGAGCCGTCCGGCAGCATCACGTCAAGCACCATCGCGCCGAAATCACCCGCTTCGAGCGCCGCGCGCGCATCTTCGCAGGTGGTGACGAGTTCGGGCGTGAAGCCCTTGAGCCGCAGCCCGACGCTCAGGCCGTCCCCCAGTGTTTCGTCGTCTTCGACAATCAGAACCCGCATGACCACTCCTTGATCGGTGCCGCAGGGTCGCGCCGCGAGCTTAAGCCTCTCTTAAGGCGGGGCCGGGAGAGAGGCCAGACAAGGTGGAAACCCATGCCCCCAACCGCTTTGGGCCGACGCATCGGTGCCGGGCCGGGGAGGGGGCGCGAACAAGGAGAGCAGAGCGATGAACCACGGGCACACGAGGCGCGGTCTGATCCGGCTGGCCGCGGCCGGCGCGGCGGGGCTGGCCATGCCGGCGCTGCTGCGGGCCGGGCCCGCAACCGGACAGGCGAAGGAAACGGCGCGCCGCAACGCGTCGAGCTTCCGGATGCAGGACTGGCGCGATCATTTCGACGAACTCGGCCGGGTGACGCTGGTCTGCGACACGCAGTCCCGCGCGGTGCATTACTGGAGCGCCGACGGCGAGGATTACCGCATCTATCCGACCTCGGTCCCGATGAGCGAGGAACTGACCAAGCGCGGCTATACCAAGGTCGTGCGCAAGCGCATCGGCCCCGACTGGACCCCGACGCCGAGCATGGTCGAGCGCAACCCCGATCTGCGTTACATGCCGCCGGGGCCGGACAATCCGCTGGGCACCCATGCGATGTACCTGTCCTGGCCGGCCTATCTGATTCATGGCACCCATGATACGCGCAAGATCGGGCGGCCGTCATCGGATGGCTGCATCGGCCTTTACAACGAGCAGATCGAGGAACTGTTCGGGATCACCCCGGTGGGCGCGCAGGTGCGGATCATCTGATCATCGTGCCCGTCCGGCGTGAAACCCGTCAGAAAAAGGCCCCGGCAGCGTCCGGGGCCTTTTTGCATCACGTGGCGGCCCGGCGGTCAGCCCCGGGCGCGGGACACCGCGCGCGCCAGCGCCTCGCCGTCCATCGCCCCGCTGTAAAGCCGCCCGCCGATGATATAGGCCGGCGTTCCCTGCAGGCCGAGCTGTGCAGCCTGCGCGCCGGTGCGGCTCATCAGCGCGTCCCATTGCGCCCGCCCCTGCCGATAGGACCGTTCGAGCGCCGCCGGGTCGAGCCCGGCCTCCGCCAGCGTGCGCCCGATCAGCGCCTCGGTCAACTGGCCCGGGGTCGCCATGAGCGCCGCATGGGCGGTTTCATAGCTGCCGGGCTCCACGCCGCCCAGAACAAGCTGGCTTGCCTTGATCGAGGGCGCGCCGAAAATCGGCCAGTCCTTCATGACGAGGCGGATATTGCCGTCCCGCGCCACGAGGTTCATCAGCGCCGGATGGCCCGTCTTGCAGAACGGGCACTGGTAGTCGAAGAACTCGGCAATGGTGACATCGCCATCCGCGTTGCCGAGCACCGGATTGTCGGCGTCCTGCAGCATGTCGTCGAGCGTCGCCTTTTGGCGCGGGCGCAGGGCGAAACTCAGCAGCGCGCCGGTGCCGAGCAGCGCCGCGCCGGCGGCACCGGCGCCCAGCAGCATGGTTCTGCGGTTGATATGGCTCATGGCTTCGACTCCTTTCCCGGCATCAGGTCATGGCGCGGCTTGCAGCGCCCGGATCTGGCACATGAGTTCGGCGCGCGAGATTTCACCCACGTGGACATTGACCAGCGCGCCGTCGCTGTCGAAGAACAGCGTCCCCGGCAGCCCCGGGATTTCATATTCCTGCCCGAGCGTCGAATCCGGGTCGCGCAGGATGGCCGCGTCGGAAAGCCCTTCATCGCGCAGGAATTTCGCGATCACAGGGGCGGATTCACCCTGGTTGACCAGCACCAGATGCACGCCCTCGGCCGTTGCGGCGGTCTCGATCAGCATCGGCATCTCGCGCCGGCAGGGCGGGCACCACGTGGCCCAGAGATTGACCACGACCGGCACCCCGCCGGCGCGGTCGCCGCCGGGAAGAAGCGGGGCAGGGGCGCCGCTCATGTCGGTGAAGAGGCGTGCGGGCAACTGCCCCTCGACCCGGTCGGGCAGGACGCGATGCGCCCCCATGGCGGCGAGCGCCGTCACCGCTATGGCGATCGAGAGCGGCATCAGCGCCGGCGAGCGGCGCAGCACCAGGATGAGCATGATAAGCGCCACCGCGACCGCGCCGATGAAGGGGGCGAAACCGCCCTGCCAGATCTTCAGCGCATCGAGCGGATGGGCGCGGAAGCTTTCGAAATTGTCGAGCACGAAGCCAAGCCGCGCCCCGATGATCCAGCCGACGACCAGCGCGAAGGACCAGAAATGGATCACGCGCGACTCCTCGCGCAGCCAGCGTGCGAGGAGCTCGGCGGTGATGAAGAAGGCGAGCACGGCGATGATCGCGACCAGGCGGTCGCTGGCAAAGACGAGCGGGCCGATCTGCACCGCGTTCATGGGCGTTGCTCCGCTCGCGCACAGGGCGCGGGAAAGGGGGGCATGGGCTGGGTCATGGCGGTCTCCTGTTCGGCCGGGCTTAAGACAGCCTTAACGGATCCCGCCGCTTCCCCGCCAGATGCCCGCGGCCTTGCATCGCGGGGAAATGGCGTCAAATATGATCGGGACAGGCGGCCGATGCGGCAAGCGGACTACAGAGAAACCGGAGACAGATCATGAGCGAAGAAGATTTCAACATGTCGATGCGCAAGTTCCTCAAGAAGGTCGGCGTGACCTCGCAGCAGGAGATCGAAAAGGCGCTGCGCGAGGCCGAAAGCAACGGCAAGGATTACGAGGCGCGCATGGTGCTGACCATCGACGAACTCGGCCTGCGCCACGAGATAACGGGCAAGATCACGAGCGCGAATTGACGCGACTCATCCGTGCCCCCGGGCGGCCCGGCTGACAGCGGCCGCCCGAAGGTTTTCCCGTGCCTATTCGGACACGCCCGATTCGGTCCCGGGTGCGGAAAAGCCGTGCGCGGCCAGGATGTCCTGCCCTTCGGGCGACAGGATATACCCGGCAAAGGCGATGGCCGTCTCCGGTGCGCCGGCGAGCACCGCAAGCCCGTAATCGGCGCCGACCGACAGCGCCTCGGGCAGTTGCACGATCTGAAGCCCGGGCTTTTCGCGCGCAGCCAGCATCGCGTTGGTGCAATAGGTCAGGAACAGATCGGCGCGGTCCTCGTCCATCACCCAGGCATAGGTGTTGCGCCCCTCGGGTGCCGGCGCGCTGTCGGGCCCGCCGGTCAGCTGCAGCGCCTTCGCGGCAAGCGCGGCCTCGGCGCCCGGCTCGACCTGTTCGGCGCGGGCAAAGAGCGCCCAGGCATAATCGCCCGACGGATCGGCGCCGGGCGTCGAGGTGCCGAGCCGGGTGCTTTCATCGAGCATGACCGCAAGCAGGGTCCCGGGCGTGACCTCGACATTATCCTGCGCGATGGCGCAGAGGCGGTTGCGCGCGAACATCACGACCTCGCCCGCCAGTCCGGCCTCGGAAAGCGCTTCGGGATGCGCCATGTTGGCCGAGGCAAAGACGCCCGCCGCCTCGCCCCCTTCGATACGCTCGCGCAAAAGGCCGGACGGCCCGTAATCGGTGCTGACCGCGATGCCGGTCCCGGCGCTGAACTCTGCGGCGATGTCGGTCATCACGTCCCGGAGGCTGCCGGCGGCCAGCAGGCGCACGTCCTCCGTTTCAGACGCCGCCATTGCGGCGCCGCCGATCAGCCCGAGCGCAAGCGCCGCGGTTGCAATCGTCTTCATCGCTCAAACCCCTCATGGAAAAAGGGCGCCCTCGGGGCGCCCCTGCCGAACACCGGATCACTCCGCCGCTTTGGCGTTGGGAAAGAACAGCTCCTGGCCGTCGATCTTGTAGGACGCGATGGCCTCCTGGCCCTCGTCCGAAAGGATCCAGTCGATGAACTGCTGGCCGGCCTCGGCCTTCACGTTCGGGTGCTTTTCGGGGTTCACGAGAATGATGCCGTACTGGTTGAACAGCTTTTCATCGCCCTCGACGGTGATTTCATAACCGTCCTTGTTGCCGAAGCTGATCCAGGTGCCGCGGTCGGTCAGGATATAGGCACCCATGCCGATGCCGGTGTTGAGCGTCGCCCCCATGCCCGAGCCGGTCTCGGCATACCAGCCGCCCGAGGCGTCGGCGATATCAATGCCGGCGTCTTCCCAGATGCGCAGCTCGGCCTTGTGGGTGCCGCTTTCGTCGGCGCGCGAGGCAAAGGGCGCTTCGGCTTCGGCGATCTTGCGGAAGGCATCGACCACGTCATCATCGCCCTTGATGCCGGCCGGATCGGATTCCGGGCCGACGAGGATGAAATCGTTGTACATCACGTCGGCGCGGCTCACGCCCTCGCCATCCGCGACGAATTTTTCCTCTGACGGCGTATCGTGGACGAAAAGCACGTCACCATCGCCGTTCGCCGCGTTCTTGATCGCCTGCCCGGTGCCGACGGCCACCACGCGCACCTCGATTCCGGTCTTTTCGGTGAACTTCGGCAGGAGTTCGTCGAACAGCCCCGAATTTTCGGTGGATGTGGTGGACTGGACGGTGATGAACTCATCCGCCGCAACCACCGGCCCACCCAGCCCCAGCGCCATCACGGCGGCGGTGGCGAGGCCCAGGAAACTGCGTTTCAGCATCATTATTTACTCCCTTTCTGCTGGATATCTGCAGGTGTTTCGTCGTTTGCGCGTTCAAGGAACAGCCGTCCGCCCAGCCAGGCGCGGGCGGCTTCCGAACGGGGTGATGCGAGGATCGTGGAGAGCGGGCCGGCTTCCGCCACGCGGCCGCGATCCAGAAAGATCAGGTCGTCACCCATGCGGCGCGCCTGTCCGATGTCGTGGGTCACCAGAAGCGTGGTGACGCCGCTGCGCTGGGCCTTGCGCAGGATTTCCTCGATCATGTGGGTCGAGGCAGGGTCGAGGCTCGCCGTCGGCTCGTCCAGAAACAGGAGATCCGGCGCACAGGCCAGCGCGCGGGCGACGGCAAGACGCTGCTGTTCGCCCCCCGACAGCACCCGGGCCGGGCGCTTGACCAGGTGGTCGAGCCGCGCCGCATGAACCGCCTCCGTTTCGCGCCGGGCCCGCTCGGCGCCGCGGATTCCGCGGGCGGCAAGGGCAAAGCGCAGGTTCGCGCCCACCGAGCGGCGCATCATCACCGGACGCTGGAACACCATGGCCTGTTCGCTGCGCGAGGCGCGGCCAAGCGGCCGCCCGCGCCACTCGACGCGCCCCTCGCTCGGGGTGATGAGCCCGTGCAGCAGGCGCAGGAGCAGGCTTTTGCCCGCCCCGTTCGCGCCCATGACGACGGTGCGGCTGCCGGGGCGGAGTTCGAGGTCGATATCCTCGATCAGC
Source organism: Pontibaca methylaminivorans (assembly GCF_900156525.1). Lineage (NCBI taxonomy): Bacteria > Pseudomonadati > Pseudomonadota > Alphaproteobacteria > Rhodobacterales > Roseobacteraceae > Pontibaca > Pontibaca methylaminivorans. The sequence goes on from NZ_FTPS01000001.1 coordinate 1,899,908, forward strand.
CGCTGATCGCGCATTCGGAACCCGAGCCCCCGCGCCGCAAGAAGCGGCGTGTCGGCGGGCACCTCCCAGGTGGTCATGACGGCCCGGTCAAGCATAGGCAGCCCGTGCCGCGGAGCCGCGGATCGCATAGACGAGCCCGTTCACGAACATCGCGATGGTCAGCAGGACCAGGCCGAGCGCGAGCGCGAGCTCCAGGTTGCCCTTGGAGGTCTCGAGCGCGATGGTCGTGGTCATGACGCGGGTCACGTGATTGATGTTGCCGCCGACGATGATGACCGCGCCGACCTCGGCCGCGGCGCGCCCGAAACCGGCAAGCGCCACCGTCAGCAGGCTGTAGCGCGCGTCCCACAGCAGCGCGGCCACCCGCCGCCAGGGGCCGACCCCGAGCGAGGCGAACTGTTCCGCATATTCCATATGCAGATCCTCGATGGTCTGCCGGGTCAGCGCGGCGATGATCGGGGTCACGAGGATCGTCTGGGCGATGATCATGGCGGTCGGCGTGTAAAGCAGCCGGAGCGGCCCGAGCGGCCCCGCCGCCGAGAGCATGAGATAGACCACGAGCCCGACCACCACCGGCGGCAGGCCCATCATGGTGTTCAGGACCACGATGATCGGCGTGCGCAGCGGAAAGCGGAACGCTCCGATTATGGCGCCGAGCGGATAGCCGATCACGCAGGAGACCGCGACCGCCGTCAGCGTGACCTTGAGCGACAGCCAGATGATCGCGATCATGGTCGGATCACCCGCGAGGATGAGCCCGATCGCCTCTGCCAGTATCGCCGAGAAATTTTCCATTATGTATCTTACCCCATAACGGTCGCCAACCTATACCAGCCGCCGCGATAATCCAGTCCGATTCGACCGGATTTTTGCTTGCGGCTTGCTCCCGGGGGGAGGATTTGCGACTCTGGCCGCGAGGGACGGCGAACGGGCGGAACAGCCCGCCGCAGGGGCGAACCGGACTGCCGGGGCGCGTTTTGGGAAACGAACGGAAGATGACGCCGCGAAGATGACACTGCTAAGGGGCCTGCGGACGATCAGCGGCGAGCTGTCGGGCGCGCTTGGCGATCTCGGTACCTTTCTGCCCTATGTCGTCGCGATCCTGGGCGCGGGCGTGCTGTTGCCGGAAATGGTGTTCGCCGGTTTCGCGCTGGCCTATGCCCTTGCGGCGCTGGTCTATCGCATGCCCATGCCGGTGCAGCCGATGAAGGCGATCGGGGCGCTGGCGATCGCCGGCGGGATGGCAGCCGGCGATATCATGATTTCGGGCATGATCATCGGGGCGGTGCTGCTGGTCTTTGCGGCAAGCCCCCGGCTCGAGGGGCTGGCCCGCGCCATTCCGCAATCGGTGGTGGTCGGGCTGCAGGCGGGGCTCGGACTGATGATGGGCTGGATCGCGCTCGACCTCATGGCCGGGCAGTGGGGGGTTGCGGCGCTTGCGCTTGCGGTGCTTGCCCTGTCCTTCGTCGCCCCGCGCGGCCCCTGGGTGCCGCTGGTCCTGGTTGCCGCGGTTCTTCTAGCGCCGGGAGGGGAGGGGGCGGGGCTGCTGGCGATTTCCGGCCCCGCGGCGCCAAACGCCGCCGCCGTGATTGCGGGCGTGACCGCGCAATTGCCGCTCACGCTGCTGAACGCGATCGTGGTCACGGCGGCGGTTGCGCGTTCGCTTTATCCCGAGAACGCCGCCCGGGTGAGCGAGCGCCGCCTTGCCGCCACCAGCGGGGCGCTCAATCTGTTTCTGGTGCCGCTCGGGGCGCTGCCGATGTGCCATGGTGCCGGCGGGCTGGCGGCGCATTACCGGTTCGGTGCGCGCGGCATGATCGCGCCCCTGTTCCTGGCCCTGCTCTGCGGGCTGAGCGCGCTTGCGGGCGAGGTGGTGCTTGGCTGGCTCGTGCGGATCCCGCCGCCGGTGATCGGGGCGCTGCTGCTTTACGCGGCGATCGAACTCACGTGGAGCCGCCGCCTGCGCGATGCCCGGCCGGATTGCCGGCTGGTGATCGGCGCGGCCGCCCTTGCGACCCTGTTCCTCGGCGCTCTGGCCGGGCTTGTCGCGGGGCTCGCGGCCGAGGCGCTGCGGGTCTATCTGCGCGGGCGTCGCTCCGACGTCTAGGTCGGCACCGCGCCGCGGCGGCGGGCAAGGCGGAACTGCAGCATCCGGCCCAGCGCGATGCGCTTGTCGGCAAGGCCGCGGCGATGCTTTCGCAGAGCATGGCTGTACAGCTGATCCTTCGGTGAGCGCGGGATCGCGTTGATGTCGCTGCCGCCGGCGGTTTCCCCGGTGATCAGCGGGGGGCAGACCGCAAGCCCGAGCCCGGTGCGGGTCAGCTGGTGGCGCAGGTAGTTGTCGATCGGCGCCCAGATGCGGTCATGCGCATCAACGAAGCGGCGGGCGCCGGCCCGCGACCAGATCAGCCCGGCGGTGGTCATCGGGAAATAATGCGCCCGCGTCAGCGTGTAGCCGTGCCCTCCGGCCTCGAAATCCGCGAGGGTCGTGTAAATCTTGTGCTTGGTTGCGCCGATATTGACCAGATCCCAGGCCGCAAGCCCGCCGAGACAGGCCAACAGCCTGTCCAGCCCCTCGGCAAAGCCGGGCGCGAGTTTCAGGTCGTCCTCGAACACGACGCCGAGCGGCGCCTGCGTGGCCAGAAAACGCCGCGCGCAGTCGAGGTGGCTGAGATAACAGCCGATCTCGCCCCCGCCGAGGGGCCGGCCCATGTAACGAAGTGCGGCTTCGGCGTCGTAGTCGGGGAACTGGTCGGCGCGCAGTCCTCGCCCGTCGAAGGCCGGGACGCGCTCGAATGACAGCCCGGCGGAGTCAAGCTGTTGCCGCGCCGAATGCAGCCGCGCGTCGGAACCGTCGAGGTTGATCAGATAGATCGGAATGCTTGTGATCGCCGGATCGCGGTTGTCCATGGTGTTCTGCTGTCTGCCCGTATGTCGTGTCCCGCCTGCGCAGGTGTGCGCGCGGCTTACTTAGGGCGCTTTCTCAGCCGGGCCAGCCGTAATGTGCGATCATCGCGGCAAGGGCGCGGTCGTTGCCTGTGCCCTGCGTGTTTGCGTCACGCAGGCTCTGGCCCTGGCTGCCCTGCCATTCCAGTATCCGGACGCGGTGGCCGATCTTTTGTGCATCAATTCCGTTCAGGCGGTACATCCAGTACAGCCAGATATCGTCCGAGGTCGGCGCCAGCGTGGTGAACAGATCATCCCGCACGACATCCGAATGGAATATGCCCGGGGCGTAAATCACCCCCGACACACCGGTCGGAAAGACCATGGGCGAGTGTTCGGGCCGGTCCATGTTGTGTTGCCAGACGTCATAGGAGGCCGGCCCGGCTCCGCGCAGCACGACGCGGTGCGCGCGGTGACAGGCGACCGGCGCCCCGGCGGAAGCGGCGGCGACAAGCCCGGCCAGCCAGCCGTGCGGATAATAGACGTCGTCGTCGGCCGTCACTACGAAGGCGTCCGGATGGAGCAGAAGGGTCGGCACGATCTTGTTGTAGGAGCGGAAGTCCGGGCAGGTCAGCACATCGACCCCGGGCAGCGAGGCGACCTCTGCCGGCAAGTGCTGCAGGTCATCATCTGCAAGCCAGAGGATTATCCGATCGGGCCGCACCGTCTGCCGCAGCAGGCAGGCGAGGGTCAGGCCCAGCGTTCCGAAACGCGCCGGATAGCTGGTCAGCGAGACGACCAGCCTGCCCGGCAGGCCATGCGCCGCGCCCCCGTCCGGGCGCGCGTGCAGTTCGGCCCGCGCCCGGGCCAGACGGCGACGGTGTTTGAATTGCCGGAATGTGTCGCCGATCATGGTCTTTGCCATGCCTTTTGCAGCCAGTCGATCTTGCCGATGCGACGATACCAGCGCCCGCCATGACCGGCAAAGACATCGGCCATTTTCGGCTCGCCGGCAAATACGACGATCCGGGCACCATCGGGAAGCACGGGTTCCCTATACCAGTTGCGCAGGCCACGCGGCACGCAGTCGTTCTTGAAACTGACGCACCAGCCGCGGGGCCAGTAATGCAGGTTGCCATGGGCCGCCAGTTGCGCGCTTTGGAATTGCTGGCTAATTTCGTAACTTTCGGTGGCCGCGGCGGGATCGGACAGGAAGGCATCCAGAATATAGGAATGCCGACCTATTTCGTAACGGAATACCGACGAATTGCCAACCGAATGCAGGAATGTGTCACGGGCCGGGTTTATCTTTCGCAGCGGCTTCGGGCGAAAAAGATCATCGTCGCGGATGATGAAAAACTCGCCCGGCAGATCGAAGAACGGCTCCAGGCGGTCAACAACAACCAGGTCGAGATCCAGAAACAGGGCCGTGCCCGACAGACCGGCCAGATCCCGCCGAAACAACGCCAGCTTGCGCCAGCGGGTATCCGTATGACCGGGAGGCAAGCCCAGGTCGGGCAACGGGAGCGCCTCGACCCCCGGCAGGAGCCCGGCGGGATCATCGGTAAAACAGACGAACCGATGCGGCCGCGACAGGTTCCGCTGGACACCCCGGAACAGGTTGTTCACATATTCCGGACCGTAGAGAGTGCCCCATTTCATGCAGAGGATGTTGACAGTATCGGTCATCGTTCGCCTCGATGTCTGCCCACACGGACTGACAGCTTGCGACGAAATTCCTCACGAATACTCCTGCGATGCGTTGAAGAGTTTTCCGCACGTCTGGATTCGAGCAATCCGCGCTGCATTTCCAGATGCGAGGTGCATTGAGGTCCCGGAATTTGATGGGATGCCAAGCGTGGAACCATTAACCACGCATCCAGTTCATAAAGCGAACAAGGCCAGTCGGCGGGGCTTTTGACCGGCGTGGTCGCTTTCAAAAGACGGCCGGCAGCAGTCTGAGAAATCGTATATGCGCAAGCCATGGTACATTGCACCGCCGCCCGATGCAGGGTGCCCTGACTGACAATGCGTCGAGTGAACCGGACAGCGCGTCCATAAGCGTAATAAGCCAGGATCATAGGGGCTTTTTCGTAATCGCGTGCGCGCACGAAGTCCCCGAACGACGGCTTCAGGATTGCGTCGTCCTCCAGAATGATCGCCCCGGGCAGATTTTCGTCCAGTATACGTTTATAAACAGCCCGATGGGATAATGCGCATGCAAATTCGCCATCGGTCATTGGCCGGCCAAGAGATTCTGTTGCCGCATTGCGGTCGACCAGTTTCTCATATTCAGCCGGAAGGCCGGCCCGCCCGTCGACCCCCATTACCAACTCGTAAGACAGTCCCTGTCTTTCCAGAGTGTTTGCCAGCTCTGCTCGGCGGTCGTCGTCACCCTCTAGCGTCAACACGAAAATCGGCCAATCCGTCTGCATCGTGATAACCTCGAGCGATTAATGTAAAGGAGCCACGGCACTGCCGTGGCTCCTGTCAGTGGAAGCGCTACGACTTACTCGTCCCGCGGCTCGCTCCTCTTTTCGGCAATCTCCTGGCCGCTGTCCTGATCGACCATCTTCATGCCGAGCCGGACCTTGCCGCGGTCGTCGAAGCCGAGCAGCTTGACCTTGACCTCCTGGCCTTCCTTGAGCGCTTCGGAGGGGTGGCCAAGGCGCTGGTTGGCGATCTGGCTGACGTGAACCAGGCCGTCGCGCTTGCCGAAGAAGTTCACGAAGGCGCCGAAATCGACGATCTTGACCACCGTGCCGTTGTAGATATGGCCGGTTTCGGGCTCGGCCACGATCGAGTGGATCATGTCGCGGGCCTTTTCGATCGCCGCCGCGTCGGGAGAGGCGATCTTGATCACACCGTCGTCGTTCACGTCGACCTTGGCGCCCGAGGTCTCGACGATCTCGCGGATCACCTTGCCGCCCGAACCGATCACTTCGCGGATCTTGTCGGTCGGGATCTGCATGGTCTCGATCCGGGGCGCGTGCACGCTGAAGCTGCCGGCGCTGCTCAGCGCCTTGCTCATCTCGCCCAGGATATGCAGCCGCCCGGCGCGGGCCTGTTCAAGCGCCCGTTCCATGATCTCGGCGGTGATGCCGCTCACCTTGATGTCCATCTGCAGGCTGGTGATGCCCTGTTCCGTCCCGGCCACCTTGAAATCCATGTCGCCGAGGTGATCCTCGTCGCCAAGGATGTCGGTCAGGATCGCGTAGGAGCCGTCATCCTCGAGGATCAGCCCCATGGCCACGCCCGCGACCGCGGATTTGAGCGGAACGCCCGCGTCCATCATCGACAGCGAGGAACCGCAGACCGAAGCCATCGAGCTCGACCCGTTGCTTTCGGTCACTTCCGACACGACGCGGATCGTATAGGGGAAATCGGTTGCCGGCGGCAGCACCGCCTGCAGCGCCCGCCAGGCGAGCTTGCCATGGCCGACCTCGCGCCGCCCCGGTGCGCCGACGCGCCCGACCTCGCCCACGGAATAGGGCGGGAAGTTGTAATGCAGCAGGAAATTCTCGCGGAAGTTCCCGTGCAGCGCGTCGATGATCTGTTCGTCGTCGCCGGTGCCGAGCGTGGTCACGGCAAGCGCCTGCGTCTCGCCCCGGGTGAACAGGGCCGATCCGTGGGTGCGCGGCAGCAGCCCGGCCTCGGCGATGATCGGGCGGATCTCGTCGGTGCGGCGCCCGTCGATGCGCTTGCCGGTCTTCACCACGTCGCCGCGCAGGATCGCGGCTTCCAGATCCTTGATCGCCGCGCCGAGGTTTTCATCCTCGCGCTGCTCTTCCGACAGGCTTTCGGTGATCGCCACGGCGGCGGCCGCGACGGCGGCGGTGCGTTCCTGCTTGTCGGTGATGGCAAAGGCGGCGCGCATCTGGTCTTCGCCCGCGGCTTTCACCGCCTCGTAAAGCGCCGAATAATCCGGCGGGGCAAAGGCAAAGGGTTCCTTGGCGGCGGCTTCGGCCAGGCTGATGATCAGGTCGACCACCGGCTGGATCTGCTCATGGGCAAAGGTCACCGCGCCGAGCATCTCGGCCTCGGAAAGCTCATAGGCCTCGGATTCGACCATCATCACCGCATCGCGGGTGCCGGCGACCACGAGGTTGAGTTTCTGCTCGGGGTTGCTGCGCAGATCCTGCATGTCGTCAACGGTCGGGTTCAGCACATATTGCCCGCCCTCGAGGCCGACACGGCAGCCGGCGATCGGCCCCATGAAGGGCACGCCGGAAATGGTGAGCGCGGCCGAGGCGGCGATCATCGCCACGATATCGGGGTCGTTCACCAGGTCGTGGCTGAGCACGGTGCACATCACCAGCACTTCGTGGCGGAAACCGGGGGCGAACAGCGGCCGGATCGGACGGTCGATCAGCCGCGCGGTCAGGGTTTCCTTTTCGGTCGGGCGCGCCTCGCGCTTGAAGAAGCCGCCCGGCACCTTGCCCGCGGCATAGTATTTTTCCTGATAATGGACGGTCAGCGGAAAGAAATCCTGACCGGGCTTTGCCGCCTTGGCAAAGGTCACGTTGGCCATGACGCTGGTCTCGCCAAGCGTGGCGATCACCGAGCCGTCGGCCTGACGGGCCACCTTGCCCGTTTCCAGGGTGAGGGTCTCTTCCCCCCACGTCATAGATTTCGTCGTTACGTTGAACATGTGGGTTTCCTGTCTCGGCCGTCAGTGCGGCCATTGCGTAGGGGGCGAATTCCCCCTGACTCCGGGTTCTTGATATTCACGGGCGCTGGAGTCCGGGCGCCGATCTCGGATTTCGGGGCCATACAGCACATTCGCTGCAATAGGAAGCGCCCCCGCACGGGGCCATACCCCTCGTGCAGGCAAAGGGCCGCGCGCCCATTCTCCGGCTCGCGGCCCCGTTGTCCTTGTCGCGGCAGGGCGTCGTCCACGCCCCGCACGGTTCGGGAAAGGCGCGGTTCAGCGGCGCAGCCCGAGGCGCTTGATAAGGTCGCGGTAGCGCTCTTCGTTGTGCTTCTTGACGTAATCCAGAAGCTTGCGGCGCTGGGCGACCAGCATCAAAAGGCCACGGCGGCTGTGGTTGTCTTTCTTGTGCGTCTTGAAATGCTCGGTCAGATTGGTGATGCGATGGGTCAGAAGCGCAACCTGCACCTCGGGCGATCCGGTGTCGCCGTCCTTGGTGGCATATTCCTTGATCAGACGCTGCTTGTCTTCGGCAGTGATCGACATCGGGGTCTCCTTCGATTTTCGGTGATGGTCATGGCGCAGGGCCGGGATGTCGTCCAGCCAGGGCCCATGGAGTTCTTCCGCCCGTTCCGCAAGCCGGACCGGGTGGATGCCGTGCCTCTAGACGGGTTCATCCGCAAAGGCAAAGGGAAACTGGCGCGGGCGCTCCAAATCGTCCAGTGTCAAATCGCCCAGTGTTCGGGTTCCTGCGCATAGGGCAGGTAAAGCGGATGCCGCGGCTGCCCGCCTTTCGTAAGCCCCAGATGCCACACCGGCCGGCCCGCCGCCCGCAGCAGCAGCGCAACCTCGGCACCCCGCCCCAGAAAGTCGCCGTGGCTGCCCCAGGCGGCGATGGTGCGGTCCGCCCAGGCCAGCCCCTCGCGGATCGCCACGTCGTTTTCGGGGCCGACCGGATCGGCAGTCCGGCGCAGGGCGCGGGGGTCGGTGTCGCGCCAGGCAAAGATGTTGGTCACGCGGAACGCGCCGAAGCCGAGCGCCCGCGCGCGGCGTTCGCAACGCTCGACGGTCGGATCGTTCTGCACCTCGGTCGCGGTGGAGGGGTTGAGCATCACGAAATGCGCGCGCGTCCCCGAAGCGTCCCAGATCCGCGTGAGGCTGTAGCGATAGCGCTCGCAGTCCGAATAGACCGCCCATGACGGCGCGTCGCCCTTGATATGGCTGCGGGTGATCACGGGGGTCAGCGGTTGAACACCCGGCTCGGGTGCAATTCGCCCGCCCGGTAGCGCCCGACCGCGATCGCCTGTCCCTCATGCGAGGCCCAGGCCTCCTCGCCGTATTCGACCTCCGAGGCAAGCACCATGCCCGGATTCCCGTTGCGCAGCCGCGCCGCACCCTCTGCCGTGCAGGGGAGTTCCGGCAGATCGGCAAGCCCCGCCTCGAGCGGCAGCAGATGCGTGTCGAGTTCGGGGCTGCGGGCCAGGCGTTCGAGGGTCTCCATCGTGATCCCGTCCTCGGCATCGAAAGGCCCCGACCAGACCCGCCGCAATTGCGTCACATGACCCAGGCAGCCGAGCGCCTCGCCCAGATCGCGGGCAAGGGCGCGCACATAGCCGCCCTTGCCGCAGACCATCCGCAGCACCGCGTGATCGGCGTCGGGGCGCGAGACGAGCACCAGTTCATCGACCCAGAGCGGACGCGCGGCAAGTTCCAGTTCCTCGCCCTCCCGGGCCAGATGATAGGCGCGTTCACCGTCGATCTTGACCGCGGAAAACTGCGGCGGCACCTGCATGATGTCGCCGGTGAAGCCTTTGAGCGCGGCGCGGATGTCGTCATCCGCCGGGCGCGCATCGCTGGTCGCGATCACCTCTCCCTCGGCATCGTCGGTGTTGGTGGCCGCCCCGAATCGCACGGTGAATTCGTAGGCCTTGAGCGCATCGGTGATGAAGGGCACGGTCTTGGTCGCCTCGCCCAGCGCCACCGCCAGCACCCCGGTTGCCTCGGGGTCGAGGGTTCCGGCATGGCCGGCCTTACGCGCGTCCAGCGCCCAGCGCACCTTGTTCACCACCGCGGTCGAGGTCGGGCCCGCGGGCTTGTCGATCACCAGCCAGCCCGAAATGTCGCGGCCCTTTTTCCTGCGTGCCATGGGGTCTTTCCTTTTGCTCCGGCGCGGCCGCCTAGCCAATGGTTCCGCCGCCGTCAATTGCCGGTTCAGTCGCGGGGCACCGTCACCCCGACCACCGGCCCCATGGCAAAGCCGAAATCGTTGCGCCCGAGCCCCGGCGCATAAAGGCGCGAGATGTTGCCATCGAAATAAAGCGCATCGGGCAGCTTCAGCCCGTCGCGGAAGAACCGCCCGAATTCGTGAAACGTGACCCCGCTGCGCGAGATCGCAAAGACCGCGCGCCGTCCGTCGGCGCTCGTGCCCACGCCGTTGCGGATATAGCGCGAGGTGCTGTCGATCAGGAACCGGGGATGAAGCTCGCCCCCGATCACCAGCATCGGGCCGGATTGGGTCGCATGGTCGCATTCCGTGCCCGATTCGATAAAGGCGCGGGTCTCGAACACATCCGCGCGGCCCTTGCGGATACAGAAGATCCCGTTCGGCAGCAGGCCGAAATTGCCGGGGCCGGGCTCGATCACGGCGCCGTGCTCCTCGCTCCCGTCCTCGACATAAAGCCCGACCGGCGCGCGGTCCGAATGATACATGCCCGCATTCATGGCAAAGACGAGGCGGCGCCCTTCCTGCCCGAGCAGGGAATCGATGGTCCGGAACTGTCCGAGCACCCGGCCCGACGGATCGCGCAGGAACAGCCGCAGATCGGCGGCGGCGCTGTCGACCTCGCAGATGCTGTAGCGGTTGCCGTCATATTCGAGCTCGCGGCAATCGACCCCGCCCTCGGCCTCCGGCGCGCCGCCGGAATGTGCCGCCGGACCGGCGGCCGCCCCGGCACTGCCGGCGACCATAAGGGCGACCATGGTGGCCATCACGGCAATGATCGCGCTGGCCGGCCCGCGCCTCATTCCTCCAGATCGCGGCGCACCGCCTCCTGGTCGAGCAGCCGGCGGGTCTCGTCCATGCGGTCGAACGTCTCGTCGAGACGGAACCGGAGCTCGGGCGCGAACTTGAGCGCAAGCCCCTTCGCCAGCAGGCGGCGCAGTTCGGCGTGATTCCCGGCAAGCAGCTTCACCACCCTATCCTGCCCCTCGCCGCCAAGCGGCAGCACATAGGCCGTGGCCACACGCAGATCGGGCGAAACCCGCACCTCGCCCACCGTGATCGACATCCGCTGCAGATCGGGGTCATGGACCTCGCCGCGGGCGAGGATCTCGGATAGGCGGCGGCGGATCAGTTCGCCGACGCGCAACTGCCGCTGCGACGGGCCGGGGCCCTCGTGAAACCTGTTCTTGCTCATGCCGCGTGGATCTAGGCGCTTGCGGGCGCTTTGCCAAGCGCTGCGGGATTGGCTAGGGAACAGAAAAAGCGCAGCAAGGGAAACAGCAGCATGACGGATTTGCCGGTGATCGCGGTCGCAGGGGCCGCCGGACGCATGGGGCAGATGCTCATCCATGTGATCCGCGACAGCGGACAGGCACGGCTCGGAGGCCTGCTGGTGCGCCCGGGGCACGACTGGGCCGGGCGCGATCCGGGCGAGGCCATGGGCGGCAGCGCGCTCGGGATCGTGGCCAGTGACGACCCCGCGCGCGCCCTTGCCGGGGCCGATGCGGTGATCGACTTCACCAGTCCCGATTCGAGCCTCGAATTCGCCGCCCTCGCGGCAGAGCGGGGATTTGTGCACGTGATCGGCACCACAGGGTTTTCCGAATCACAGCTCGCCGGGCTGCAGGACCACGCGCAGCGCGCGGTCATGATCCGCGCGGGGAACATGAGCCTCGGTGTCAACCTTCTGGCCGGGCTCGTGCAGCGGGTCGCGGCGGCCCTGGACGAGGATTTCGACATCGAGGTGATCGAGGCCCACCACAACCGCAAGGTCGATGCCCCCTCGGGAACGGCCCTGATGCTGGGCGAGGCCGCCGCAAAAGGGCGCGGTGTCCCCCTTGCCGAGGTGTCAGACCGCGCGCGCGACGGCCATACCGGTGCGCGGCGGCGCGGCGACATCGGCTTTGCCGTGGTCCGCGGCGGCGATATCGTCGGCGAACATGACGTGATGTTCGCCGGAAAGGGCGAGCGCCTCGTCCTCAGCCACGTGGCGACCGACCGGGCGATCTTCGCGCGCGGCGCCCTGCGCGCGGCGCTCTGGGGCCTCGGCCGGCCCCCCGGCGAATATGACATGACCGACGTGCTCGGCCTCTGAGCCCGGGCCGCATCGCCGCTGTAGCAGCCCGGCGGACATGCCTTCTTCTGGCCGGAAATATCCCGGGGTCCGGGGCAGAGCCCCGGCCCGGTCGGGGCATCCCGCGCAGCCGGCAGATCATCGGTCCGAATCACCCCCGCCCGTGGCATCGGGCAGGCCCCGGAACGGATCCGGCCGCTCGGCCCGCTCGCCGAGCACCCAGGCATAGACCTCGCCGATCTGTTCCGCCTTGCGCTCCCAGGTGAAATGCGACGCAACCAGCGCCGTGCCCGCGGCGGCCGCGGCCCGCACCGCCGCGGGGTTCTCGCAAAGCCAGGCCAGCCGTTGCTGCAGCCCGGCAATGATCGCGTCGCGCGGCCCGATCGGCACCTTGAACCCGGTTTGCGTCCCGACCAGCTCGCCCGGTCCGGCGTAATCGACCACGAGCGGGACGACCCCGATCGCCATGGCCTCGAGCACGACCCCGCCGCCGAATTCGCGGATCGAGGGAAAGCCGAGCACCGCGCAGGAGGCCAGGATCCGCTGCACCTCGCGATGTTCGACCCAGCCGTGGAACGTCACCTGCCCCGCACCCGAACGTTCAGCCAGCGCCTCGAGTTCGCCCCGTATCGGCCCGTCGCCGATGATCTCGAGCCGGAGCCGGCCATCCTCCAGCAGCGGCGCCGCCGCCTCGATCAGCATGTCGGCGCCCTTGTAGGGCACGAGGCGTCCGACGAAACCGACGCGCAGCGGGGTCTGGTCATCCGGATTCGCGCGGGTGTTGAACCGTGCGAGATCCACGGCGTTTTCCGGGATATAGACACAGCGTGCGCGATGGGCGGCCGGGATCTCGCTTTCTGTGTGGCGCGAGCCGACGATGATCGCAGCGGCACTTGCGAGCGTCCTCTTCCGCCCCGGCGCCAGCTTGTAGATGTTGCGGATATAGGACAGCCATTCGCGCTCGCGCCGCCGCTCGCGGTCGAAGCCCCGCGGCCAGGGCACGCCCCCGTTCAGCGGCCCCATGACGAAGGGCACCCCGCAGGCCGCCACCTTGGCGGCGACGGCGCTCGAAACGGTCGGCGTGAGCGGCGTCACCCGGTGCACCACGTCGAATTCGCCCGAAGCGATGCGCTGCCGGAACGCGCGCCAGAGCAGGCGCTCGAAATACCCGTAGGACAGTGCCGAAATCGCCTGCAGCGTGGTCCAGCCCTTGCCCTCGCCCATGCGCAGGAAGGTCGCGAGCTTCCACAGCGGCGCGGCGAGGCGTTCCGAATCGATCGCGGTGAAATCCTGCCCCTCGATCAGCCCCGCCCGCAGGAAGGCCTCGCGGTTGCGCACCTGGGTGACGATATGGACGTCGTGCAATTGCCGCATCGCCGCGCAGACCGACCAGCCGACCAGCGGCACGCTGACGAATTCGGGATTCGCCGCCTCGGCGATCATGAGCACGCGCAATCGTCTGGTCATGGTTCCGACCACCTCCCGAACCCTTTTCGCGCGATCCTGACACGAAGCCGCGCATCAGGCGAGTGTCATATGTCGGGCAGGATGATGGCCCGATCGTGGCGGCCGATCACCTGGCCGGTCATGACGGGCAAGGTCGCGGCCGGCCAATGCGCCGGGCCGGGGGTCAGAAATCGACGGCAAGCCCTTTCTTTTCCCAATCGCCATAGCGTGCGGGATCGGGGCCGTCGCGGCCGCCGATCTCGCGCGGCGCCGGGGCCGCGGCGGCGGCCGCCTTGCGCCGGGCCTCGGCCTCGGCCAGCGCGCGCTTTGCCTCGGGGGGCAGGGAGGGGGGGGATGGCTCGCTCATGACTGCCGTTCCTCAAGAGGTTTCCTGGCCGGAGCCCCGCCTTCGAGTCCCGCGGCGGGTTCCTTGTGCGGGGGCAATGATATATGCGCGGGGCCGACGGGGACAAGGCCGGGAGCCGGGGCGGTTCGGGCAAAGCGGGACGGGGCGCATGACAGAAGGCGGAAAATCCGCGCGGCGGGCGGCGCTCGATCTGCTCGGGCAGGTGCTGGGGGAACGCCGGCTGCTTGGCGATGTGCTCGGCTCCGGGGCGCTCGACGCGCTGCCCCCGCCCGAGCGCGCCCGCGCGCAGCGCCTTGCGGTCGAGACCCTGCGCGGGCTGGACCGGGCCGACCACCTGCTTGCCGCCCATCTCAGGCGTCCGCCGCCGCTCCGGGTCCGGAACGCGCTGCGCCTCGGCACGGTCGAGCTTGCCGGGGGCGCGGCGGCGCACGGGGTCGTCAATGCCTATGTCGGCATCATCGGCACCGATCGCGCCCATGCCCGGCTGAAGGGGCTCGTGAACGCGGTGCTGCGCCGGGTGGCCGGGACGGCATCCGCGGCCTGGGCGGGGCTGCCGGTGCCGCGCATGGCCGGCTGGCTGCGCGACCCGCTCGTTGCCGCATGGGGCGCGCCTGCGGTCGCCGCGATGGAGCGCGCGCATCTCGCCGGTGCGCCGCTCGACATCACATTGAAACCCGGTGCCGCGAGCGATGATCTGATGGCGCAGGGCGCGCATCTGCTGCCGAACGGATCGCTCCGGATCGGGACGGCGGGGCAGGTCTCGGCGCTGCCGGGATACGAGTCGGGCGCGTGGTGGGTGCAGGATGCGGCGGCCTCCATGCCGGTGCGGGTGCTTGATCCGCGCGCGGGCGAATCGGTGCTCGACCTCTGCGCTGCGCCGGGGGGCAAGACGCTGCAGCTTGCGGCCGCCGGAGCGGAAGTGACGGCGGTCGATATTTCGGAGGCGCGGCTCGGGCGGCTGCGCGCCAACCTTGCCCGCACCGGGCTGCGGGCGGATATCCGTGCCAACGATGCGCTGGCCGAGAGCGGGGCATATGACGCGGTTCTGCTTGATGCGCCCTGTTCCGCCACCGGCACGCTGCGCCGGCACCCGGACCTGCCCCATGTGCGCGATGCGGACGCCATCGCCCCGCTGGTCGCGTTGCAGGAGCGGCTGATCGACCATGCCTGGACGCTGGTGCGTCCGGGCGGGCGGCTCGTGTTCTGCACCTGCTCGCTGCTTTCGGCCGAGGGCGAGGCGCAGCTTGAGCGGGCGCTGGCAACATTACCCGGCGCCGCGGCCGACCGCGCCGCCCTGATGCGCCCGGGGGTCGAGCCCGGCTGGATCACGCCCCCCGGCGGTCTGCGCCTGCGCCCGGACTACTGGCCCGACATCGGCGGAATGGACGGCTTTTTCATCGCCCGCCTGAACAGGGCCACCTGAACAGGGCCGTCTGACCGAGACCGCCTTGGCCCGGATGTCCCTATCCGTCATGACTCGCGGGTGCGCAGGTGATATGTTGCGGGCGATGTCATCCGCGCCCCTCACCCAAGGCCCGCCGCGCAGGGCCCGCGCCGCAGCCCCGCGCCGGCCGGGGACAGGGCTTTCCGATGTGATCCACGCACGGCTGGCCCGTGCCGCGCGCCCGATTTCAGATTTTGTCACCGAACCGGTCCCGCGCAGCACCGGCAGCCCCCTGCGCGGGCAGCTTGTCCTGTCGGGCGAGGCGGAGCTTGGCGGGCAGCGGATCGGCGCCGGCGAGGGCGAAGGCGCGGGCACGATCTGGGACACAGCCGCGCGCGCGCCCGGATTCGAGACCGCACGGCAGGATTTCCGCTGGCTCGACGACCTTGCGGCGCTTGGCAGCGCGCCCGCGCGCGGGCTTGCGCAGCGCTGGGCGCGGGACTGGGTCGCGCGCTACGGCCGGGGGCGCGGACCGGGATGGCGGGCGGATATCGCCGGGGCGCGACTGCGGCGCATGATCGACCATGCCCCCTTCCTGCTGGCCGGGATGGAGGGTGCCGCGCGGGCGGATTTCTTCCGGGCGCTTTCGCGGCAGGCGCGGTTCCTGGCGCGGCGCTGGCGCGGGGCGGCGGCCGGCCTGCCCCGGGTCGAGGCGCTGGCCGGGCTCATTCGCGCGGGGCTTGCGCTCGAGGGGCATGACAGGTTTGCCGATCAGGGCCTGCGCGCGCTTGCCCGCGAATGCGGCGGCGGCATCGCGCGCCCGGTCATGGAGGCGCGCGATCCCGGGGCGCTGCTCGATCTGCTGGTGCTGCTCACCGATACCGTTCAGGCGCTCGAGGCGGTCGGCCGCGGCGCGCCGCCCGCGGTTTCGGCGGCGATCGAGGCGCTGGTGCCGGATCTGCGGGCGCTCGCCCATGCGGACGGCGGGCTTGCGCAGTTCCATGGCGGCAGCCGCAGCGTTTCGGGCGCGTTCGAGCATGTGCTTGCCGCAAGCCGCAACCGTGCGCGCTCGGCCGGGCCGGTGATGGGGTTTGTCCGCCTTGCCGCGCGCCGCACGAGCGTGCTCATCGACGCCGCGCCGCCGCCCATTGGGGCCGGGGAAAGGGCCATGTCGGTGCTGGCCTTCGAGATGACCGTGGGGCGGCGGCCGCTGATCGTGAGCGGCGCAGCGCCCGGGGACGGTCGGCGGCGCGCCGGCGCCTCGACGCTCGAACTTGGGGCGGGCTCGGGCCGCGTGCCGCGCAACATGCCCTTCGAACTGGACGAGAGCGCGGAGGGCTTCGGCTTTCATGGTGCGCATGACGGCAATCTGCGCCGCCTTGGGCTCACTCATGTGCGCCGGCTCGACCTTGCTCGCGACGGCGGGCGCCTGTCGGGGGAGGACATGCTGCTTGCGCTCGAGGGGCGCAGCCAGCGCCGGTTGCGGCGGCACCTGCGGCGCGGGGCAGGGCGGCCCGGTTTCGCGATCCGCCTGCACCTGCACCCGGATGTGGAGGTCGGGCACGAGGAGGGGGCGCTGGTGCTGCGGCTGAAGAATGGCGAGCGCTGGATCTTCAGTCATGACGGTCATGCGGATCTGACGCTTGACCCAAGCCGCTATCACGACCCGGAACAGGGGCGGTCCCGCCCCGGCCGGCAGATCGTGCTGCGCGGGACCGTGCGCGGCCCGGCGACGCGGCTGCGCTGGGAACTGGCGCGCCCCATGGGCGCCCCGGTCGCCCTGCGCGACCTCCCGCCCGATGACCGGATCGCGCCCGCCATGCCGGAGCCCGGACCCGCCCTTGCAGAAAGCTGATTGCGGCAATGCGCGCCGCGCTTTATGCCGTTGCGCGACATGCCCGCTGCGGGCGCCATCCCCTTGCCCGTCGCCTGCAAGGACGCTTTCCGGAGGCCCAGATGACCGACCAGACCCCGATCCGCCGTGCATTGCTTTCCGTTTCGGACAAGACCGGGCTTGTCGATCTTGGCCGCGCGCTCGCGACGCAGGGGGTGGAGCTGCTTTCGACCGGAGGCACGGCGAAGGCGCTGCGCGATGCGGGGCTTTTGGTGCGCGACGTCGCCGATGTGACCGGCTTTCCCGAGATGATGGACGGGCGGGTCAAGACGCTGCACCCGGCGATCCACGGCGGGCTTCTGGCGCTGCGCGACGATCCAGGCCACCGCGCCGCCATGGAGGGGCACGGGATCGCGGCGATCGACCTCTTGGTGGTGAACCTTTACCCGTTCGAGGAAACCGTGGCGAAGGGCGCGGATTTCGCCACCTGCGTCGAGAACATCGACATCGGCGGTCCGGCCATGATCCGGGCGGCGGCAAAGAACCACGCCCATGTGAGCGTGGTGGTCGATGTCGCGGATTATGCCCCGCTTCTGGCCGAGATGGAGGCCATGGGCGGCGCGACGAGCCCCGGATTTCGCCGGCAACTTGCGCAGACGGCCTTTGCGCGCACCGCAGCCTATGATGCGGCGGTCAGCAACTGGATGGCGGGGGCCGCCGATGTCGCCACCCCGCGCCGGCGCGCCTTTGCGGGCACCCTCGCCCAGCCGCTGCGCTATGGCGAGAACCCGCATCAGGCGGCGGCCTTCTATCGCGACGGCAGCACCCGCCCCGGCGTGGCGAGCGCGATGCAGATCCAGGGCAAGGAACTGTCCTACAACAACATCAACGACACCGATGCGGCGTTCGAACTCGTGAGCGAATTCGCCGCCGATGACGCGGCGGCCTGCGCGATCATCAAACATGCGAACCCCTGCGGCGTCGCGCGGGGGCAGACGCTGGCCGAGGCCTTCGGCCGGGCCTTCGACTGCGACCGCACCAGCGCCTTCGGCGGCATCATCGCGCTCAATCGCGCGCTCGACGGGGAAACCGCCCGCGCAATCACCGAGATTTTTACCGAGGTGGTGATCGCCCCCGGTGCCGACGAGGAGGCCCGCGCCATTTTTGCCGCAAAGAAGAACCTGCGCCTGCTCGTGACCGATGCGCTGGCCGATCCGGCCGCGGGCGGGCTGGCCTGGCGGCAGGTCGGCGGCGGTTTCCTCGTGCAGGAGCGCGACAACGGCCGCATCACGCCCGCGGATCTGCGGGTCGTGACCCGGCGCCAGCCCGAAGCGGATGAACTGGCGGACATGCTTTTTGCCTGGCGGGTCGCGAAACACGTGAAATCGAACGCCATCGTTTATGTAAAGGATGGCGCGACGGTCGGCATCGGCGCCGGTCAGATGAGCCGGGTCGATTCGACCCGCATCGCCGCGCGCAAGGCGCAGGACATGGCCGGGGTGCTCGGGCTCGACGCCGTGCCGACGCAAGGGTCGGTGGTGGCCTCGGATGCGTTCTTTCCCTTTGCCGACGGGCTGATCACCGCGGCCGAGGCGGGGGCGCGGGCGGTGATCCAGCCCGGCGGGTCGATGCGCGACGACGAGGTGATCGCCGCGGCGGATGCGGCGGGGCTTGCCATGGTGTTCACCGGCATGCGCCATTTCCGGCACTGAGGCGACAGGATGCTCGTGATTTTCCTTGCCGCGCTTGGTGCGCTCATCGCCGATCAGGCAAGCAAATACTTGGTCGTGCACATGATGGGGCTGTCGCAGATCGGCTCCATGGATATTCTGCCGCCGGTGCTGAATTTCCGCTACGGCGAGAACCGGGGCATCAATTTCGGCCTGCTCGACAGCGATGCGGAACTGGCGCGCTGGCTTCTGATCGGGTTTTCAGTCGTGATCTCGGTCGCGGTGGTCTGGTGGCTGCGGCATCGCCGGCACGGGATAATGATGCGGATCTCGGCCGGACTTCTGGTCGGAGGGGCGCTCGGCAATGTGGCGGACCGGCTGCTTTACGGCTATGTGCTCGACTTTCTGAACATGTCCTGCTGCGGCATCGCCAACCCTTTCGTGTTCAATCTTGCCGATGTGTTCATCTTTGCCGGGGCGCTTGGCCTGATCCTGTTCGACGGCGGAAAAGGGCGGAAAAAGGCCGCGTGACCTTGGCTTCCGAATGCGTTAGAAACGGCGAAACTGATGGGAGGATGGCCATGCGGAGGCCGCTGGGCGCGATCATCTTGACGACGGTTCTCGGGGCCGGGGGTCTCGTGACGGGCGCATGTTCGGACGGGAACCTGCGCGACCTGCGCAGCAGTTCCGAGGGCCCCGAAGAGTTCGCCGTGATGCCGGTGAAACCGCTTGTCATGCCGCAGAACCTGTCCGCACTGCCGCCGCCCGCGCCGGGCCAGCCGAACCTTGCCGATACGAACCCGGTCGGAGAGGCGGTCGATTCGCTCGGCGGCAGTTCCGGTGCGCTCAACCCCACGGGGCCGGTTCCGGCCTCGGATGCGGCGCTGGTCGCACGGGCCAGCCGCTATGGCGTGCCCGAGGGCATCCGCGCGACGCTTGCCGCCGAGGACGAGGCATTCCGCCGCCAGCAGGCCCGCTGGTCGGGCTTCCGCCTCTTCCCGGTGGATCGCTACGAACAGGCCTACAGGAACCAGGCGCTCGACCCGTTCAGCGTGACGCGGCAGGCCCGCGCCGGCGGACTGGCGACGCCTTCTTCTCCGCCCGAGAAGAAGCAGACGCGAAAATAAACCTGACGTTGCCGTTCACAATCGTGACAGGGGCGCTTGAGTCGGCCGGGGCTCTCGCGCAGGCTCCGCAACGATCCGCTGCCCTGACCGCACGCGCCCCGACACTCGCGCCGGTGGCTGCGGGCCGGCGGGCATCCGATGGGGTATCCTGAGAGGGTTTGCTGATGTTGCGCGTCATCGTCTCGCTTGCCGTGCTGCTTGTCTGGGGTCAGGCCGCGCTTGCCGCCGAGGCGACGAAAGAGGCGGTGACCGCCTTTCGCCTGGAGAACGGCCTGCAACTGGTCGTGATCGAGGACCACCGCGCGCCGGTGGTGCAGCAGATGGTCTGGTATCGCGCCGGTTCGGGGGACGAGCCGCCGGGAAGCTCGGGGATCGCCCATTTTCTCGAACACCTCATGTTCAAGGCGACGGACAGCCTTGAAGCGGGCGAGTTCTCGCAGATCGTGGCGGCGAACGGGGGGCAGGACAATGCCTTCACGAGCTATGACTACACCGCCTATTTCCAGCGCGTCGCGGCGGACCGGCTCGGCACCATGATGGAGATGGAGGCCGACCGGATGGAGAACCTGCGCCTCACCGAGGACGTGGTCAGAACCGAGCGCGACGTGATCCTTGAAGAACGCAACCAGCGCATCGACAACAATCCCGGCGCGCTGTTCAACGAACAGATGCGCGCGGTCCAGTATTACAACAGCCCCTACAAGCGCCCGGTGATCGGCTGGCGCCACGAGATGCAGACGCTCGACCTGTCCGACGCGCTCGATTTCTACCGGCTGCATTATGCGCCGAACAATGCGATCGTGGTCGTCGCGGGCGATGTCGAACCCGACGCCGTGCGGGTCTTGGCCGAAGAAACCTACGGGCAGATCCCGGCAAACCCCGATCTGCGCCCGCGCGACCGCCCGCAGGAGCCGCCGCAACTGGCGGCACGGCGCCTGACCCTGCGCGATGCGCGGGTCGCGCAGCCCTATCTGAGCCGCTCCTACCTTGCCCCGCCGCGGGCAGGCGGCGCGCAGGAACACGCCGCCGCGCTCACCCTCCTGGCCGAGATCCTTGGCGGCGGCACGACGTCATACCTTGCCGAAAAGCTTGAATTCGATGCCCCTGTCGCGGTCCATACCGCGGCCTATTACAGCGGGCTGGCGCTTGGCCGGGCGGGGTTCGACCTCGTGGTGGTGCCGGGGGCGGATGTCGGGCTTGAAGAGGCGGAAGCGGCGCTTGACGCGGCGCTTGCGGATTTCCTCGAACAGGGGGTCGATCCCGAACAGCTTGAGCGGATCAAGTTCCAGTGGCGCGCGGCGCAGATCTATGCCCGCGACAATATCGAGGGGCTGGCGAACCGGTACGGCAGCGCGCTTGCCACGGGGCTTGCGCTCGAGGACGTGGAGGACTGGCCGGAGGTAATCCAGGGCGTGAGCGGCGATGACATCATGGAGGCGGCGCGTGACCTGCTGCGGCCGGAAACCTCGGTCACCGGCTGGCTCATGCGCAGCGAGGAGGACGCGCAATGAGACAGCTTGCCGCCATGTTCTGCCTGATCCTTTTCGCGCTGCCCGCCCGGGCCGAGGTCGATGTGAAGGAAGTCACCTCTCCGGGTGGCATCACCGCCTGGCTGGTCGAGGAACATTCGCTGCCCTTCACCGCGCTCGAGCTGCGGTTTCGCGGCGGCACATCGCTTGATCCGGGGGGCAGGCGCGGCGCCGTCTATCTGATGACCGGGCTGCTCGAGGAAGGGGCAGGCGACATGGATGCGCGCGCCTTCGCCCGGGCGCTCGAGGCGGCGGGCGCGAGCATCGGCTTTGATTCCGGCGACGACATGGTTTCGATCTCGACCCGGTTCCTGAGCGAGAACCGCAACGACGCCATGGCGCTGCTGCGCACCGCCCTGCACGAGCCGCGCTTTGATGAGGCCGCCATCGACCGGGTGCGGGCGCAGGTGCTGTCCGGGCTCGCGTCGGAGCGGAAGGATCCGAATGCGATCGCCGGGCGCACCTTTGCCGAACTGACCTTTGACGGGCATCCCTATGGATCGAACCGCAAGGGCACGGCAGAGTCGGTGAGAGCCTTGACGCGCGACGACATGATCGCGGCGCACGGCGCGGTCTTTGCCCGCGACCGCCTTTACGTGGGCGCGGTCGGCGACATCGACGCGCAGGAACTGGGCGAACTGCTTGACGATCTGCTTGGCGATCTGCCGGAACAGGGCGCGCGGCTGCCCCCGCCCGCCGAGGTTGCCGGCGACGGCGGCACCGTCGTGGTCGATTACGACACGCCGCAATCGGTTGCCGTATTCGGCCAGGAGGGGCTGGAGCGGGACGATCCCGATTTCTATGCGGCCTATGTGCTTAATCAGATTCTCGGGGGCGGATCGTTCGAAAGCCGCCTCATGCAGGAACTGCGCGTGAAACGGGGCCTGACCTACGGAGTCTATACCTATCTTGCGCCCAAGGATCTGGCGGCGCTTTACATGGGCGGGGTGGCCTCGGCCAATGACCGGATCGCCGAAGCCGTTGAAATGATCAGACAGGAATGGGCGGACATGGCGGAAAACGGCGTCAGCGAAACGGAACTCGCCCGCGCCAAGACCTACCTGACCGGCGCCTATCCGCTGCGGTTCGACGGCAACGGGCAGATCGCGCGCATCCTGGTCGGGATGCAGATGGATGACCTGCCGATCGACTATATCGCCACCCGGAACGACCGCATCAACGCCGTGACGCTGGATGAGGCGAACCGCGTCGCGCGCGAGCTTCTGCGCCCGGGCCAACTGCGGTTCGTGGTGGTCGGGCAGCCCGAGGGGCTGGACGAGGCGCCCCGCGTGGGCATGCCGGAGTAGGAAACATGCCCCGAGCGTGTTTCCGGCCGGCGGCCGGATTTCTGCATCTGCTGGAACAACCCGGGGCGCGCCTGCGGCAGTTGTCCGGCCTGTCTGCCCGGCGGCCGGCTGAGGAAGGGCAGGGCGCGCTTGTCTGGAATATGTCGGGCGCTCAACCGCGCCGTTTGACCCGGGCCTCGACCTCGGCCCCCGATTCGATGACGAGCGTGCGATAGCTGATCGTTCCGCTGACCCGTGCCCCGGTGTGCAGCGTCACCGAATCGCCGGCAAGGTCGCCCTTGACCCGGCCGCGCACCGCGATGGAGCGGGCCGTGAGCGCGCCCTCCGTCTCGCCGCTTTCGCCGACCATGATCGACTCCGCGATGATGGTTCCACGGATCTGTCCGAGCACCTCGACCAGCCCCGGAAACTCGAGATCGCCGGTGATCCTCGAGCCCCGGCAAAGCGCCGAGCGGCCGCCGGCCGGTGCGGTGCTGCTGTCGCCGGCCTGTTTCGGATCGGCCATCGCAATCTGTGCCATCTGTTTTCCCTCGTCCCGCCGGATGCCGGCGAGACTAGCGGCAAGAGCCCGGCATGCAAAGCCGAAACGCCGCTCTGCCCCCGCGTGTTCGCCCGCGCCCCCTGTCCGTGTCAGGCGGTCGCCGCTGCATTGGCGAGCCCGGCGAGGATCGGGCAGTCCGGCCGCTCGTCGCCCGCGCATTCCTTCACCAGCCCGCGCAGGGTCGCGCGCATGGATTCAAGCTCGGCAAGCTTTTCCTCGATCCGCGCCAGATGGTTTTCCGCGATCGCCTTCACATCGGCGCTGGCGCGGCGGCGGTCGTCATGGAGCGCAAGCAGTTCGCGGCAATCCTCGATCGCAAAACCGAGCGAGCGCGCCCGGCGCAGAAAGATCAGCTTGTGCAGGTCGGTTTCGGAAAAGCGGCGATAGCCGTTCGCGCCGCGCCCGGGTGTGACGAGGTTGATCTCCTCATAGTAGCGGATCGTCTTGGCCGGCAGGCCGGCCCGTGCGGCCACATCACCGATGTTCATGTCTGGCCTCCTCTCTGGTTCGTCATTCCGCCGGGGCCGGTTGCGGGACCGGATGCCCGCCGCCACCACTGCCCTGTTCGGGCAGCGGCGCGGCAACGCGGCGCAGGCGCAGGGCATTTCCAAGCACGAAGACGCTCGAAAGCGCCATCGCCCCCGCGGCCAGCACCGGCGAAAGCATCAACCCCGCGACCGGATAAAGCACCCCGGCCGCGACCGGGATCAGCGCCGTGTTGTAGGCAAAGGCCCAGAACAGGTTCTGGCGGATATTGCGCATGGTGCGCGCCGAGATGTCAAAGGCATTGACCACCCCGCGCAGATCACCGGACATCAGCACCACATCCGCGGCCTCGATCGCCACGTCGGTGCCGGTGCCGATGGCCAGCCCGATATCGGCATGGGCCAGCGCCGGCGCGTCGTTGATCCCGTCACCGACAAAGGCGACGCGGCGTCCGCCCCCGCGCAGGGAATCGAGCGCGGCGACCTTGCCCTCGGGCAGCACCTCGGCGACCACGTGGTCGATGCCGACCTCTGCGGCGATGGCCTCGGCGGTGGCGCGATTGTCGCCGGTGATCATGGCGACCCGGCGCCCCTGTTCGTGCAGCGCGGCGATGGCCGCCCGGGTGGTCGGCTTCAGCGGGTCCGAAACGGCGAGCGCCGCCACCGCCTGCCCGCCAATCGCGACATAAAGCGGCGACTTGCCGGCAGCCCCAAGCCGTGCGGCGCTGGCATCAAGCCCCCCGAGGGCAACGCCTTCGCCGCTCATCAGCCGTTCGGTGCCGATTAAAACCGCCTGATCCTCGATACTTGCGCGCAGCCCGTGGCCCGCCAGCGCGGCGAAGCCGGACACCTCCGGCAGGTCCAGCCCGCGTGTCCGCGCCGCGCGCAGGATGGTCTGGGCGATCGGGTGTTCAGAGGCCGATTCGGCCGCTGCCGCGATGCGCAGCACGTCGTTTTCGTCCTGGCCGGGGGCCAGTTCGATATCGGTGAGTTCCGGGCGCCCCTCGGTCAGGGTGCCGGTCTTGTCGAAGGCCACCACGTCGATTCCCTGCAGCGACTGCAGCGCATCGCCCTTGCGGAACAGCACGCCGAGTTCCGCCGCGCGCCCGGTGCCGACCATGATCGAGGTCGGCGTCGCGAGCCCCATGGCGCAGGGGCAGGCGATGATGAGCACCGCGACCCCCGCGACCAGCGCATGCGACAGCACCGGCGCCGGGCCGATCAGCAGCCACACCAGCACCGTGACCACCGCCGCCGCCATCACCGCCGGCACGAACCAGAGCGTGATGCGATCGACGAGCCCCTGAATCGGCAGGCGCGCGGCCTGCGCCTCTTCGACCATGGCGATGATCTGCGAAAGCGTCGTGTCGGCGCCGACACGCGTCGCGCGGAAGCGGAAACTGCCCGCAGCGTTGACGGTGCCGCCGACGACATCATCGCCCGGGGTCTTGCGCACCGGCAGGGGCTCGCCGGTGATCATGCTTTCGTCCACGTGGCTTTCGCCCTCGGTCACGGCGCCGTCGACGGGAATGCGCTCGCCCGGGCGCACGAGGATGATATCGCCCTGCCGCACATCTTCGATCGGGATTTCCACCAGTTCGCCGTCGCGCAGGATCATGGCCGTGCGCGCCTGCAGGCTCAGGAGCCTGTGTATCGCGGCGCCCGTGCGTCCCTTGGCGCGGGCCTCCAGCCAGCGCCCGACCAGGATCAGCACGACGATCACCGCGGCCGGTTCGTAATAGACCGCAAGGCTGCCCTCGGGCAGGAGCGCGGGCAGGAAGGTCGCGACCACGGAGAATCCGTAGGCCGCCGCCGTGCCGAGCGCGACCAGGCTGTTCATGTCCGGCCGGCCGTGCAGCAGGGCAGGGATGCCGGTGGCATAGAACTGCCGCCCCGGTCCCAGAAGGATGACCGTGGTCAGGGCGAACTGGATCAGCCAGCTTGTCTGCATGCCGATGGTGGCCGCGATCCAGTCGTGGAACCCCGGCACCATGTGGCCGCCCATCTCGAGCACGAACACCGGCAGGGCAAGCGCCGCCGCGAGCAGCACGCGCCGCGCAAGGGTGCGGGCCTCGGTGCTCCGGCGCTCCTGCGGATCCTCGCGCGGCGCGTCGGGCTCCTGCGGCGTCGCGGGATAGCCGGCGTCGCTCACCGCATGGGCAAGGTCGCGGATCGAGTGTTCCCCCTCGAGCCAGGTCACGCGCACGGTCTGGGTTGCGAGATTCACATTGGCGTCGATCACGTCGGGCAGGGTGCGCAGCGCCTTTTCGACCCGCCCCACGCAGGAAGCGCAACTCATGCCCTCTACGTCGAGCGTCGCGGTGCTGGTGCGGGCGGGATAGCCGGCGGCGTCGAGCGCCTCGCGCACCGCCCGCGCATCAGCCGCGCCGTCAAAGCGGATCGTGCCCCGTTCGTTCGCAAGGTTCACGTCAGCCGCCTGCACCGCGGGAATCGCGGCAAGCGCCTTCTGCGCCCGCGCCGCGCAGGAGCCGCAGGAGAGCCCGTCAATCCGCACCACGAGGCTGGTTCCGTTCGTCGCATTCGCCATGAGATCGCTTCCCGACATCTGTTGATGCAGGGGACATAAGGGTTCCAGCAACTGGAGGGTCAAGGGCCGGTTGCGAAAAAGACCGGGAATTACCGCGTCCGGGGTCCGGGTTCGGTTGAGCCGGGTCCGGCGGCGGCCCCGCTGCTGCGCTCCGGCGGGCAGAACATGGCGTAAAGCACCTCGACCACCCGTCGCGCCGCCTCGCTTTCGATATGGTACCAGACCATCTGGCCCTCGCGCCGCCCGGCGATCAGCCGGTCCTTGCGCAGGAGCGCAAGATGCTGCGACACGGTCGAATCGCGGATCCCCAGAAATTCGACCAGTTGCCCGACGGATTTTTCGCCCTCGATCAGGTGGCACAGGATCAGCAGCCGATGGCGGTTGGACAGCGCCTTCAGGAGTTCGCAGGCATCGTCTGCGGCGTTCTGCATGGTGTCGGGATCAAGCTTCATTCTTACCTGCATAGTTTCGAAGTCTTGCATATATGTCAATGTCGATCTAGATATAGGATAATGCTGTATCGTGACACTGCGAGGTCAGGATGAAAGCTGCGACCACCATCGTCTGTTCCGAATGTGCCGCAGTCAACCGCGTCTCTGCCGGGCGCGACTTGAAACCGGCGCGCTGCGGCCGTTGCAAGGCGCCGCTGTTCCGTGGCCGGCCGGCCGAGGCCGATGCCCGGATGTTCGAGCGTCAGGTCAGCCGCAGCACGCTGCCGGTGCTGGTCGATATCTGGGCACCCTGGTGCGGCCCCTGCCGGATAATGGCGCCGGCCTTTGCGGATGCGGCCGCCGAACTGGAGCCGCGGGTGCGGCTGATCAAGCTGAACTCCGACGAACACGGCGAGCTTGCGGCGCGGCTCGGCATTCGCGGGATCCCGGCGCTGCTGCTGTTCCGGGACGGGCGGGAACTGGCGCGGCTTTCGGGTGCCATGGGCACGGCGCAGATCGTCGCCTGGGTCGAGGGACAGCTCGCATCCGCAGGGTGACCGGACAGGAAGGGGAGGCGGTCATGGATCGAAGGCATTTCTTGCTGACTGCAACGGGCGCGGTGTCGGCCGGTGCCATGTTCGGCACCCCATTCGGCGGGCGGGCCGAGGCAGCGGCGGTGTCGCCGGCAAAGGCGCGGATCGTGATTGCCGGTGCCGGTGCTGCGGGGCTTTCGCTCGCGTCGCGGCTACGGCGCCAGATGCCGCAGGCGACCTTGACCCTCATCGACGAGAAGACCGAGCACCATTTTCAGCCCGGCTTTACCCTGATCGGCGCCGGCCTGTGGCAACCCGGTGACGTGACCTTCCGCAATGCCGATTTCGTGCCGCGCGGCGTCGAGTGGATCACCGAGCCGGTGGCCGGGTTCGATCCCGAGGCCAACACGGTCGTCACCGGGAGCGGGCGGCGGATCGGTTATGATTTCCTCATGGTCGCGACCGGGCTCAAGCTGGATTATGCCAGCATCGAGGGGATGGAAACCGGGCTGATCGGGCGTGAGGGAATCGCCTCAATCTATGCCGGGCCCGAGGCGGCCGCGGCCTCCTGGCGGGTGATCGACGCCTTTGTCGACAGCGGCGGCACCGGCCTTTTCAGCCGCCCCTTGACCGAGATGAAATGCGCGGGCGCGCCGCTCAAGATCACCTTCATCGTCGATGACCTTGCCCGCCGCCGGAACCGGCGCGATGCGGTCGACCTGATCTATAATGCCCACAATCCGACGGTTTTCGCGGTGCCGCCGGTGAACGAGCGCGTGGAATACCTGTTCGCCGGGCGCGGCATCGTGGTCAATCATGACCGCGTGCTGAGCGCGATCGACCCCGCCGCACGGCGGGCGAGCTATGACACGCCCGAAGGCACTGTCACCATGGATTACGATTTCATCCACGTGGTGCCGCCGATGCGCGCGCCTGATGCCGTGCGCGACAGCCCGCTGCCATGGCAGGACGGGCCCCTTGCCGCCGATGGCTGGGTCGAGGCCGATCGCGCCACCCTGCGGCATCCGCGCTATGCCAATGTCTTTGCGCTTGGCGACGTGGCCGGTGTGCCGCGCGGCAAGACGGCGGCCAGCGTCAAGCTGCAGGTGCCGGTGGTGGCGGAAAATCTCGTGGCCGAGACCATGGGCAGGGAACCACTCGCCGCCTTTGACGGCTACACGTCCTGCCCGCTCATCACCCGTTACGGCCGCGCCATGCTGATCGAGTTCGATTACGAGGACAATCTCGTGCCCTCCTTTCCCTTCATCGACCCGCTCGAGGAACTCTGGGTGTCGTGGCTGATCGAGGAAAAGGGGCTCAAGGGGGCTTATCGCGCGATGCTGCGCGGCCGGGCGTGATCCGGTCAACATGCGTGAGGACAAGACATGCAGGGTTTCGATCCCGTCGCACTCTGGGCCATCATCCGCGAAACCCTGGGGCTCTGGCTGTGGCCGCTGCTGGCGCTCGCGTCTGTGCTGTTGCTTGCGGTGACGGCGGGCGCCCTGCGCCTGCGCGCGGCGGCGGGGTCCTGGCGGCGTCCGCTGATCGCGGCGCTTGTCGGGGGCATCATCGCGACCGCCATTGCCTTTCTGCTCGTGCCGGGCTGGAGCCATGCGCGGCTCTCGGCGCTGGCGGCGCCGGTGGATGTGGTCGTCGCGCTGGCGATTTCGCTCCTCCCCGGAGCGGTGGTGGCCGGCGTGATCTTTTCGCTGGTGTCCGTCACCTGCGCCCGCCGGCTGCGCCGCGGCTAACCATTGCCGACAGTCCGTCCCGACAATTCTCCCGACAAACCGCCGGCAGGCCCGGCTGCAAGATCAGGACTTACGAACACGATGACACGCCAGACCACAGCCCGACGGAACATATATGTCCTGACCACCGCGCAGGCGCTCGGCGCGGCAAGCCCGCCGATCATCGTCTCGCTCGGCGGACTGGTCGGGCAGCAGCTTTCGGAGGATCCGGCGCTCGTGACCCTGCCGGTCAGCCTGTTCAACCTGGGGCTCGCGCTCGGCACGCTGCCCTCGGCGGCCGTCATGCGTCGCTTCGGGCGGCGCAGCGGCTATGTGCTCGGGGCCGGGTTCGGCATAGCCTCGGGGCTGGTCGCGGCGTTCGGCATCTTTTCGGCCTCGTTCCTGCTGTTCTGCCTCGGCACCTTCACCGCGGGTTTCTACGCCGCCTATGTGCAGAGCTATCGTTTTGCCGCCGCCGATGCGGTCGAGGGGGAAATGAAGGCGCGCGCCATCTCGGCCGTGATGATCGGCGGGCTGATCGCCGCGATCATCGGGCCGCAGATCGTGATCTGGACCCGCGATGCCCTGCCGCAGACGCCCTATGCGGGCAGTTTCCTGAGCCAGGCGGGACTTGCGCTTCTGGCCTTGCCGGTGCTGCTGATGCTGCGCACACCGAAGGAAACCGCCGCCCTGGCCGGCGCGGGGGGCGGTCGCAGTCTCGGGCAGATCCTCCTGCAGCCGCGCTACATGCTGGCGGTGGCGGCAGGGGTCGTGTCTTACGGGCTCATGGTCTTTGTCATGACCGCGGCCCCGATTGCCATGGTCGGGCATGGCCATTCGGTCGACCAGGCGGCGCTCGGGATCCAGTGGCACGTGCTGGCCATGTTCGCACCCAGTTTTATCACCGGGCGCCTGATCACCCGCTTCGGCAAGGAGCGTGTCACCGCGCTCGGCCTGCTGCTCATTGCGGTCTCGGCGGTGGTGGCGCTGGGCGGGCTTGCGCTTGCGCATTTCTGGATCTCGCTGGTGCTGCTGGGGATCGGGTGGAACTTCGGCTTCATCGGGGCCACCGCGATGGTGACCGACTGCCACAGCGACGCCGAGCGCGGCAAGGCGCAGGGAGCGAATGATTTCATGGTCTTCGGAACCGTTGCGGCGGCTTCGTTCTTTGCCGGGACGCTGCTGCATGCGTCGGGATGGCAGACCATGAACTGGCTGATCTTTCCCGCCGTCGCGCTGGTCCTGATGCCCCTGCTGCTGGTGTCGGGCCGGTCAGGGCGGGCGCTGAGGGCGCGCTAGAACGCTGCGGCCGCGACAGGGGCGGGCTGATTTTCTGCTTGGCAATACATTCCAAAGTTCGTATATACGAAACATACAGAACACAGAGGTATCGCCATGACTCTTGATCGTGCCATGTTCGCCTTTGCCGGGACGATGGTCCTGGTCTCGGTGGTGCTGACTGTCTGGGTCTCGCCCCATTTCGTCTGGCTTACGGTTTTCGTCGGTGCCAACCTGCTGCAATCGGCCTTTACCGGCTTCTGCCCCAGCGCCTGGGTGATGAAGCGGCTTGGCGTCCGTCCCGGCCCCGCCTTCTAGGGGCGGCGGCCGATGCGTGTGCCCGGCCTTGCCCCGGCCGTTTTCGTCCTGGCCGTGGTCGCGGCCCCGCCGGTATCCGCGGAGCAGATGATCGAGCTCGTCCCGCGGACCCTGCTTGAATGGAAGCCGGTCTATGGACGGGTCGAGGCGCGCAACACCGTGCCGGCGCGCGCCCGGATCGGCGGCACCATTGTCGAGCTTGGCGTGACCGAAGGCGACAGGGTGCGCACGGGTGACCGGATCGCGCTGGTGCGTGACGACAAGATCGCCTTTCAGATCAGCGCGATGGATGCCCAGCTTCGCGCGCTCGAGGCCGAACTGATCCGCGCCCGCGCCGAACTCGAACGGGGGCGATCGCTGGTCGAACGCGGTGTTTCCACCGCGCAGCGGCTCGAACAGCTTGAAACCGATGTCGAGGTGACCGCGAACCGGATCGCCGCGGTTCAGGCGGAGCGTTCGGTCCTCGTGCAGCAGGCGGAAGAAGGGGCGGTGCTTGCCCCGGCCGACGGGCGGGTGCTCGCGGTTCCGGTCACCAGCGAGGCCGTCATCATGGCGGGAGAACCGGTTGCGACCATCGCCGGCGGCGGGGTGTTCCTGCGCCTTGCCATCCCCGAACGTCATGCCGCCGACCTGCGGGAGGGGGCGGAATTGCAGATCACCTCGAACGGGGCGGTGATGCCGGGGCGTCTGGTCAGGCTTTATCCGCAGATCGAAAACGGCCGTGTTATCGCCGATGTCGAGGCCGAGGGGATGAATTCCGATTTCATCGACGCCCGTGTTCTGGTGCGGGTTCCGGTCGGCTCGCGCGAGGGGCTGGTGGTGCCGCAGGCGGCGGTGCAGAATCGCGCGGGGCTGGATTTCGTGCGCATTCGCGAGAGTGGCCGCCGGGAGGTGGACCGGGCGGTCATCCCCGGTGAGGCCATGGTGCTGGACGGCACCGAGATGGTCGAGATCCTGACCGGCCTGCACGCGGGCGACATGGTGCTGGTGCCCTGAGATGGGTGATCGACCACGCCTCGGCATGGCGGGCTGGCTGACCCGCGCCTTCATCGCCTCGCCGCTGACGCCCCTGCTGCTGATCGCCTCGCTCGCCTTCGGGCTGATCGCGCTGATGGCGCTGCCGCGCGAGGAAGAGCCGCAGATCTCGGTGCCGATGATCGACATTCAGGTGATGGCGCCGGGGCTGAAGGCGCCCGATGCCGTCAAGCTGATCACCGAGCCGCTGGAGCAGATCGTCAAGGGCATCGACGGGGTGGAACATGTCTATTCCCGTACGCAGGACGATGGCGTTCTGGTCACGGCGCGCTTCCTGACCGGCACCCCGGCCGATACGGCGGTGCTGCGCGTCCATGACAGGATCCGCGCCAACATGGACCGCATCCCCGCCGGCATCCCCGAGCCGCTGATCGTCGGGCGCGGCATCGACGATGTGGCGGTCATATCGCTGACCCTGACCCCGGACCCGCAGGCGGACGGCATCAGCGCCAATGACCTGACCCGCATCGCCCGCGAATTGCAGGCCGAACTGATCAAGATCGAGGATGTCGGCCTGACCTACCTGGTCGGCGCCAGTGATGAAATCATCCGCATCAGTCCCGATCCGGCGCGGCTCGCGCTTTATGGCGTCACGCTGCAACAGCTTGCGGGCAAGGTGCAGGGCGCGAACCGCGCCTTTCCGGCCGGCCTTGTCCGTGACCGGGGGCAGCAGATCATGCTGGTCGCCGGCGAAACGCTGGCCACGCCCGGCGCGATCGGGAACCTTCTGCTGACCACCCGCGACGGCCGCCCCGTCTATTTGCGCGACGTGGCCGATGTGGCGCTGGCGACCGACACCGGGGATGCGATGGTGGCGACGGTCCTGCGCGGCCCGGACGGTGAACCGGTCCGCACGCCCGCGGTGACGCTGGCCCTGGCCAAGCGCGCGGGATCCAATGCGGTGACGGTCGCGGACACCATCCTGCACCGGGTCGCGGATCTGCAGGGGCGGTTGATCCCCGACGACATCGGCGTGCAGATCACCCGCGATTACGGCGAGACCGCCAATGAAAAGGCCAATGAACTGCTGTTTCACCTGGGCCTTGCCACGATTTCCATCATCGCGCTGGTCTGGCTGGCGATAGGCCGGCGCGAAGCGCTGGTTGTCGCGGTGGTGATCCCGGTGACGATCCTGCTGACGCTGTTCGCGTCCTGGATCATGGGCTATACGCTGAACCGGGTCAGCCTGTTTGCGCTGATTTTTTCCATCGGCATTCTGGTCGACGACGCCATCGTGGTGATCGAGAACATCGCCCGCCACTGGGCGATGAATGACGGCCGCCCCCGCCAGCAGGCCGCGATCGAGGCCGTGGCCGAGGTCGGCAACCCCACCATCGTCGCCACGCTGACCGTGGTGGCGGCCCTGCTGCCCATGCTGTTCGTCTCGGGCATGATGGGGCCTTACATGAGCCCGATCCCCGCCAATGCCTCGGCCGCGATGATATTCTCGTTCTTCGTCGCGGTCATGGTCACGCCCTGGCTGATGATGAAGATCGCCGGACGCGCGCCGATGGCCGGGCACGGCGAGGCCGCGCATGGCGGCGGGCGGCTCGGGCGCGCCTATGCCGCGGCCGCCCGCCCGCTGCTGGCCAGCAAGGCGCGCGGCTGGCTGTTCCTGGCCGTCGTGCTGGTGCTGACCGGCGGTTCACTGTCGCTGTTCTATGTCAAGGCGGTGACGGTCAAGCTGCTGCCCTTCGACAACAAGTCGGAACTCGCGGTGATGATCGACCTGCCCGAAGGCGCATCCGCCGAGGACACCGACGCCGTGGCGCAGGAGATCGCGCGCATCCTGCTGGACATGGACGAGGTGCAGTCGGTCCAGACCCATGCCGGCACCGCCGCACCCTTCGATTTCAACGGTCTCGTGCGCCACAGTTTCCATCGCAACCAGCCGCAACTGGGCGATGTGGCGGTGAACCTGCGCCCCAAATCCGACCGCGACCGGCCAAGCCACGAAATCGCGCTCGACATGCGCGAGCGTCTGAATGATGCCGCCCTGCCCGGGGGCACCGTGCTGAAGGTGGTCGAGCCGCCGCCCGGCCCGCCGGTCATGGCTACGCTGCTGGCCGAGATCTACGGCCCCGACGCCGAGACCCGCCGCGCGGTCGCGGCCCGGGTCGAGGATGCCTTCCGCTCGGTCCCCTTCATCGTCGATATCGACAATTCCTGGGGCATGGCACCGCGCAAGCTGCGCGCGGTGGTCTCGACCGATGACCTTGAGTTCTTCCATGTCGAGGAAGGCGATGTGCTCGATACGATCGGCCTGCTGAACACGGGCACGCTGGTCGGCTATTCCCATCGCGGCGAGGGCCGCCCGCCGATCCCGATCCGCATCGAGCGCCCGAGATCCGCCCGCGTCATGGATGAAACCTTCCTGACCACGCCCATCCCCGCCAATGTGCTGCCCGGCGATCGCGGCGTGGTGGAACTCGGCGACGTGGTGGAGGTGGTCGAGGAGCGCGCCTCGCTGCCGATCTTTCGCCGCAACGGCCGCGCGGCGGAAATGGTGACTGCGGAACTCGCCGGCGATTTTGAGGCGCCGCTTTACGGCATGCTGGCGGTGCAGGATGCGCTTGATGCACAGGACTGGACCGGCCTGCCGAAACCCGTGATCCGCCTGCACGGCCAGCCCGGCGACGAGGCCACCCCGACCCTGCTCTGGGACGGGGAATGGGAGGTCACCTGGGTCACCTTCCGCGACATGGGCGCGGCTTTCATGGTGGCGCTGCTCGGCATCTATATCCTGGTCGTGGCGCAGTTCCGGTCGTTCAGGCTGCCGCTGGTGGTGCTGACCCCGGTGCCGCTGACCTTCATCGGCATCATGATCGGGCATTGGCTGTTCGGCGCGCCGTTCTCGGCCACCTCGATGATCGGCTTCATCGCCCTGGCGGGGATCATCGTGCGCAACTCGATCCTGCTGGTGGATTTCATCCGCCACACCCCGCGCGGGGATCGCCCGCTGACCGAGGTCTTGATCGAGGCCGGCGCCATCCGCTTCAAACCGATCCTGCTGACCGGGATCGCGGCGATGATCGGCGCGGGCGTGATCCTCGCCGACCCGATCTTTCAGGGACTGGCGATCTCGCTCCTGTTCGGGGTGGCGAGTTCGACCCTGCTGACCGTCCTGGTCATTCCGGTGATTTATCGGGTGCTGCGCGGCTGAGGAGGCCCGGGCCGTGGGGTTGCGACGGGCGTGCCGGGCGGGGCGTCCAAAAACGGATCCGGGCGATAGCGGTAAACTAATCGTGATCTCGGTTGAAACCGGCGGATGACGACTGAAATTCCCGGGTATGGGCCGGGCCCCTCTGGCGACCGAGACAGGTCGTGATGTCGGACCGAAATCGAGCATGCTCGATGCTGGTTCTGATCAGAGGGCCTGCTGTGAGTCGTGCTCCGGATACAGGAGACGGCGAGTGGCTTTCATGACGATCCTCTGGCTGGGAAAACCGCTCTGGATGTGGCTGGTTTTCATGGTTGTCGTCGGTCTGCTGCTGGCACTGGATCTGGGGGTGCTGCACCGCAAGCACCGCGTGGTCGGCGTTCGCGAAAGCCTGCTGCTGTCGGCCGGCTATATCGCCATGGGGCTGCTGTTCGGCGTCGTCGTCTGGTGGCAGCTCGGGGCGGATGCGGCGATGCGATACGTCACGGGCTTCGTGGTCGAGAAAAGCCTCGCGCTCGACAATATCTTCGTCATCGCCCTGATCTTCGGCTTTTTCGCCGTTCCGCGCCAGTATCAGCACCGCGTGCTGTTCTGGGGCATTCTCGGCGCCATCGTGATGCGGGGACTCATGATCGGCGGCGGCGCGGTGCTGGTCGCAAGGTTTGACTGGATACTCTATGTGTTCGCCGCTTTCCTGGTCCTGTCAGGAATCCGGATGCTGCTGGTCCGGGGCGAACCTGCCGACCTGTCGAAAAACCCGCTCCTGCGCTTCATGCGCAACCGGTTCCGCATCACCGAGGAGCCGCATGGCGAGCATTTCCTGGTCAAGCTGCCGGATCCCCGGACCGGGCGGATGGTGCGCTACATGACGCCGCTGTTCCTTGCGCTGGTCTCGGTCGAAGTGGCGGACGTGATCTTTGCGGTGGATTCGATCCCCGCGATCTTTGCGATCACCAGCGACCCCTATCTGATCTATACCTCGAACATTTTCGCGATTCTGGGCCTGCGGGCGCTGTATTTCGCGCTGGCGGCGGTGATGCACCGTTTCGCCTATCTCAAACATGCGCTCGCCGTGCTGCTGATCTTTATCGGAGGCAAGGTCTTCCTCACCGATTTCCTGGGCATCGTGCATATCCCCGAAATCTGGTCGCTCGCCATCACCTTCGCCATCCTGCTGACCGGGATTCTCTGGTCACTATGGCGCAGCCGTTTTTCCCGTCCGCATCAGCCAAAGAAAGGATCTACCTGATGCCATTGCTGCTTTGTCCCAACGACAACTCCACCATGCAGACCGTGCAGCGGTCCGGGGTCGAGTTCGATATCTGCCCGACCTGCCGCGGTGTCTGGCTCGACCGCGGGGAGCTGGAAAAGCTGCTCGATGCCGCCAACCAGGAGGCTCACCGCGGGCAGACCTCCACGACCCATTACCAGTCGCCCCCGACGTCGCATTACGCGCAACGAAGCGAGCGGCGCGACTGGGATGACGATGATAACCGTTATCGCAAGCGGCGGCGCCCCAGTATCTTCGATATCTTCGACTGATTTTCAGCGCTCGAAGGGATTGCCGGCGGTCTTTTCGCCCCGGCAATCCCGCGGGTTTTCCGACACGGATAGTCCGTTTCGACGGACTGCGCCTTGAGCGGCCACCGGGCCGG
The DNA here is from genome assembly GCF_900156525.1 of Pontibaca methylaminivorans. Taxonomy (NCBI): domain Bacteria; kingdom Pseudomonadati; phylum Pseudomonadota; class Alphaproteobacteria; order Rhodobacterales; family Roseobacteraceae; genus Pontibaca; species Pontibaca methylaminivorans. The sequence continues at coordinate 1,936,118 of NZ_FTPS01000001.1, forward strand.
GGAGGAGCGTCACGCGCGCCGCCTCGCGCGATGGCGGGATCAGTTCGAAAGCACCTCGATCAGGTTCAGGATCGCCAGGATCTTCCGGGTATCGCGGTCAACGCGATAGATCCGGTTTTCGTCGCGGTAATATTGCCAGCCCTGACGGCGATCGAGATCATACCGCTGCGGATCCCGGATGACGGCATAATCGCCGATGCGGAGGATCTCTCCGATGCGGTTGCCGTAGCGTTGCTCGTGCTGTCTTGCCTGTCCCGGCGGAACGCATGGCGGGTTCTTCTTGGCAAGACCGGGCGGGCAATGCGCAACGCGATGACGATCATTCGCCCCGCGGTGACTTTCGCTGTGATGCTTGCCGTGCCCGGGATCGGCATGGACCGCCGTGACCGGCGAAAGGGCGAATGCAATGGCGACGGTCAGTCGGACGATGCGGGTCATGATCCTGCTCCCTGAGGTTTCCCCAAATATAGACCTGATCGCGCCGCATGGCACGGGGGACGGTGGTGCCGCGCCCCGCATATGAAAACCAGAGTTCCGACCGGATGCCGGGGCGGCCGGATTCATGGATTGTCCTGCAGCCATTCAATCACCCGGTCGGCATTCCGGTCCGGCGGAAACACCGGATAGAAGACATGCTCGATGCGGCCGTCCTTCGCCACGATCGTCATGCGCTTCAACAGCCTTTGGCCGTGAACCGTGAGGGTCGGCAGCTTAAGCGCCCCTGCCAGCGCAAAGCCCTCGTCCGACAGGAGCGGGAACGGCAGGTGGAGACGGTCGGCGGCTTCCTTCTGGTAGGCGGTGCCCTGCACCGAGAGGCCGAACAGATGCCTGACGCCAAGGTCGCGAAGCGTGGCGAAATGATCGCGGAAGGCGCAGGACTGCAGGGTGCAGCCGCGCGCCCCCGGGATGGTATCCCAGCCGTCCGGCGCCGGAATGTCGGGGCGCCCGGTCATCGGATAGATATAGATGACGCTGCGCCCCGGGAGCTTCGAAAGGTCCACCACGCTTCCGTCCGTGCCGGCAAGCCGGACAGAAGGAAGCGTCATGCCCGGCAGATGCGCGGCCAGACCGTCCTCGACCGGTACAGGAATCCGGGACCAGTCCACTCCCGCCGGGTTCTCCATTGCGCCGCCTCCTGTCCTGCGGGCAGGAATGCCCGGTTGCGGTCCTCGCCGCAAGCCTTCGGATTGCGGGCCCGGACCGCCGCCGGATAGCCCGCCCGGTGGTGGCAGCAGGCGCGGGAAATCTCGACCACCTGATGACGGCGAGCGGGCCATTCAGCGCGTCATTTGCCGGCGCCGGTCATTTGCGCCCTCGCCGGCCCGATCCGCCGGGGCAGGGGTTCGGTGGCATCGATGGCTCCGGACGGGCGACCGCCCGCGTCCATATACAGGTGTCCATATACCTGAAACGACCGCGTCCGGGCATGACCCGGTCACTCCTCGTCCTTCTTGAGCACGCTCAGGCGGCCGTCGCCCTCCACATAAGAGGATTTCACCTTGGAGATGTCATCAATGCCGTGAATGCGCAGGTGACTCATCAGTTCTTCGGGTGTCAGCAGCTCTTTTTTCATGTTGCGCGGTATCGTCTCGCCGTCCTTGATGATCTGCAGCGGGGCATGGGCCGTCATGCGCTCGAACCAGGGAAACCGGAGCACCAGCCGATTGCTGAAGTGATTGAGTATCAGCAACGTCACGATCACCACCACCCCGTCGGACAGGGAACTGTAATCACCGAGCGAGTGCGACGCCGCCTCGGTGATCAGGAGCAGGAACACGAGGTCGACAGGCGCCAGTTCCCCGCCCGTCCGCCGCGGGAGCAGCCGGAAAAGCACCATGAACAGGATGAACAGGAACGCGCCACGCGCGACGAGTTCAAAGAACGGTGTTTCAAGCTCGAACATGGCAGGTGCCTTCCGGTGATGCCTATGCTCAAACCGAACCGGCCCCCGACGGTTCCCCCGGCCGCCCTCTGCCTGCGCCGGCGGTGTCGTCGCGTCACAACACGGGCGCAACCAGCCGGATCCGGGTGCAGGTTTCCCCGGATGGTCCCGGCGCGGGGCACGCGATGGGCCAATGCGTTGAAATAGCGTCTGAACACGTCGTGCGTGGTAGGCCCGGAGGTGGCCCTACCTGCTCGAAAAAACAACAGCTTGGGCAGTCCAACACGGGATTCGACCCTCATTGAGAATGCAGGGGAATTTCCGCGAGTGTCCAACCGGGGCAAGCTGGAAAAAGAAAACCCCGGCGCGCTGGCGGGCGCAACCGGGGCTGAACATTCGAGCGATGCGTATAGTTGCTCTAGGAGCGAGTATACGCCGGCCACGGGCGGAAGCGCAACCGACCATGTGCAGCCCGGTCATCGACGTGCGCTTCATGTGCTCGGACTCGCGCTCGCGCTCGGCGATGCCGACGCATGGGCAGCCTTCGGAGCACTCGCGGCCCGCCACCTGACGGAAACCGAGCGCGCGGGACTTGCTTTTGCGGCGCTGGCCCGTCTTGCGCCGAAGCAGGCCGAACGGGTTGCTGCGGCGGCTCTGGATGCCGCTGGTGCCCCTCTGCCGGCTTTCCTTGGCGACATGGCCGAGGCGCGCCTCTGGGCGTCTCTGGCGAGCCGCACGGAGCGAAAAGCATTCGCGCTCGCCGCCTTTGAAAGCTTGGACGAGACCGACCGCGCCTCTTTCCTGCAACACGTCAGCCCGAGGGCGGCAGCATGACCAGAGGCGTTAAGGATAATCACTCTGCCTTGCGGAACCCGACCCCCTTCAGCCGCCGCCCGCTTTCGCATCACGCGCAAGCGATCCTGTCCCGGATCGTGCCTGCGGATCGCGTCGATGTGGTGATTGATCGCCCCTATGTGGTCAAGGGCTGGCTCGATCAGGGCGCGGTCAGCGTCGTCTATGGCGAGCCGAACGTTGGCAAGAGCTTCTGGGCCATCGACATTGCGCACCATGTGCAGGAGGGCCTGCCATGGGCGGGCCATCGCGTGCGGAAGGGCAACGTGCTCTACGTTGCCGCCGAGGGCGGGGCGATGTTCGACAACCGGCTTGTGGCCCGCAAAGCGCGTTTCCACGTCCTGCAAGGCGCAATCACGCTCACCGGTCGGAGCAGCGATGGTCCCGGCCTGGTCGAGGCCGTGCATGCCCTGTCCGAAACAGTCGGGGAGTTCTCGCTGATCGTCATCGACACGATGGCCCGCGTCATGGGCGATGCCGATGAGAACGCCGCCGCTGACATTGGCCAATTGGTCAAGAACGTGGATCGCATCAAGGAAGCGACCGGCGCGCATGTCATGATCGTGCACCACACCGGCAAGGACACGGCGCGAGGCGCACGCGGTCATTCGAGCCTGCGGGCGGCGGTGGACACGGAAATCCAGCTGACCGCCAAGGACGATGACCTGATGCCGTACGACAAGCGCGCCAAGACCACGAAGCAGCGCGACATGCCGGGCGGGCTTGAGGTCGATTTCAGATTGCAGCGCGAGGTGCTCGGCACTGACAGCGACGGTGACCAGGTCACCAGCTGCACCGTTGTTCACGAAACCGAGGGAGGGCCTGCCTGATCATTCACCGCTGACCACTTTTCAGGAACAGCCCGGCCTTCGACGCAACGCGCCGTACGCCGGAAATGGCCTCCCCGTTGACGAATGTCCGGCGCGGCTGTCGCCCCCGAAAACCGGCCAGCACTGAAACCGCATCAGAACCGTGGAGCGATGGCCACGCGACCACACCTATGAGCGCAGCGTTTCTGCGAACGATATCGGCTTGCCTGATGAAACGAGAGGCTGTTGAGACGATGAGAAAACCGCATAAAATCAACAGTATGGCCGGCGTACGGGCCGGGTGGAGGACCCCCCCTAAAGGGGGGTTCCTCCAACCCCTGACAGGGCAACCACGGCCCGCCCGCCGATTACACCCATTGGCGCTCCGTTTGAGCGCTGCGGCCCGCGTGTCTTGGCACGACACGTTCCGACCCACTGACAACGAAAGGACATGACGATGACCAAGAAGACCAACAAGACAGAGCAGGCCGAGCAGGCCGCAACGCTGATCGCCGAGGCGCTTCTTCGCATTGCCGACGAGAGCGGCTTGCCCGTCGAGGCGATTCTTGCCGGCGCGCACGCGCAGATCGTGACGATGATGGTGACGACGATGGGCGGGCCGGTGACGGCGGCGAGCTGCGAGCGCGCCGCGGCGCGGGTGCGCACCCTGCCTTCGCTCAAGGCGCTGTCGCTCGCTGTCGCAGCACCTGAAGGGCACGCCTGATGGCCCGCCACGGGTCCTTCCTGCGCTCGAGGTATGCGGGGCGGCTTTGCCCGAAAGTTCATCCTGTGCAAATAAAATCAAGGGGATAAGAGACTTGCGCATCTTGGATGAACTGGCTTTGGACGGCGAACGCCTGCACCGCATCGGCGGGAAAGACCTGTGCGAGCTGCTGGGCCTGTCTTCCGGGATGCTGACCCAACTCAAGAAGCGCGGTATTGCCGTTCATCTCGGGCATGATGCCTATGACCTCGAGGAGACGGTGCGCAACTATGTGACGCATCTTCGCGGCATTGCGAGCGGGCGGGGCGGCGAAGCCGAGACGCTGACCCTGACAGGCGAGCGGGCGCGGCTGGCGCGGGCGCAGGCCGAGGCGGTGGAGATGAAGAACGCGGTCCAACGGGGCGAGCTGGTGGCAGCTGCCGATGTGGAACGCGCATGGGGCGACGTGTTGCGGCAGGTGCGGGCGCGCATCCTCGCTGTGCCGTCACGGGTGCAGGCTTCGCAGACTCTCGCCCCGACTGATGTGGAGATGATCGACCGCGAATTGCGAGCGGCGCTGACGGAGCTGGGCCATGCCGACGATTGAGGATATTCAACGCGGCGCCTTGCGCGCCCTGGTCCCTCCGCCGCGCCTGCGCCTGTCAGAATGGATCGAATCGCAAATTGTTCTGCCCGAAGGCGTGAGCGCGCAGCCCGGCCCGGTGCGCCTGTGGCCGTTCCAGCGTGAAATTGCGGATGCGATAGGCGACCCGCTGGTGGAGCGCGTGACGCTGGTCAAGCCGGTGCGCGTGGGCTTCACGACGCTTCTAACCTCTGCCGTCGCGTCCTTCGTCGCAAACGAGCCTGCGCCGATCCTGTGCCTTCTGCCGGCCGAAGCCGACTGCCGCGATTATGTCGTGAGCGATATCGAGCCGATCTTCGCCGCCTCGAAGGCGGTTGCCGATGCGCTGGCCGATGATCGGGAAGAGGGCGAGCGCAACACCCTGTTGAGCCGCCGCTTCCCGGGCGGAAGCCTCAAGGTGGTGGCCGCGAAGGCACCCCGGAACCTGCGACGGCACAATGTGCGCGTGCTCTTCATTGATGAAGCTGACGGCATGGAGGCGACGGCCGAGGGCTCTCCGATCCTATTAGCCGAGCGGCGCACCTTGTCATTTCCTGACAGAAAGATCGTGCTGGGCTCGACCCCTGTGCATGAGGAAACTTCGCACGTCCTGCGCGCCTGGGCGCAGTCCGATGGGCGTATCTTCGAGGTGCCGTGCCCGGATTGCGGCGATTTCTCGGAAATCCTGTGGGAGTCGATCCGGTGGCCCGAGGGCCGGCCCGATGAAGCCGCCTGGTGTTGCCCGAGCTGCGGCACGCTGGTTCCCGAGCGGCGCAAGCCGGAAATAGTTGCGCAAGGCTGCTGGCGTCCGACACGCCCCGAGGTGCAGGGACACGCGGGCTTCCGCCTCAACGCCCTGGTAAGCCTGCACGCGAATGCGGCGTGGTCGAAGCTGGCGACGGAATTCCTGACGGCGAAGACCGATCCGACCACGCTGCAGACCTTCGTCAACACGATCCTTGGTCAAGGCTGGAGGGGCGAGGGCGAAGAAATCGAAGAGGCCGACCTTGCCGCGCGCGGCGAGCCCTGGGGGCTGGAAGCGGTGCCGGAAGACGTGCTCGCCCTGACCGCGGGCTGCGATGTGCAGCACGACCGCCTGGAGCTGACCTTCGTTGGGTGGTCCGAGTCCGGTTGCGCCTTCGTCCTTGGGCACCGCGTCATATGGGGCGCATGGGATGCGGGCGAGACATGGGAAGAGCTTAGCGATCTGCTGCGCGCCCGCTTCCCGCACGCCTTGGGCGGGCGGATAGGCATTGATGCCGCGGCGATCGACGCAGGTGACGGAACCACCATGCACACAGTCACCGCATTCTGCACGCCGAGGACACGGCGGAGGGTGCTGGCGATCAAGGGCGCGGCAGGCAACCGGCCGCTGATCGAGCGCGCAGGCTCGAAGACGAAGACCGGCGCGCGCCTCTGGATCGTGGGCGTGGACACTGCGAAGATGCAGCTCTTCGCGCGCCTGACGCGGGGCGAGTCCATCCGTCTGTCGGGCGATCTGCCCGAAGTCTGGTTCGAACAGGTAGCTAGCGAACGCGCGGTGGTGCGCTATCGGCGCGGGCAGCCCGTTCGGAGCTTCGAGCGGATACCGGGGCGCAGGGCCGAAGGGCTCGATTGTTTGGTCTATGCACACGCCGCACGCGCGATCATCAACCCGGACTGGACCGCGCGGCGGGCCGAGCTGGCGCTTGCCGCGCCCCCGGCCGCGCGTCCAGCACCCATTCTAAAATCGTCGTGGATGGCGGGATGACTCTTAGCGCAAGCCCAAGACCGCACAGGAACCGGCGAACCGTTCCTATTTGTTGTACTCGGTCGATGACGGGCGCGCGTTATTCTCCGAGATTTGATGTAGCAGATCGGCGGCAACCGTCAGGTTTTCTATCCAATCGGTTGCATCTTCTGGAGACAGGAGGATGCCTTTTTCCTTGGAACCCGTGGTCGATAGGAGTTCCAGATTGTATGCCAGATTTTCGGCCATCACTTCCAAAATGCATGCGGCCGAATTGTAAGTCTTTTTCCTGTCATCCATTTGACCCGCCTTTCTTTCTCGAGATTGGTTGGACTTCCCCGGCGCCGCACATTGAACGATACGAACTCAGCCGTCAATAAAAGTGTTGTGCTCTCACCTGTTTGTGCATATGGTGAGCACACAACACTTTTGGATGACCTACTGATGACCCGACCGCCGGAAGGACATGGCCGCTACAGACCGATGACGGTCGGTGAGATCGCTCGCATAGCCGATGTGCCGCGGGAGACTCTGCGGACCTGGCTACGGTCCGAAGCCTTCGACACCCTGCGACAAGCCAAGCGGGAAGGCGGCTGGCGGCGCTTTACTGACTTCGAGGCGATCACCATCGGCGTCTATGCGCGCTTGCTGAAATGCGACTTGGGCCACGACGCCGCAGAAGCCGGGATGCTTATCTCAGCCAAAATGCTGATGGATGAATGGGCCAACGTGGAGGGAGTTCCCTATTTCTCCGACACAACATTCATGTCGGATCGCTTTCTCTTCTTTTGGCGCAACGAGGAGGGGCAATGGCGAGCCAAGATTGAGATAATGGGGGAGGCGTTCAATGCTGAGATGAACGAGCGTATTAACGACACCTATGCAGATGTCTCCGCTTTTTCCGTGATCAACCTTGGCGTTATTCTCAGACAGACGTTCTTGTCGCTTCTCGAAGTGCAGGTGGAAAAGGAGACGGGCGAATGATCCATATCGCAGTCCTTGCTCAGCGACTTGTTGCAGAAGCTCGCCGCCTCCGCGCGCACGAAGTGCTGGAGGTAGCAGAGTGACCTTCATGTCTGCGATCAACCGTATCCTGCGCCCGGCCTCGAAGCGTTCCGGCATCGAGGCGGGCGGCGGCGGGCGGCGATGGCAGGGCACGCCGATGCTGGGCACCCCGCAACAGGCGGCGCTTGGGGCGCGCGGCCCGGCGAAGGCTCGCGCGGCCGCACTCTACCTCAATACGGCCTACGGCAATAGGATTGTGGAAGCCTGGACAAGCGCGATGATCGGGCGCGGGTATCAGGCGCGCAGCCAGCATCCCGCCCCGGGTATTCGTCGCCGCCTCAACGATGACTTCGAGGCGATGGCCAACCCGATCCTGACGCCGCTCGCCCGCGCCCTGGTGCGCGACGGCGAAGCATTCTTGCAGGTTGTCACCGAAGACGATGGCGGGCTGCGCCTCAAGCTGATCCCGGCCGATCAGGTTGACCCAGCCCTGACGCGCGAGCTGGGCGGCGGCGCCCGGATCGTGGCGGGCATCGAATATGACGCCGCCGACCGCGTGGTGGCCTTCCACGTTCTGCGCGAGGCGCCCGGCGCGCCCTTCTCGACCTTCGGGGAGACGGTGCGCGTGCCCGCCGCCGACATGATCCACACCTTTGACCTGCTGTTTCCCGGGCAGGTGCGCGGCCTGTCATGGCTTTCCCCGGTCCTGCTGAAACTGCGCGACCGCGACGAAGCAAGCGATGCGCTACTGATGCAGCTCAAGACGGCGAGCCTGATCACCGGCTTCGTCCGCGATCCCGAAGGCGGCGCGGCGGGCTTCGATGATGGCGCATCGGGGGCGCAGGTGAATGTCAGCCTTGAGCCCGGCGCGATGCGCATCCTTCCGCCCGGTGCCGATGTGACCTTCTCGCAGCCCGGGCAGGGGCTTGCCCAGGCGGTGGAATTCCTGCGGGCGCAGGATCGGGAAATCGCGGCCGGTGTTGGCCTGACCTTCGAGGCCCTGACCGGCGATCTTGGCGAGGCGAATTATTCTTCCGCCCGCGTGGGTCTTCTCGAATTCCGGCGCCGTGCCGAGATGATGCAGAAGAACCTGATCGAAGCCCAGGTGCTGCGCCCCTTGTGGCGGCGGTGGATCGACACGCAAGCCCTTGCAGGCACGATCCGGGCCGATGGCGCAGATCTCGCCGATTATCGCCATGTCCGCTTCGTCGGGCCGGGCTGGGCCTGGGTTGATCCGCGCAACGAAATCGAGGCCGAGATTGCGGCGATCGGCGCGGGCCTGAAATCCCGCGAGGAGGTGGTGGCCGGGCGCGGCCGGGACATTGACGACCTGGACGAAGAGCTCGCCCGCGATGCGAGCCGCGCAGGCGAAGGAGCGACAGCATGACCATTCACCTGCGCGCGGTGACGCCGCATCCAGCAACGCTGGACCCGCAGGCCCGCACCATCGAGGCGATTGTCTCGACCGGCGCCGAGACTGCCCGGCCCGGCTATATCGAGCGGCTGGACCTGCGCGGCGCCGACCTCTCGCGCCTGATCGGCGGGCCGGTGCTCGATGCGCACCGAGCAAGCTCGACGCGCGATCAACTCGGAGTGATTGACGCCGCCGAGGTACGCCGGGAAGGGCTTTGGGTCCGCATCCGGTTTCGCAGCAACGAGGCTGCGCAGGCGGTACTGGCCGATATCGGCGACGGCACGCTGCGCGGCTTGAGCATCGGCTACAGCGTGGCCGAGTGGAAAGAGGCGCGTGACGGCGACCGCCGCATCCGCACCGCAACCCGGTGGACGCCGCTTGAGGTTTCCATCGTTCCTGTCCCGGCCGATCCGGGCGCACATTTCCGTCATGGAGGCAACCAGATGGATACCCAAGAGCAGACGGCCGAACGCCCGGCCGAGACGGCGCGGCAGACCCGCGCCCAGGCGAACGCCGAGATCCGGACCATCGCCGAGACGGCGGGCCTGTCCCGCGCATGGGCGGATGAACAGATCGACGCCGATGCGACCCCGGAGGATGCGCGCGCCGCAGCCTTCGAGGCGATGCGCACGCGGAGCGTGCAGGCCACGACCCGCACGACGCGGGCCGAAATCGCCTTCGACCATACCGACCCGACGGTGACAGCCGCGCGGGCGGGCGAAGCCCTGTATGCGCGGGCGCATCCCGGACATACCCTTTCCGATGCCGCCCGGCCCTTCGCCTACATGACGACCGTTGACCTTGCGCGCGACTGTCTGCGTCGCGTCGGGGTTTCGATGACGGGCGCGGCGACGGAAACCCTGATCACGCGGGCACTGCATACCACGTCCGACTTCCCGCTGATCCTGGGCGATGCAGTCGGGCGTGAGCTGCGCCGGGCCTATCAGGCCGCGCCGTCCGGCATCCGGCAGCTTGCCCGGCAAGGGACCATCCGCGATTTTCGTCCGAAACGTTCCATCATGTTCGACGAAGCCCCGGAACTGGAAAAGGTTCTCGAAGGGGGCGAGTTCCAACACGGAACGATGGACGAATCGGCCGAGCTCTACAGCCTCGAAACCTTCGGCAAGATTTTCGGAATCTCGCGGCAGGCACTGGTTAACGATGACCTTGGCGCCTTCACGACGATCCCGGGGCGCTTGGGCACTGCCGCCAGTGCCTTCGAGGCGATGCAACTCGCCGCTAAGATAGCGGCGAACCCGCTGATGAGCGACGGGGTGGCCGTCTTCGCCGCGGCCGGGCACGACAACCAAAAGGCCGCGACCTCGACCGGCGAGGGAGTTACCGTCCTCGACGCGATCAAGGCAGACCTTTCCGCCGCCCGTCTGGCGATGCGAAAGCAGACCGGCCTTTCGGGAATGCTGATCGACGTGACCCCGCGCTTCGTTCTGGTCCCGCCTGACCTCGAAACCACGATGGAACAGGCCCTTTCCGAGGTGCAGGCAACCAATACCGACGAAACCAACCCCTTCTCGGCTTTGTCATTGGTGGTGGAGCCTCGCCTTACATCCGATTCACAATGGTATGTTGTGGCCGATCCCGACCTGATTGACGGGCTCGAGTACAGCTACCTCGAAGGAGCGCCCGGCCCGCAGATCGAGACCAAGGTGGGATTCGAGGTAGACGGGGTGCAGATGAAGGTGCGCCTCGACTTTGGTTGCGGATGGCTGGACCATCGCGGCTGGTTCCGGGTTGGCTGATGGCACTGGGGACCGAGGATATGGTGGAGCTGCGCGACGAGCTTATCCGGGCTCGCGCGCGCGGCGTCCGCGTTACGATGTATGAAGGCAGGCGCGTTGAATACGCGAACGACGCTGAAATGGCAGCGGCTATCGCAGACCTCGAACGCCGCATTCGCAGCGCCTCGACCCCGCGCCCCGCCACCGTGATGTTTTCAAGCTCGAAGGGGCTATGACATGGCGAACCGTGCCGCGACCGTGAAGCAATCCGACCTAACACGCTACCTCAAAGCCGCTTCGGCGGCGGGTGTGATCGTGTCGAAGATCGAGGTGGCGCGCGACGGCACGGTGCGCATTTTCACGCCCGATGCTGGCCCGGACGAAGGCTCTAACCCCTGCGACAGGCTGCTGAAATGACGCGGCGCCGCAATCCTTTTCCCGGTGTGACCCGCGCCCCCGACCGCCATGGGAAAGTGCGGTGGCGATTTAGACGCAAGGGCTTTTCCTGCTATCTGCCGGGTGCATACGCATCCGCCGAATTCCGCGCTGCCTATGAGGCGGCGCAGCTCGAGGCGAAAACCCCGACTCCGATCGCGCGTTGGCCGCATGGCTCCTTAGGCTGGTTGATCACGCATTATCTCGCTTCGCCGCGCCATGCGCAGAAGGCGCCAAGCACCCGCAAGACCCTACGGGCCGAATTGGACTGGCTGCGCCATACGAAGGATGAAGGCGGCGCCGATGCGGGTGATCTGCCCGTTGCCAGCTTTCGCGGGCGCCACGTTGAAGCCCTCATGGACAAAAAGGACGGCCCTGCCGCGCAGAATCGCGTGCGCAAGAATATGTCTCTTCTGTTCAATTACGCGATCCGTCTTGAGCTGATCGCGGCGAACCCTGTTCGCGCTACAGATCGCGTGAAACACAAGAGCGACGGCTATCATACTTGGACGGATGCGGAAATTGCACGCTTCCTGAAACGCCACGACTCTGGCACCCAGGCCCGCCTTGCTCTTCTGCTGGCGCTAAACACAGGCGCGGCGCGTCAAGACCTTGCCAAGCTTGGATGGCAGAACGTGAAGGGCGGGCGTATCACCTATAAGCGCGGGAAGACCGGCGTGGAGGCTGACTTGCCGATCCTGCCCGAGCTTGCCGAAGAGCTCGCCAAGGTGCCACGCACCCAAATGCTCTTCTTGCCGACGCAGGCGGGCGCGGCCCGGACCCCGGCGGGCTTCGGTGGCTGGTTTAAGGCGAAGGCAGTGCAAGCCAATGTGACGGCCGACAGTGCCAATATTCACGGACTTCGCAAGGCGGGTGCGACCCGGCTTGCCGAACATGGTGCGACGGAATGGGAAATCGCCTCTTTCCTCGCCCATGAAGACACCAAGCAGGCCGCGGTTTACGTTCGCAAGGCGAACAGGGCGAAGCTTGGCACGTCTGCGCTTGCCCGGCTTGGCGGGGCGAAAAGCGAACATAACTTGTCCAACCCCGGTGAAGGGTTGGGCAAATCAGATGCAAAACGAAAGGAATAACATGGCTTTACAAGGTGTCATGGTAGGCCCGGAGGGACTCGAACCCCCAACCAAAGCGTTATGAGCGCTCTGCTCTGACCAATTGAGCTACAGGCCCGCCTTCAGGCTGCGTAGCACCATGCACGGTCCCGTCAAGACTCCACGTTGCAAGAGCGCGCGCGATCGACTACCCCGCGCAGCAGCGGCTGCGGAGAGGATCGGGCGATGACGACGGCAGGCAAGGGCGGCATGACCTATGCCGGGGCGGGAGTGGATATCGACGCCGGCAATGCGCTGGTCGAGCGGATCAAACCGGCGGCGAAGCGCACGCTGCGCAGCGGCGTCGTTGGCGGGCTCGGCGGGTTCGGGGCGCTGTTCGACCTGCGGGCGGCGGGCTATCGCGATCCGGTGCTCGTCGCCGCGACCGACGGGGTCGGCACCAAGCTGCGCATCGCGATCGACACCGGGACCGTGGAAGGCATCGGCATCGACCTTGTGGCGATGTGCGTGAACGATCTGATCTGCCAGGGCGCGGAGCCGCTGTTCTTTCTGGATTATTTCGCGGTCGGCAAGCTCGAGACCGAAAGCGCGGCGCTGGTGGTCGAAAGCATCGCGCGGGGCTGCGAGCAGTCCGGCTGCGCGCTGATCGGGGGTGAAACCGCCGAGATGCCGGGGATGTATGCGGCGGGTGATTTCGACCTTGCGGGTTTCGCCGTCGGTGCCTTTGAGCGGGGCAGTGAACTGCCCGCCGGGGTCGCCGCGGGCGATGTGCTGCTCGGGCTGGAAAGCAGCGGGGTGCATTCGAACGGCTTTTCGCTCGTGCGCCGGGTGGTCGAACGGGCCGGGCTCGGCTGGGGCGATCCGGCGCCGTTCGGGGGCGGCTTGCTGGGTGCGGAACTGCTGCGGCCGACGCGGCTTTACGTGAAACCCGTGCTGGCGGCGATCCGCGCGGGCGGCGTGCGGGCGATTGCTCATATCACCGGCGGCGGGCTGGTCGAGAACCTGCCGCGGGTGCTGCCCGACGGCCTGGGCGCGCGAATCGATCTTGATGCCTGGCGGCCCGCGCCCGTGTTCGGCTGGCTTGCGCAGAGCGGCGAGATCGCGCAGGCCGAGATGCTCAAGACCTTCAACTGCGGCATTGGCATGGTGCTTGCGGTGGACGCATCACGTGCCGAGGCGCTTGCCCACCTGCTGACCGAAGCGGGCGAGCAGGTCCGCGTCATCGGCGAGGTGACCGAGGGGGCCGGGCTTTCGCTGTCGGGCCGGCTGCGGTGAGCGCAAGGCGCGTCGCGATCCTGATTTCGGGCAGCGGCTCGAACATGGTGGCGCTGGTCGAGAGCATGACCGGCGATCATCCGGCGCGCCCCTGTCTCGTGCTTGCGGACGACCCCCATGCCGGCGGGATTGCGAAGGCGCGCGCGCTCGGCGTGCCGGTCGCCGTGGTTGACCGGCGCGATCACGCGGGGGACCGCGCGGGATTTGAAGCGGCGCTTCTGGATACGCTCGAGGCGGCGCAGCCCGACATCATCTGCCTGGCCGGGTTCATGCGCATCCTCAGCCCCGGTTTCATCCGGCAGTGGGAGGGGCGAATGCTGAACATCCATCCCTCGCTTTTGCCGAAGTTCCGCGGGCTCGATACCCATGCCCGTGCGCTTGCGGCGGGCGAGGCGGAACATGGCTGCACCGTGCATCTGGTGACCGAGGATCTGGATGCGGGGCCGGTTCTCGGGCAGGCGCGGGTGCCGGTCCTGGCGGAGGATACGGACGCGACGCTCGCTGCGAGGGTGCTGGCGCAGGAGCACCGTCTTTACCCGGCGGTGCTCGAACGCTTTGCCCGCGGCCGCTGCACTGGGCCCGGCTGAGCCGTTAACGCGACGGCGCGCTTTCAAAAACGCGCCGGGCAGCATAAATACGGAGCACCTGCCGGGCGGGGGCATCTGCAACGCCATTCTGCCGCCGCCCGCGGACATGATAAGCAAGAAACGAAATTGCCGATGAGAACAATCACCACGACCGACGACCTTTCCGCTTTCTGCACGCAGGCACGGACGCAGGATTATGTGACTGTCGACACCGAATTCATGCGCGAGCGCACCTATTATTCGAAGCTCTGCCTCGTGCAGCTTGCCATGCCCGGCAGCGCGGGGGATGCCGTTCTCGTGGATCCGCTGGCCGATGGAATCCGGCTCGACCCGCTTTATGAGCTGTTCCGCGATGAAAACGTGGTCAAGGTATTCCATGCCGCGCGTCAGGATCTCGAAATCTTCTGGGTCGATGCGGATGTGCTGCCGCGGCCGCTGTTCGACACCCAGGTTGCGGCCATGGTCTGCGGTTTCGGCGATCAGGTCAGCTATGAGACCCTCGTGCGCCGGATCGCGCATGAAAAGGTGGACAAGTCCTCGCGGTTCACCGACTGGTCGCGCCGTCCGCTGCGCGAGGCGCAGAAGGTCTATGCGCTGGCCGACGTGACCCATCTGCGCGATATCTACGAGTGGCTGGCCATGGAACTCGAACGCAGCGGCCGCAGCCGCTGGGTGGCCGAGGAACTGGGGAGCCTGACCGACCCCGAGACCTACCGGACGCGCCCCGAGGATGCGTGGCGCCGGATCAAGACCCGCAACCATACGCCGCGGTTCCTGGCGATCGTGCGCGAGCTTGCCGCTTTCCGCGAGCGCCATGCGCAGGAAAAGGACATTCCGCGCAGCCGCGTCATGAAGGACGACGCGCTGCTTGAAATCGCTGCGGCAAAGCCCCGCACGCCGGCCGATCTGGGCGGATTGCGGCTGCTGCTGCGCGAGGCGCGCCGCGGCGAGATCGCCGAGGGCATCCTGGCGGCGGTGGAACGCGGCATGGCCTGTCCGCCCGAGGATCTGCCGAAGGACGAGGCGGTGAAGGAGCGGCTGCAGGTCAATCCGGCGCTGGCCGACCTGCTGCGGGTGCTGCTGAAATCAAAGACCGAAAGCTCGGGCGTGGCCGCGCGGCTGATCGCGCCGAGTTCGGATCTGGATGCGATCGCGGCCGGAAAACGCGACATCCCGGCGTTGAGCGGCTGGCGGCGCGAGGTCTTCGGTGCCGATGCGCTGCGGCTTTGCGAGGGCGAGATCGCGCTTGCCGCGAACGGGAACGCGGTGCAGGTGGTGCAGCTTTAAGGCGCTCGTGCCGGCCCGCCGATCTGCGCGGCCGGGCCTGCCGGGCGGCGGGTTTCAGCGGCGCGATTCAAGGGCGTTTTCGGCCCCGCGCACCCGGATTGCGCGTATGTTTTCAAGCTGGTGGTCGGTCAGGCTGTAGGCGGCGGTGATGCTGCGCGTATGGGGGCTGCCGGTTTCGGTGTCGCCTTCGGGATAGACCACGAGGAAATCGAAGGTCAGCGTCGCGGTCTCGTCGGGGCGCAGCTCCGGATCGGTCGGGACCAGACGCGCCTCGAACGCGCCCTGCCGCGCGGCAAGGCCGGTTGCGCGCAGGATCGCGCCGCCGCGCTTGCGTTCGACCACGAGTTCGCTCACCTGCGCGATCGGCTGCGAAAGGTCCGGGGCCTCGCGGCGGCTGAGCAGGCCCGGGCGCTGTTCGGGGATCAGCGCATTGTCGGCGCTGCCCTGCACCGGGACGCTTCGGCCCGATCCGAACCAGTTGGCCGGATTCAGCCGCGAATTGCACCCGGCAAGCGCCAGCGAACCGATCAGAAGAACTGCCAGAGGTCTGTACATGCGCCTGCTGCCCTCGGAATTGGTTTCGTCACGGTTAGCGCATTCACGCTCGGTTGAAAAGCATTCATGGACCACTGGACTCCGGCGGGTACGAGGCATAGCTCGGGAGGGGAAGACAAGGGGATTGCACGATGGCCAGCGCCGCATTCGAGGAAATCGTCGAGGATTTCGAGTTCCTGCCCGACTGGGAGGATCGCTACCGGCACGTGATCGAGCTTGGCCGCGCGATGGAGCCGCTCGACGAGGCGCTGAAGGTTCCCGCGACCAAGGTCGATGGCTGCGTGAGCCAGGTCTGGCTGCACCCGGAGATCGAGAGCGGCATCTTCAGCTTTCGGGGCGACAGCGATGCGCTGATCGTGCGCGGGCTGATCGCGGTGCTGCGCGCGCTTTACTGCGGGCTTCCGGTGGCGGAGGTGCCCGGGGTGGACGCGCGCCGCGAACTGGAGCGGCTGGGACTGAACGAGCATCTGTCCTCGCAGCGCTCGAACGGGTTGCGCTCGATGGTGGAACGCATCGGGCTGGTGGCGCAGGAAAAGGTCTGAGCGGCGGGAACGGTTGCGTTCGTTGCCCGGGGGGCGCTGCCCCCGTCGCCCTTTCGGGCGACTCCCCCGGGATATTTCAGCCAGAAGAAGACCGGGCGGTTGTGCCGGCGCGCGGGTGGGTGTCGTTATAGACCTCGAGCAGGCGGGCCGTGTCGACGCTGGTATAGGCCTCGGTGGTCGAGAGCGAGGCGTGGCCGAGGAGGTCCTGGATCGCGCGCAGATCGCCCCCCGCCGCGAGCAGATGGGTGGCGAAGCTGTGGCGCAGCGCGTGCGGCGTGGCGCTTGCCGGCAGGCCGAGCCCGGTGCGCGCCTCTGCCATGGCTTTCTGCACGAGTCGCCGCGAAAGCGCGCCGCCGCGCGCGCCGCGGAAAAGCGCCCCGTCTTCAGTGAGTGGGTGCGGGCAGAGCCGGACATAGGCCGCGACCGCCTCGCGCGCGGCGGGGAGCACGGGAACGACCCGTTCCTTGCCGCCCTTGCCGGTGATGCGCAGGGTCCGCGGCAGGGGCGCGTCGGCGCCCCGGAGCGAGAGCGCCTCGGAAATGCGCAGCCCGCAACCCCAGAGCAGGGTGAGAACGGCGCTGTCGCGCGCCCCGATCCACGCGGCGGCGGGCTGTTCGCGCACCGTTTCGAGCAGGTTGCGGGCGTCGCCCTCGGCCAGCGGGCGGGGCAGCTTGCGCTGGAAGCGCGGGGCGCGGGCGCTGAGCACGGCGGTCGGTTCGAACCCTTCGCGCTCGGCCAGCCAGCGGCAGAAGGATTTGACCGCCGAGAGCTTGCGCGCGAGGCTGCGCGAGGAGGCGCCGGTGCCGCGCAGATGGGCCATCCAGGCCCGCATCTCGGGGGTGGTGATCCGCCCCAGCGCGACCGGCGCCTGCGGACCGCCCCGGTGTGCGGTCAGGAAGGCGAGGAAATCACGCAGGTCGGTCTGGTAGGCAAGGCAGGTATTTTCGGCCGCGCCCTCGAGGCTGCGCTTGCGCTCGAGCCATTGTTCGAGCGCATCGCGGCAGGCGGGGGAGATGTCGATCACGCAAGCCAGCGGCGCAGGACGCGCTCGAAGACGCCGGTGAAAAAGCCGAGCAGATCGGTGCCCTGATCGGGCGAGAAGAGTTCGGCATCCGATGCGCCAAGCACCAGCATCCCCGGCAGGTGGTCCTTGCCGAGGTCGAGAATCAGGCAGGCCTCGGAGCGGATCCGCTGCGTGGTCTGTCCGTGGATCGCGCCGTCCGGCAACGCGTCGCTGCCCGCGGGTGCCCGCAGGGTGACCTGCCGCGGCGTGCCGCCCCGCCCGCCGGCAATGTAGCCCGCGCAGGTGCCCGGATCGGCGAGCATCAGCACATCCGCGAGGCGCCCCTCGTCCCGTTCGGGATCGGGTCGGGATTCGAGCACCAGCGTGACCGCATCGACGCAGAGGATATCGGCCACGTTTTCGCGCAGGTTGCGCAGGAAGCTTTCGAAATCGCCGGGCTCCAGCAGGCGCAGGATCGCGCGGTGAATCTGGTTCGTGCCGGCGAGATTGTCATAGGCCGCCGCGATCACCGAGCGGTGGGTGTCCTCGAGCCGGCCGAGCCGGGTTTCGAGCCGCTCCATGGCGATCGCGCGCAGATCGACGATGTTGCTGCCCATGGCGCGCTCGTTCGCGGCGACCAGCGCCTGCATCACGTCGGGGTCTTCGAGAATGGCATCCGGTCGGGCGAGAATCGCCTGGCGGAGGGTTTCGTCAAGTTCGGGGCTGCTGCTCATCACTGCCTCGTCATGCCTTTGCGGTTGATTTTCCGCCTTCTAGCACGAATTCCGGCGCCGCGTCGGAAAAACCGCGCGGGCGCCGGAGGACATTGCCGGGAAAAGTTGCCGGAAAGACCCGGTCAGAGGATTTTCTGCCCGGTCTTTTCCCAGTCGGCCAGGAAGGCGGCGAGCCCCTTGTCGGTCAGCGGATGCGCGGCCATCTGGCGGATCACCGCAGGCGGGGCGGTGATCACGTCGGCACCGATCAGGGCGCATTCGGTCACATGGCTGACGCTGCGGATCGAAGCGGCGAGGACTTCGGTCTCGTAGCCGTAGTTGTCATAGATCTGGCGGATATCGCGGACCAGTTCGAGCCCGTCGAGGTTGATATCATCCAGCCGGCCGATGAAGGGCGAGATGAACCCCGCCCCCGCCTTGGCCGCGAGCAGCGCCTGTGCAGCGGAAAAACACAGTGTCACGTTCACCAGGAAGCCGTCGTTGCTGAGCGTGCGGCAGGCGTGCAGCCCGTCCCACGTGAGCGGCACCTTGACCGCGATATTGTCGGCGATCGCGGCCAGCTTGCGGCCTTCGGCGATCATGGCATCGGCTTCGGTCGCGACCACTTCGGCCGAAACGGGGCCGTCCACCATGTCGCAGATCGCTTTCGTGACCTCGACGATGTTCCCCCCCGATTTCAGGATCAAAGAGGGGTTGGTGGTCACGCCGTCCAGCATGCCGAGTTCGTTCAGTTCGGCGATGGCGTCGATGTCGGCGGTATCGGCAAAGAATTTCATGGCATGGGTTCCTTTCCGGGTTGGGGGCCGGTCGGTCCTCCGGGGCGCGCGATATTGTGCCCGATGCCGGCTTGGCCTCTGCTCCTCATGGCTTTAGCTGATGGGGCATGAGGCGGGAACCCCTGAAACCCGAAGGTGTGCCATGGCGGGGCCGGATTATTTTGAAACGGGCGCCCGGGTCGGCGTCCTGACCGCGCAGCCGCTGGATGGCGTGCTGGATTACCGCGCGCCGGAGGGCGGCTGCCGGCGGGGCGATTTCGTCGAGGTGCCGCTTGGCCCGCGCAAGGTCATCGGTGTCGTCTGGGGGGCGGCTGCGGGCGGATTCGACCCCGCACGTCTGCGACAGGTGCTGCGCGTGCTCGACGTGGCGCCCATGCGCGAGGAACTGCGCCTGTTTCTGGAGCGCGCCGCCGAATACACGCTGACGCCGCTGCCCCTGATGCTGCGGCTGGCGACGCGCGCGCCGGGGCTTGGCGATCCGCCCTCGATGCGGCGCGTCTATCGCCCGGGTCCGGGCCGGCCCGGGCGGATGACCGATGCGCGGGCGCGGGTGATCGACGCGGCGGCGGAACACGGCGGGCTGGCCTTCACGCTGCATGAGCTTGCGCGGCTTGCCGGGGTCAGCCCTTCGGTGGTGAAGGGGCTTGTCGCCTCGGGCGCGCTGATCGAAGAGGACGCGCCGCGCGATCTGCCCTTTCCGCGGCTTGATCCGGCGCGGCCGGGAAAGGCGCTGACCGCGGATCAGGCGGCAGCGGCGGCGGCGCTCAGGACCGGGATTCGCGAGGGCGGTTACGGCACGACCCTGCTCAAGGGGGTGACGGGGTCGGGCAAGACCGAGGTTTACCTCGAGGCGGTGGCCGAGGCGCTCGCCCAGGGGCGGCAGGCGCTGGTTTTGATGCCCGAAATCGCGCTGACGGGCGAGTTCCTGACCCGGGTCGAGGCGCGCTTCGGCGCCCGTGCGGCCGAGTGGCACTCGGGCGTCACCATGAGCGAGCGGCGCCGGATCTGGCGCATGGCCGGGCAGGGCGGGGTGCAACTGGTGGTCGGGGCCCGTTCGGCCCTGTTCCTGCCGTTTCGCGACCTTGGCCTTGTGGTGGTCGATGAGGAACACGACGGATCCTACAAGCAGGAAGAGGGCGTGCTTTACAATGCCCGCGACATGGCGGTGCTGCGCGCCTCGATCTGCGGCGCGCGGGTGGTGCTGGCGAGCGCAACGCCGAGCCTCGAGACCTGGGTGAATGCCGAGGCCGGAAAATACGCGCGCCTCGACCTTGCCACGCGGTTCGGGCGCGCGCTCATGCCCGAGATGCGCGCGATCGACATGCGCGCCCAGACGATGCAGGCCGGGCGCTGGATTTCCCCGGCGCTCGGCGCGGCGCTCGAGCAGCGGATCGAGCAGGGCGAACAGGCGATGCTGTTCCTGAACCGCCGCGGCTATGCGCCGGTCACGCTCTGCCGTGCCTGCGGCCAGCAGGTCGGTTGCGAAGATTGCGATGCGCGCATGGTCGAACATCGCCATCTGAACCGGCTGATGTGCCACCAGTGCGGCGCGACCCGCCCGATCCCGGTCATCTGTCCGTCCTGCGGGGCCGAGGGGCGGATGGCGCCGGTCGGCCCCGGTGTCGAGCGGCTCCAGGAAGAGGCGGCGGCGCTGTTTCCGCAGGCGCGGATCGCGACGCTGAGTTCCGACCTTTTCGCCTCGGCACGCGCGCTCAAGGCGGCGATCGAATCGATCGCGGCGGGCGGGGCCGACATCGTGATCGGCACGCAGCTTGTCGCCAAGGGGCACAATTTCCCGCTGCTGACGCTTGTCGGGGTGATTGATGCCGATCTCGGGCTTCAGGGGTCGGACCTGCGCGCGGCCGAGCACACGTTTCAGCTCATGCGGCAGGTCGCCGGCCGGGCCGGCCGGGCCGAGCGGCCGGGGCTTGCGCTGCTCCAGACCTTTCAGCCCGAACACCCGGTGATCCGCGCGATCCTCTCGGGCGACGAGGAGGGCTTCTGGCGCGCCGAGGCGCAGGCGCGCCACGCGGCGGGCGTGCCCCCCTTCGGGCGCATGGCGGGGATCATCCTCTCGGGCAAGGATCTGGGCGCGGTGATGGAGCTTGGCAACCGCCTTGCCCGCGCCGACGGGGCGCTGCGCGAGATCGGGGCCGAGGTCTACGGGCCGGCGCCCGCGCCTGTCGCCCGGCTGCGCGGGCGTCATCGGGTGCGCCTGCTGGTCCGGGCGGCGAAGGGCGTGCCGTTTCAGCAGGCGCTGCGCCGCTGGATCGCGCCGGTTCGGACAAAGGGCGATCTGCGCCTTGCCGTCGATATAGACCCGCAGAGCTTCATGTAGGCGGGTTCGGGCAGGGCAGGCGGCGCGGCACAAAGCCTGCTTGCCTCCGCCGCCTTTTGCGGCAAATCATGGGGATATGAGCAGCCCGCCGTCGCATCTTGCCTTTTCCGCCGCCGAGGGGGCCGTGGCCTTCCACCGCAGCGAACTGGCCGTGATCCTGCCGCTTTACGGGCGGATGGTGGCGGCGGGGGAGTGGCGCGATTACGGCATCTCCTGCCTGCGCGACATGGCGGTGTTCTCGGTCTTCCGCCGCAGCGCCGAGCATCCGCTCTACCGGATCGAAAAGCACCCGCGCCTTGCCGGCCGGCAGGGGCAATATGCGGTCGTGGGCATGGACGGGCGCATCCTGCGCCGCGGACATGATCTGAAAACGGTGCTGCGCGTGCTTGAACGCAAGCTTATCCGCGCGGTGGAATAGGCTGGGATCCGCGCGGCCGGCGCCGCGCGATCATCGGGCCGCCGCCGGCCGCGCGGATCCGGGCACAAGCCGCGGCAAGCGGCTCTTCCGTCACCGCCATGTGATGGGCGTTGGCATGAAGCAGCAGGTCCGGCCCGGCGACCAGCCCGACATGGCCCTTCCAGAACACGAGATCCCCGCGCCGCAGCGGACCCCGCACTTCCGACCCCAGGCGCTGCTGCTGGTCGCTGTCTCCCGGGCAGGCAATCGCGCAGGCAAGCAGCGCCGCCTGCACAAGCCCCGAACAGTCGATTCCGGCGCTGCTGTTGCCGCCCCAGAGGTACGGCGTGTGCAGGAACGACCGGGCGACCTCGATCCAGTCATGCGGGCGGTCATTGATCCTGCGCAGATGGGCGCGAGGGATGAACCCGGCGCCGGTCTCAACGAACCCGCCCCGTTCCGATCGCACTGTGACGCGCGCGCCCAGCGACAGCGCGAAGCCTTCGCGCGTCTTGATGCCGGGGGAGGGATAGACATGGGTTGCCGGGGCGGCGACCCAGTGGCTCGGGGCCTCGCGCGGGGAAAGCGCGGCATCGGGCAGGTATCCGACGTAGCCGTCCTTCTGCGCCTGAACGAAGGCCCAGCCGGCGCGATACTCGTGGACCCGGACGAAATCACCGAGAAGAAGCTGTCGCGCGCGTGCCCCGTTGGGCGCGTCGCACAGATCGACAAGCGGGCGCGCAACCTGCATCGGCTCGCCCCGAACGGCGCGGCGGTCCAGAAATTCAGAGGCCAGATGCGCGGCCGCGACCCGTGGATTGACGGGGGTCAGACGACGATCCCGCAGCACCATTGCTCAGAGCCCGAGCAGGCCGGGAAGCGCGTCGAACATTGCGCGGATTCCCTGACCGACCCCGCCCTTGGGTCGCGCCGGGGCGGGTTTCGGCTGCCAGCCGTAGATGTCCCAGTGCACATAGCGCCCGCTGCCGGCAAAGCGGCGCAGGAACAGCGCCGCGGTGATCGCGCCGGCGAAACCGCCCGAGGGCGCATTGTCGAGATCGGCGATGCCGGGTTCGATCTCGGCCTCGTAGGGCATATGGAAGGGCAGGCGCCAGACCGGATCGGCGACGTTTTCGCCCGCATCGGCAAGCATCTGCGCGGCGGTGTCGTCATCGGTGAAGAACGGGGCAATGTCCGGGCCGAGCGCGACCCGCGCCGCGCCGGTGAGCGTCGCCATGGAGACCAGCAGATCCGGCGCATCCTCGGCCGCGAGCGCGAGCGCATCGGCCAGCACGAGCCGCCCTTCGGCATCGGTGTTGTTCACCTCGACCGTCAGCCCCTTGCGCGAGGTCAGGATGTCGCCCGGACGCATGGAACTGCCCGAAACGCTGTTTTCCACCGCCGGGATCAGCACCCGTAAGCGCAGCGGCAGGCCGAGCGCCATGATCATATGCGCAAGCCCGAGCACATTGGCCGCCCCGCCCATGTCCTTCTTCATCAGGCCCATGCTGCTGCCGGGCTTGAGGTTCAGCCCGCCGGTGTCGAAACAGACGCCCTTGCCGACCAGCGTGAGCGCCGGCCCCGATTCGCCCCAGGACATGTCGATGAGGCGCGGAGCCCCGGCGGCGGCCCGCCCCACGGCATGGATCAGCGGCAGGTCGTGGTCGAGCAGATGGTCGCCCGTCACCACCGAGACATGCGCCCCGTGGCGGGCGGCGAGGTTGCGCGTCGCCGCCTCGAGCTCGGCCGGGCCCATGTCCGAGGCCGGCGTGTTGATCAGATCGCGGGCCAGACATTCGCCGGCGGCGATGGTCTGAAGCCGCGCCGCATTCACCCCGTCGGGCGCGACCAGCTGGCGCCGTTTCCTGTCGCCTTCGGCATAATGGTCGAAGCGATAGCCCGCCAGCAGCCAGCCGAGCGCCTCGTTGCTGCGCGCCGCCTCGGGCAGGCCCGAAACGATGCGATAGCTGCCTTCGGGCAGGCGCGCGGCGGCGGCGGCAAGGGCAAAACGCCCCCTTGCCCGGGTCTCGGCGCTGCCGAAGCCGGCCAGCGCCATGGCCGGGCGGCCGCCCGCGCCGGGCACGAGCAGCGCTTCGCCCAGCTTGCCCCGGAAGCCGTTGGCCCGCACCCAGGTTCCGACATCCTCTGCCTGATCGCTCAGCCAGCCCGACAGGGCGGCGGTTTCGATCACATGCAGGGGCAGGGATTCGGGATCCGAGGAAAACAGGCTGAGGGACATGGGCGCGCTCCGTCTGATGGTCTGGGCCTGGTGGTCTGGGCCGGATGATCGGTCTGGCCGCACCTTACGCCCGCGCGCCGGGGCTGCAAGGCCGCTCAGCCCGGCAGGCCCGGCGAATCCCACACCGCCGAAAGCGAGCGCTCCCCGATCCGGGCCAGCCGCGCCACGGTGGCGCCGAGCGCGGCCGGATCGCGCCGGTCGGCGCAATCGACCACGTCGCGCGCCACCCGCGCCAGCGACACCATGCCGATCTGTTCCGCGATGCCGATGGTCGAGCGCGCGCAGCGGCGCAGTTCCGTGCAGTCGCCCGCGCGCCAGAGCCGTTCGCAGCGTTCGAGCCGCAGCGCGAGTTCCTCCACCGCGCGGCAGAGCAGATCATCCGCGCCGAATGCGCCCATCTCGCGGCAGAGATGGGTGAGTCGGTCCGGTTCGAGCCGGATATGCTCCTCGCGATAGAATTCGCGCAGTCTGATCATCGTGGCCTTCCTTTGCTTTCTCCCGGTTTAGCAGGATCACGACAATCATGGCAGGAGATTGGTGAAAGGTTGCGGCGGGCGTGCGATCTCTCTCGAATTTGATCTTTATCCACTGTAACAAGAGCGCGGAAATCACCACATGAGGACATCCGGGATGAAATACGCGAAACCCCTGCCGGGCTATCTCGCGCAGCGATATCATGGCTGGAAGGCGACTGCATTCAAGGAGAACGAGGTCTGGTATCGCCGCCTTGCCGATGATGGTCAGCATCCGCGTGCGATGATCATCTGCTGCTGCGACAGCCGGGTCGAGGCAACCCAGATCTTCGGGGCCGATCCGGGTGAATTCTTCGTTCACCGCAACATCGCCAACCTGATCCCCCCCTATGAGGTCGGCGGGCAGCAGCACGGCACCAGCTCGACCGTGGAATTCGCGGTCAAGATGCTGAAGGTGGCGCATATCGTCGTCATGGCGCATCAACACTGTGGCGGTGCACAGGGCTGTATCGACATGTGCGAGGGCAATGCGCCGGAACTCGAATCCAAGGACAGCTTCACCGGCCGCTGGATGGAGATGCTGCGCCCGCGCTATGAGCAGGTCGCGGACATCGACGACCCGGAGCAGAAGGCGCGCGAGATGGAAAAACAGACCGTCGTCGTGTCGCTCGAGAACCTGATGACCTTTCCCTTCGTCAAGGAAGCGGTCGAACAGAACGGTCTGAGCCTGCACGGGCTCTGGATCAATATCGGCGAGGGCGTGCTTGAAGGCTACGACCCCGCGACCGGGCGGTTCGCCCCGGTCTGACGGCAGGTGCCCTCCGGTTGCGTGCCGGAGGGCAGAGAGTGCCTTGGTTTCCGTGGCCCGGGCCCGGTTTGCCTCAGCCCTTTTTCAGAACCCGCTTGCCGAGTGTTTCGGCGATCTGCACCGCGTTGAGCGCCGCGCCCTTGCGCAGGTTGTCGCTCACGCACCAGAGGTTGATGCCGTTGTCGATGGTCGGATCCTGACGGATGCGGCTGATGAAGGTGGCGAAATCGCCCGCGCATTCGACCGGCGTGATGTATCCGCCGTCCTCGCGCTTGTCCACGACCATGATGCCGGGCGATTCGCGCAGGATGTCGCGGGCTTCGTCCTCGTCGAGGAAATCCTCGAACTCGATGTTGATCGCTTCCGAATGCCCGACGAAGACCGGCACCCGCACGCAGGTGGCCGTGATCTTGATCGAGGGGTCGAGCATCTTCTTGGTCTCGGCGACCATCTTCCATTCTTCCTTGGTCGAGCCGTCGTCAAGGAACACGTCGATATGCGGAATCACGTTGAAGGCGATCTGCTTCTGGAACTTCTTCGGCTTGACCTCGGCGGTCGGGTTGTAGATCGCCTTGGTCTGGTCCCAGAGCTCGTCCATTCCTTCCTTGCCGGCGCCCGAAACCGACTGGTAGGTGCTGACCACCACGCGCTTGATGCGGGCCCGGTCATGGAGCGGTTTCAGCGCCACCACCATCTGCGCGGTCGAGCAGTTGGGGTTGGCGATGATGTTCTTCTTGTGGCACTGCTCCACGGCCTCGGGGTTCACCTCGGGCACCACGAGCGGCACATCTGGGTCGGTGCGGTAGAGCGAGGAGTTGTCGATCACGATGCAGCCCGCCTTGGCGGCGCGCGGCGCGTGTTTCTCGGTCGCGCCGGAGCCGACGGCGAAAAACGCAATGTCCCAGCCGGCAAAGTCGAACGTGTCCAGATCCTGGGTCTTGAGGGTCTTTTCGCCAAAGCTGACCTCGGTCCCGAGTGACTTCCGGCTGGCGAGGACGGCGATGTCATCCACCGGGAAGTGGCGCTCAGCCAGGATGTTCAGCATTTCGCGGCCCACATTTCCCGTGGCGCCCGCGACGACGATGCGATAGCCCATTTCAAACTCCAGATTCTGGCCGGCAGTTCCGGCCGTGCGGCGGTGCTATACTGCCAATGCCTGACCGTTGAAAGAGGGTGCGGGGCAAACCCTGCGCCCGCCCCGGCTCGGGCGGATGGTGATCGGATGGTGCCGCACGGCGGTTCAGCTTTCGAGCCAACCCTCGAGCGCGGTGCCCCGCAGGTAGGTGGCGTCGGGGGCGAAAGCCTCCCATTCGGCGCGATGCTTTTCGGAAATCGTGGTCACGACCGGCCGCCCGGCGGCAAGCGCGGCCTCGAACGCCGGGAACAGCCCTTTCCCCATGGATTCGAGCTTGCCGAACTTGCTGAGTACCACCACGTCGCTGGCCGGGATCTGCCCGATCAGCGCGGCGCAGGCGGCAGTCACGCCCTCCGCGTCAAGGTGACAGGAAGTATCCGAGGGCGACGTGTCGAGATGGATGCTGAAATCCCGTCCCGAGCCGATGTCGCGCAGGAAGCCGGCCGAACAGGTGCGTTCGGGCGCATCGTCGCGCAGCGCGAGCACGCCGGCCACCCGGCGCCCCGCGGCCTGCCAGCCCGCGACCGCCCGGTCCAGACAGTCGGCGGCCTCGGCGCTCGTCGCGTCTTCGACAACGGCAATTCTGTGCATGGCGGACATCGCGGCACCTTTGCGGAGAGGAATACGGATACGAATGCGAATACGGGGGTCGCTTCCCTGTAGAATGGAGCGCCGCCCGCCCCCTGACAAGAGGCAGGGCTTGCGGAAAAGCGTCGCAGTCTGCGGCTTGCCAGAGTGATTCGCGGATGCTAGGGGCAGGCAAATCCGTTCGGGGAACCCGGCGGCGCCGAGTCCGGCAAAGCCGACGGCCTGAATGACGGCGTGAATCACGACCTCTATCAATGCGGGGTTCGACCATGGCATGGATCATCCTTCTGATTGCCGGGCTGCTCGAGATCGTCTGGGCATTCGCGATGAAGAAATCCGATGGGTTCACCGTGCTGATGCCGTCGATCGTCACCATCGTGACCGTTCTGATCAGCTTCGGCATGCTGGCGGTGGCGATGAAATCGCTCCCGCTCGGAACCTCCTATACGATCTGGACCGGCATCGGCGCCGCCGGAGCGTTCATTGCAGGTGCCGCTTTCCTGGGTGAAACGCTTTCGCCCATGCGGGTGCTTGCCGCCGCGATGATCATCGGCGGGATCATCCTGATGCGCCTCGCCAGTGCCGAATGAAGGCGGGTCGAGGGCGCCGGAAACCCTAGGCGGCGGCGCGGGGTGAATCCATGCAGGCACTCACCATCTACGTTGCGGCGGCCCTTGCCGAGATCGCCGGCTGCTTTGCCTTCTGGGCCTGGTTCCGGCTTGGCCAGAGCATCCTCTGGCTGGTGCCGGGGATAGCGGCGCTCGCCTTCTTCGCCTGGGCGCTGACCTTCAGCCCGGCCGATCAGGCGGGGCGCGCCTATGCGGTTTACGGTGGCATCTATATCGTTGCATCGCTGTTCTGGCTCTGGGCGGTCGAGGGGCACCGCCCCGACCACTGGGATCTGCTGGGCGCCGCGATCTGCCTTTCGGGCGCGGCCATCATCCTCTGGGCGCCCCGGGGCGGCTGACGCCGGCCTCGCGGCCCGACCTGCGTCAACGCGCTTGATCTGGCGACCCTGCAAGTGTATCCACGGCTCCTGTCGCGGGTGTAGTTCAATGGTAGAACGGCAGCTTCCCAAGCTGCATACGAGGGTTCGATTCCCTTCACCCGCTCCAAACATTACCGGTTAAATCAATAAGTTACGGCGCCATCTGTCCCGCGCCGGAGCCATCCGCGGGACACCCTGCCAATCCATCGCCCCGTCGCGGCCATGGCATCCCGGGCGAGGCGCCGCGGGCAGCCTTTGCCGGGGGCAGCCATGCGAATCCCGTGCGACGTAGATTCTCGTGGCCGGCATCCGGCACCCGGCATGAGCGCGTTTGACCGGGACATGTGGTTGCGCATGACGGGGGATGCGACTCCCCGCCGCCGTTCAATCACGACGCAGGGTCCGGGGCGATGACTGCGAACTTCCTGACCTCGCAGATTGATTATCCAGACGGTGGAAACAGATAGCATCAGGTTACCAGCAGGCGGGCGGGAATCATGAGCGATCAGTCAGAAGACTCCGGCGACACAGGAAATCCGCAGCGATCCCAACCGGGTTCATCGGCTGCCGGAAGCGGCGCGGACCCGCGGGGCGAGCCCGGGTCGCGGGCGATGCGGGTGCGCCATCAGGCCCGCCGGGTGGTCGGGGAAATGATCGACCCCGGTCCGGGACTGGTCCATCCGGCGCTGATTCCCGGCATCGGGGTCGAGCGCACCCATTACGTCTTTGGCACCAACCCGGTGGTCTATGCGGTTTCCGGGCTGCTGATCCTCGGCGTGGTCATCTGGGCCGTGGTTCAGCCCGGGGGCATCACGTTGGTCGGGAATGTCTCGCTCGGCTGGGTGACGGCCAATTTCGGCTGGATGTTCGGCGTTCTCGCGATCGCGATCTTCGGTTTCATGATGGTGCTCGGTTACGGGCGTGCAGGGGGCGTGCGGCTTGGTGCCGACGATGAGGAGCCCGAATTCAGCACCGTGTCCTGGGTCGCCATGCTGTTTTCGGCCGGCATGGGGATCGGGCTTCTGTTCTACGGCCCTTACGAGCCGCTGATCTATTTCGCTGATCCGCCCTATGGCTTCGAGGTGGCACCGGGGAGCGTCGACGCCACGCAGACCGCGCTTGCCCAGACCGCGCTGCACTGGGGGCCGATCGCCTGGTCGTTCTATGCGCTGGTCGGCGGCGCGATTGCCTATAACTCCTACCGGCGCGGGCGTCCGCCGCTGATCTCGGCGATCTTCGAGCCGGTCTTCGGCAGTGCGACCCGCGGCTGGATCGGCGCGGTGATCGACATCTTCGCCATCATCGTCACGCTGTTCGGCACCGCCATTTCGCTCGGGATCGGGGCGCTGCAGATCGCGCAGGGCACCGAGATCGTGACCGGCTGGGGCAAGCTCGGCAACCTGTTCATCATCGTCACCATGTCGGTCCTGACCTGCGCCTTCATCATCTCGGCGGTTTCGGGCGTTTCGCGCGGCATCCGCATCCTGTCGAATCTCAACATGGTGGTCGCGGGGCTTCTGGCGCTGCTCGTGCTGGTGACGGGGCCGACGCTGTTTCTGCTGAACTTCTATCCGGCGGCGATCATCTCGTTCTTCCGCGAACTCGGGGTGATGCTGCTGCGCAACCCGAATCAGGGCGCGCAGACCGCCAGTTTCATGGCGGACTGGACCACCTATTACTGGGCCTGGTGGATCACCTGGGCGCCCTTTGTCGGGCTGTTCATCGCCAAGATCTCGCGCGGGCGCACGCTGCGCGAATTCGTGACCGTGGTGGTCCTGATCCCGTCGATGGTCTGTGTCACCTGGTTCGCGATCTTCGGCGGAACGGCCATGTACATGAGTCTCAACGACATGGGCGTCGATGCCTCGCAGGCGCCCGAGGCGCTGCTGTTCAACGTGCTGGCGAACCTGCCGCTGTCCGGCATCACGCCGATCCTGGCCATGCTGTCGATCCTTGTCTTTTTCGTCACTTCGGCGGATTCGGCCTCGATCGTCATGAGCTCGATGACCCAGCGCGGCCAGCCCTCGCCCTCGGCCGGGGTGACCATCAGCTGGGGCGTGCTGCTGGGGCTGACGGCGATTTCGCTGCTGCTGGCGGGGGGCGAGGATGCGCTTTCGGGGCTGCAGTCGATCATGGTGGTTTCGGCGCTGCCCTTTGCCTTTGTGGTCATGGGCATCATGGTCGCCTGGGCAAGGGATTTGCGCACCGATCCCTATCTGTTGCGTTCGAAATATGCGCGCGCGGCCATCGCGCAGGGGGTGCGGCTCGGGATTGCGGATCACGGCGACGATTTCGTCTTCAGCACCAGCGAGGTG
The DNA here is from genome assembly GCF_900156525.1 of Pontibaca methylaminivorans. Classification (NCBI taxonomy): domain Bacteria; kingdom Pseudomonadati; phylum Pseudomonadota; class Alphaproteobacteria; order Rhodobacterales; family Roseobacteraceae; genus Pontibaca; species Pontibaca methylaminivorans. Next base: position 1,966,415 of record NZ_FTPS01000001.1, read on the forward strand.
GCCAAGGACGAGGGCGCCGGCGGCTGGTTCAACAGCACCGATCCCGATCTCGTGGCCTGGTATGTCGAGGCCGCCGAAGAGGGCGAGATCGTGAGCGCCGAGGACATCCTGCGCACGCTCGATCCCGGCCGGATCCAGCCGCGGGGGCGGCGGCGCCCCGACCATCTTGCCTCGGGCGATGCGGCGACCATCGCCACGCGCCGCCGTCGCCGTCGCCTGCCACCCGCGGACGGCGGCGGGCGCAGCGGCTGATGCCGCAACATCCCTCTGCGCGGGCCCAGCAGTTCCGTGCGGCGGATGGATGCGCGCAGGCCGGCGGAAACGCCACCTTAACCGTTGGGCGTGGACCATGGACTGGCCCGGTCTTGCCAGAGCAGGTTCGATTGACCACATTGAAGGCATCGCTCCGGCCGGGCCGCTCTGGCGGGAGCGATGTCCAAGGCCCGCAAGGATCGTTCCGCAATGACCGCCCCGCAATGACCGCAACCGCCATGCCCGTCCCGGAAAACAGCGCGATGCCCGTTCCGACATGATGCCAGTGAAACGCTCCGGCCTGCTGCGGCTGGCCAGTTACAATGTCCAGAAATGTATCGGACTCGATCTGCGTCGCCTGCCGCGCCGCATCGTCGGGGTGCTGGACGGGCTGCAGGCCGATATCGTCGTGCTGCAGGAGGCCGACAAGCGCCTGCCGCCGCGCCCGGCGGCGTTGCCGCCGCCGGTGCTGGCCGCCGCGGGCTGGCGGGTTGCCGATTTCGGGCCCAAGGGGTCGCTCGGCTGGCATGGCAACGCGATCATCTGGCGCGAGGGCGCGCCGCTCGACCTGATCGAGATGGACCAGATCCCGCTTCCGGGGCTTGAGCCGCGCGGCGCCGTGCGGGCCGAATTCGACACCATGCAGGGGCGGGTGCGGGTGATCGGGCTGCACCTGGGGCTGATCACCCGCGACCGCTATGAACAGATCCGCAGCCTCGCGGCCTATTGTGCCCGGCTGCCCGACATCCCGACCGTCTGGGCCGGTGATTTCAACGAATGGTCGCGGCTGCCGGCCCTGGACAGCCACGCGCCGCGCATGACCTTTCTGCCGCCGTTGCCGAGCTATCCGGCGCCGCGTCCCATGGGGCCGCTCGACCGGATCGCGCTGGGCGGGGGCCTGCGGGCAAGCGGCCACGGCGTCTGGGGCGGGCGCCCGGCGCGGTTTGCCTCGGATCACCTGCCGGTCTGGGCCGACCTTGTGCTCCCCGCTCTGCTGCAGCATGAACAGGGTATCGTTGATGCCGGCCTGCACCCCTGATCAATGCGCCCCCGATCATTGCGCCCGTGCCCCGATCCCGGCCGGGCGGGCATGATGCGCCGGGGGGCCAGGGCACGAGCGCAGGCGGAGCCGCCGCAGGAAGGAGAACACGCCGAGATGTCGGAATCGATCATTGCCCGTTGCGAGGCCGCCGGTCTGCGTCTGACCGAACAGCGGCGCATCATCGCGCGGGTGCTTGGTGACAGCGACGACCACCCCGATGTGGAGCAGCTCCATGCACGGGCGAGCGCGCTCGATTCCGGGATTTCGCTGGCCACGGTCTATCGCACGGTCAAGCTGTTCGAGGAGGCCGGCATTCTCGAGCGGCTGGAATTCGGCGACGGGCGCGCCCGCTATGAGGATGCGGACCGCGACCACCACGACCACCTGATCGACATGACCACCGGCGAGGTGATCGAATTCGTGGACCCCGAGATCGAGGCCCTGCAGGAGCGCATTGCCGAGCGGCTCGGTTACGTGCTGCACGGCCACCGGCTCGAGCTGTATGGCGTGCCGCTGAAAAAGAATCGCGACTGACGCGCAGCCCCGGCCGGGTCCGGGCGACTCTCCGCGAAGGGGCAGGGGGCGGCGTCGCACAGCCCCTTTCCCCGCCGGTCCGACCCGGCTAGAAGGTCTGCGTCAATCAGTAACGACGGACAGCCCGACATGACCACGATCATTGATATCCACGCCCGCGAAATCCTCGACAGCCGCGGCAATCCCACGGTCGAAGTGGATGTGAGCCTCGAGGACGGAAGCTGGGGGCGTGCGGCGGTGCCGTCGGGTGCCTCGACCGGGGCGCACGAGGCCGTCGAGCGGCGCGATGGCGACCGGTCCCGTTACTTCGGCAAGGGGGTGCTGGAGGCGGTCGCTTCCGTGAACGGCGAGATCGCCGATGCGCTGATCGGCTGCGAGGCCAGCGATCAGGTCGCGATCGACCTGGCCATGATCGAGATGGACGGCACCCGGAACAAGAGCCGGCTCGGCGCCAATGCGATCCTCGGGGTGTCGCTCGCGGTGGCGCGCGCGGCGGCGCTCAGCACCGGCCAGCCGCTCTATCGCTATGTCGGCGGCACTTCGGCCCGGGTGCTGCCGGTGCCCATGATGAACATCATCAACGGCGGCGAACATGCCGACAACCCGATCGACATCCAGGAATTCATGATCATGCCGGTCGGCGCCGAGAATATCGCCGGTGCGGTGCGCATGGGGGCCGAGGTCTTTCATACCCTCAAGCGCGAACTTTCGGCGGCGGGGCTGTCAACCGGCATCGGTGACGAGGGCGGTTTCGCGCCCGACATCGCCTCGACCCGCGAGGCGCTCGATTTCATTCTCCGAGCGATCGAAAAGGCCGGCTACACGCCGGGCGACGACATCTGCCTTGCGCTCGACTGTGCCGCGACCGAATATTTCCGCGACGGGCTTTACATGCTCGACGGCGAGGAAGTGTCGCTCACGCCCGAGGAAAACGTCGATTACCTGGGCGCCCTGGTCAAGGATTACCCGATCATCTCGATCGAGGACGGCATGGCCGAGGACGACTGGGAAGGCTGGCGCGCGCTGACCGAAGCGATCGGCGACCGGGTGCAACTGGTGGGCGACGACCTGTTCGTCACCAATCCCGCGCGGCTCTCGGACGGGATCGCGCGGGGCTGCGGCAATGCGATGCTGGTCAAGGTGAACCAGATCGGCACGCTGACCGAAACGCTGCAGGCGGTCGAGATCGCCCATCGCGCCGCCTATGCCAATGTCATGAGCCACCGCTCGGGCGAGACCGAGGACACCACCATCGCCGACCTTGCGGTGGCGACGAACTGCGGCCAGATCAAGACCGGCTCGCTTGCGCGCTCGGACCGGCTGGCGAAATACAACCAGCTTATCCGCATCGAGGAAATGCTGGACGACAGCGCGATCTATGCCGGGCGGTCGATCCTGCGCGCCTGACCCGCGGCCAGCACGACCCGGACGGGGCGTCTGATCCGCAGGGATCGGACAGGCCCGCCGCCCGGGCTCCGGGCGACGGGCGGGCGTGGGGTTACGGGCAGGGCGCCTCGTAATAGGTGCCGTCGCCACGTGCATAGGCGCAGACCTTGCGCTGGTTGTTCTGGGCAACCATGGTGCCGGCAGCGGCGCCGCCGAGCGCGGAAATCACTTTCCAGTTCGAATTCGCGTCGAGCGCGTCTGCGGCAACGAGGCCCGCCGCCGCACCGCCGGCTGCACCGGCGACAGTCCGCTGCTGGCTGGTCATGTTGTCACAGGCTGCAAGGCTCAGGGACATCGCCGAAGCGCCGACGATTCCGATGATCCATTTTTTCACGTCAAATCTCCTTTCAAGGACATGTCGTTGCCGACGTTTACACGGGTTGATGCAACGCCAAGGCCTTACAGTAGCGCATCCCGAAACGAACGCAATGTGGCGCCGGACGGTGCAGCGGCGATGATACGGCTTTCGCGGGGGTTTTCAGCCGCAGCGCCGGCGGAAACCGGCGCGCCCGTAGCTGCGCGGCAACAGCTTGGCGGCCTATCGCGTTCCATGTCCTTGATTTACGCAGTTTCGCCTTAGGGGCTCGCGGTTCAGGAACCTTCGGCCTCGGTCGTCTTGACGCTGTTCCAGAGCCTGTCCATCTCTTCCGGGCTGCTCCCGGCCGGGGTCTTTCCCTGCTCGGCAAGCCGCGCCTCGATGGCGCCGAACCGGCGGGTGAATTTCGCATTGGCGCGGCGCAGCGCCGTTTCCGGGTCGAGCCCGAGATGACGGCCGAGATTGGCAAGCGTGAACAGCAGATCGCCGTATTCCTCTTCCACGGCAGCCGGATCCTCGCCCGCGCGCGCGGCGGCGAGTTCCTCGGTCTCCTCGGCGATCTTGCGCAGCACCCCGCCGGCATCGGGCCAGTCGAACCCGACCCGTGCCGCGCGCTTCTGCAGCTTTACCGCCCGCATCAGCGCCGGCAGGCCGAGCGCAACCCCGTCGAGCACGCCTTTCTGCGCCTGCCCGGCGCGTTCGCGGGCTTTCAGCGCCTCCCAGTCGCGGGTCTGCTGTTCGGCGCTCTTGTCACGCGGCTCGCTGCCGAACACATGGGGATGGCGCGCCACCATCTTGTCGCAGATCCGCCCGGCCACCTCGGCAAAGTCGAACAGGCCGGATTCCTCCGCCATCCGGGCATGATAGACGCTCTGGAACAGCAGATCGCCAAGTTCCCCGGCCAGATCGTCCCAGGCGCGCCGGTCGATCGCATCGGCGACCTCAAAGGCTTCCTCGATGGTATAGGGGGCGATACTCGCGAAATCCTGCTCGATGTCCCAGGGGCAGCCATGGTCGGGATCGCGCAGGGCACGCATGATCGAAAGCAGGCGGATCATGGCCTGCGCGGCGGCTGCGTCGCGCGGCGCGGGAGAATCGTCGGGCATTGCCTTGGCCTTTCGTTAGATGTCACATGGCAGGGAAAACCACGTCCGAGGGAGGAGTCCAGCCCATGCCTGTCGTCAATCGCATCGCCGAGTTTGCCGAGGACATGGCCGCATGGCGACAGTATCTGCATACGATTCCCGAACTTGGCTTCGACTGTCCGAAGACTGCGGGCTTCATCGCCGAACGGCTGCGCGAGGCGGGCGTTGACGAACTGCACGAGGGAATCGCCCGAACCGGCATGGTCGCGATCATCGAAGGACGCGCGACGGGGCCGACCATCGGGCTGCGCGCCGATTTCGACGCGCTTCCCATCACCGAACAGACCGGGAAACCCTATGCCAGCCGCCATGAGGGGAAAATGCATGCCTGTGGCCATGACGGGCACAGCACCATGCTGCTGGGTGCCGCGCGCTATCTGGCCGAGACGCGCAATTTCGCCGGGCGCGTCGCATTGATTTTCCAGCCGGCCGAAGAGAGCGGCGGCGGCGGGCGCGTCATGGTGGAAGAGGGCATCATGGAGCGGTTCGGAATCGAACAGGTCTATGCGCTGCACAACCTTCCCGGCCTGCCCGAGGGGCATATCCACACGACGCCGGGGCCGGTCGCGGCCTCGGTCGCGACCTTCCGCATCGACGTGACCGGGCAGGGCGGCCATGGCGCCATGCCGCACAAGACCCGCGACCCGCTGATTGCCGCCTGCGCAATCGCCCAGGCGCTGCAGACGATCGTCAGCCGCAATCACGACGCCTGCGACGACCTCGTGCTGTCGGTCACGCAGTTCCACGGCGGCACGGCGGATAACGTCATCGCCGACCGCGCATGGCTCGGCGGCACGGTGCGCAGTTTTGAGCCGCATGTGCAGCAGATGGTGCGCGAACGCATCGCGCAGATCGCCGCGGGGCAGGCGGAAAGTTTCGGCACCATTGCCGAGGTGCAATTCGTGCCGAGCTATCCCGCGACGGTGAATACGCCCGAAAAGGCCGAATTCGCGGCCGAGGTCGCGGAAGAGGTCGTCGGTTCCGACCGCGTGGACATCGCCGCCCGGCGGCAGATGTGGGCCGAGGATTTCTCCTATATGCTCGAGGCCCGCCCCGGCGCCTATCTGTTCCTGGGGCAGGGCGACAGCGCCGGGCTGCATCAGCCGGATTACGATTTCAACGATGCGATCGCCCCCGTCGGCGCATCGTTCTTCGCCCGCCTCGTCGAGCGCGCCCAGCCGCTCGGCTGACCCGCCCGGCAGGGCGGTTTTTCTTGACCCCGGCGCCCTGATGGCCGACATGGCGGCCATGGTCTCCGAAGAACGCCTGGAACAGATCGCGCAGCGGTTTGCCTATCTTGAAGCCTGCATGGCCGACGGCAGCCATGCGGACGAGATGGCCCGGCTCGGGCGTGAATATTCGGAACTGCGCCCGGTGGTGGCGCAGATCGCCGCCTGGCAGGATCTGCGGCGCCAGATCGACGAGACCGCGGGGCTGCTCGAAGACCCGGACATGCGCGCGCTCGCGCTCGAGGAACTGGCCGATCTGCGCGCGCGCCTTCCCGATGCCGAACATGACCTGCAGCTTGCGCTCTTGCCGCGGGACGAGGCGGATTCACGTGCCGCGATCCTTGAAATCCGCCCCGGCACCGGCGGCGAGGAAGCCGCGCTTTTCGCGGCCGACCTGCTGCGCATGTATCAGCGCTATGCCGAAACCTGCGGCTGGGGGTTCGACCTGGTCGAGCAGCAGGACACCGAGCTTGGCGGCATCAAGGAGGTCGTCGCGCGGATCAGCGGCGACAACGTGTTCGGACGGCTCAAGTTCGAAAGCGGCGTGCACCGGGTGCAGCGCGTGCCGAGCACCGAAAGCGGCGGGCGCATTCATACTTCGGCCGCCACGGTCGCCGTGCTCCCCGAGGCCGAGGATGTCGATGTCAGGATCGACGCGAACGACCTGCGCATCGACACCATGCGCAGTTCCGGCGCCGGCGGGCAGCATGTGAACACGACCGATTCAGCGGTGCGGATCACCCATATCCCCAGCGGCATCGTCGTGACCAGTTCCGAAAAATCCCAGCACCGCAACCGCGAGATCGCCATGCAGGTGCTGAAATCGCGCCTCTACGACCTTGAACGCCAGCGCGCCCGGACCAGCCGCAGCGCCGAGCGCGCGGCACAGGTCGGCAGCGGTGACCGCTCCGAACGGATCCGCACCTACAATTTTCCGCAGGGGCGCATGACCGATCACCGTATCAACCTGACGCTTTACCGGCTCGACCAGATCATGGACGGCGACCTTGGCGAGGTGATCGACAGCCTGCGCGCCGATGCCCAGGCCCGCCAGCTTGCCGAGATGGGCGCATGAGCACCGCCGCCGAAGCCATGGCCGATGCCGCCGCACGGCTGCGGGCGGCCGGTATCGCAAGCCCCGCCCGCGACGCGCGCATCCTTCTGGCCCATGCGGCACGGATCGACGCCATGCGCGTCACGCTGATCGCGCCCGAGGATCTCGCGCCCGAGATCGCCGAACGGTTCGAGCATCTCGTGGCGCTGCGCGCCGTTCATGTGCCGGTCTCGCATCTGGTCGGAGAGCGCGAATTCTACGGCCGCCGCTTCAAGGTGAGCCGCGAGGTTCTGGACCCCCGCCCCGAGACCGAGACCCTGGTCGAGGCCGCGCTTGCCGAGCCGTTCACGCGGGTGCTCGACCTTGGCACGGGGTCGGGGTGCATTCTCGTCACCCTGCTGGCCGAGCGCCCGGATGCGACCGGCATCGGCGTGGACCTGAGCGAATCCGCCTGCCTGCAGGCCAGCGCCAACGCGGTTCTGCACGAGGTCGCCGGGCGCACGGACATCCGCCGTTCCGACTGGTTCTCGGATGTTCCTGAACGGTTTGACCTGATCGTCGCCAATCCCCCCTACATCTCGCGTTCCGAGATGCGGGACCTGGCGCCCGGTGTGCGCCGCCACGAGCCGGAAATGGCGCTGAGCGATGGCGGCGACGGGCTCGGCGCCTATCGGCGGATCGTGCCGGGCCTTGCGGATCATCTTGTTCCGGGGGGGCGTGCACTGTTCGAAATCGGCCCGACCCAGGGGAAGGCTGTCAGCGGCCTTCTTGCGGGTGCCGGGTTCGATGTGCGGATCCTGCCCGATCTCGACGGGCGCGCCCGCGTGATCTGCGCCAGGATGGGCTGAAAATCGCCCGCAGGGCGTGAAAATTGCCGGCATGGGCCGAAAATATGCAGAATTTTCCACCCAACCCCTTGAATGGCGGGCCGGAACGTGTTTCTTGCTTGGGTATTGCGGCTGCAGAGGCTGTTGAGGCTCTCCCGCGATCCAAGCCCTAAAGTCTGTGATCCGTTCAAACTGCACGCGTCATGCGTCACCCCGGATCAGAGAGCAGTGCATAGCAAGGCTGACACAAGACCTATGAGATCGTCCAAATCCCGCTCGCGGTCGAAGTCGAACCGCAATCGTCCAGCGTCCGGCGGAAATGTCGTGAACCGCGTTTTCGACAGCTCCGGCCCCGAGGGCAAGGTGCGCGGCACGCCGCAGCAGATCATCGACAAATACAACCAGCTCGCCCGCGATGCGCAGCTCTCCAACGACCGCATCGCCACCGAGAATTTCCAGCAGCACGCCGAACATTACCTGCGCCTGCTGAGCGAGGCCCAGCGCGAGATCGACGCCCGCCGCGAGGAACAGGAAGCGCGCCGCGAGGAACAGGAGCGCCAGCAGCGCGAGCGTCAGGCCGAACGCGACCGCGCGGAGGCCGCCCGGCAGGGCCCGGGCGATGACGACGGCGCCGGAACCGATGCAGCGGACGAGGTGCTCGACCCCGCCGCATCCGGCGACAGCGACCTTGTCGAAACGCCCGAGGCGGCCCCGCGCAAGACCCCGCGGCGCAGCCCCGCGCGCAGCCGCCGCACCCCCCGCAAGACCGAGGACAAATCCGACGACAGTTCCGGGGACGGTGCCGAAGCCGGCGGGAACACGCCCGAAGCCGCCGAATAGCGGTCAGCCGGCCAGCGCCCGCGCGAGCGCGCAGAACCCCTCGACCGAGACCTGTTCCGCCCGCAGCTCCGGCGACAGCCCGGCACGGGCCAGCACCGCCGCTATGTCGGGCGCAATACCCTTCAGCGCGCTGCGCAGCATCTTGCGCCGCTGGTTGAAGGCCGCGGCCACGACCCGCTCGAGGATCGCAGCATCGGCCGGAAACCGCGGCGCCGGCAGCGCCGTCACCTGCACGACCGCGCTCGAGACACTGGGCGGCGGGGTGAATGCGGCAGGCGGCAGGCGCATCACGATCCGCGCCTGCGTGCGCCACTGTGCCAGCACCGAAAGCCGCCCATAGGCCTTGCTCCCCGGTGCGGCGGTGATGCGCTCGGCCACCTCGCGCTGGAACATCAGCGTCAGGCTGTCCCAGAACGGCGGCCATTGCTCCGGCGTGAGCCAGCGGATCAGAAGCTCGGTCCCCGCATTGTAGGGCAGGTTCGCCACCACCCGAACCGGCGGATCAAGATGCTCGCGCGGATCGACCGCCAGCGCATCGCCCTCGATCACCACAAGCCGCCCCGGGCAGGCCCGCACGATCTGTTCGAGCGCCGGCAGGCAGCGGCGGTCGCGCTCGATCGCGACCACGCGGCGCGCGCCTTCCGCCAGCAGCCCGCGCGTCAGCCCCCCGGGCCCGGGCCCGATCTCGAGCACGTCATGCCCCGAAAGATCGCCCGCCAGCCGCGCGATCCGGGCGGTGACGTTCAGATCCAGGATGAAATTCTGCCCGAGCGCCTTTTGCGCCGAAAGCCCGTGCGCCGCGATCACCTCGCGCAGCGGCGGCAGCGCATCGAGCCCGCTCACGGCTTCTTCTGGCCGGAAATATCCCGGGGGAGTCGCCCGCAAGGGCGACGGGGGCAGAGCCCCCGCCCGGAGGCCGCCGCCCTCGCGGCCGCCCTCATGACTGCCCCGCCCGACGCCGGGCCATGTCGCGCGCAAGCTCAAGCGCCGCGATCAGGCTGCCCGCTTCGGCGATGCCCTTGCCGGCGATATCGAAAGCGGTCCCGTGATCGGGGGACGTGCGCAGGAACGGCAGGCCGAGCGTCACGTTCACCCCGCTGTCGAAGGCAAGCGTCTTGACCGGGATCAGCGCCTGATCGTGATACATGCAGACGGCGGCGTCATAGCCGGCCCGGGCGCGGGTGTGAAACATCGTGTCGGCCGGCAGCGGCCCGAGAACGTCCATCCCCTCCCGCCGCAGCCGCTCGAGCAGGGGGGCGATCCATTCGATCTCCTGCCGCCCCATGGCCCCGCCCTCGCCGGCATGGGGGTTGAGCCCGGCCACCGCGATGCGCGGTGCGGCAATGGCGAAATTTTCACGCAGGCCGGCCGCAGTCAGCATGATCACCCGCTCGAGCAGCGCCGGGGTCAGCCGCCGCGGCACGTCCTCGAGCGCGATATGGATCGTGGCCGGCACCACCCGCAGCCCGGCGCCGACCAGCATCATCACGACATGTTCGACGCCCCCGAGCGCCGCCAGGAACTCGGTATGACCCGGATAGGCGAAACCGGCCCCGTCGATCAGGGCCTTCTTGTGGATCGGCGCGGTGCAGAGCGCCGAAGCCTCACCGCTCCGCACCAGTTCGACGCAGCGCTCGATCACCCGGATCACGTCACCCGCGTTGCGCGGATCGGCCTCGCCGGGCCGGGCCGGGGCGGCAAACCGATGCGGCAGCACCGGAAACGCCGCGGCGCAGACCGCGTTTGCCTCGGCGGGCCCGGAAATCTCGCGAAACGGCGTGCCGGGCGGCAGATGGGTGGGGTCGCCCACCCAGAAGAACGGACAATCCGCACGCAGCGCCTGCCACGCCTTCACCGCGATTTCAGGGCCGATTCCCGCCGGTTCGCCGCAACTGAGCGCGATCGGCGCGCTCATCGCTCGGTGATGACCGCATTGCCGCGCAGCTTTGCCAGCTGGTTTTCGGAAAACGCCTCGAGGCGCTGCTGCGCCAGCATGTTGCCGATGTCGTCATCCGATGCCTCGGCGGCGCTTTCGGCCGTGCGGTTGCAAAGCATGAGGAACAGGAGCGTCTGCCCGCTGTTGCGGGTCAGCGTGGTCGAGATCTCGCCGCGGTCGAGCTTTGCAAGTTCGATCGCGATGTCCTGCGGGATCTCGCCGGGGGCCTGTTCGACCTTTTCCAGCACCTCGGGCGGCTGCCCGGCGGCGATGCCGAACAGGTCGTCGCAGCGATCCACCCGCGCGGCGACCTCGGCCGCCTGCTTCAGCCCCTCGGGGCTGTGCCCGCCGGGAATGTAGTACTTGGCATAGGAGACCTTCGAATAGGCGTCGCGGTCGCGTCCGGTTTCGCGCATCTCGCGCATCTGGAACAGCGCCACCGCGTTCGAAAGCGGAATCGGCGGCGTCACCTCGCCGGGCTTCAGCTCCATGATGAGCGGGCGCAGCCCGGCAGGCAGATCGTTTACCGCCATCCAGGGGATCTGTCCGCCGGCCTGACGGCTTTCCGACGCGGAATAGCGCCTCGCCGCCTCGCCGAAGGCGTCGAAGCCGCGGATTTTCGACAGTTCCTCGGCCAGACCCTCGACCTGATCCATGTTCTCGGGGGTGACCGGCACGATGATCTCGTTCAAAAGCACGCTCACGCTGCTGCCGCTGTTTCCGGCAGCCCGGGCCTGGTCGATTTCCGCCTTGGAGGGGGCGGCGCGCGGCATGAACGTCGTGCGCACATATTCGCGCCACCCGACGTTCACGGACACGAAATCGCGCAGCGATTCATAGCTCACGCCGCCCTGCTGCAGGGCTTCGACGAATTCCTCGGGCGACAGGTCGGTGCGCTGGGAAAACTCGGCGATGCCTGCCCGGATGTCCTCCTCGGAGATCTCGATCTCCGCGTCCCGGATCGCCTGCTGCTTGAGCCGGTCCTCGATCAGTGCCTCGCGCGCCATCTGCATCGGGTCGCCCGGCGCCCGCAGCAGGTGCAGGAACCGCGCCCGCTGTTCGATCTCGAACCCGGTGATGGCGGCATCGTTCACCGTGATGACCGGGGCGAACAGGTTCTGCGCAAGCCCGGGCAGCGGCATGAGGGCGGTGCCGATCGCCAGCGCAAGGCCGCAGGCAAATGGGCGCAGCCCGCGCCGGAACCGGGGCAGGGACGGAATCGGGAGGGATATTCTCAGCTGCATGATCGCCTGTATTTCTCGTTGCCGCTTTCCACGGTGAAGCCGCGTAGTGAAATGGTAAAGCCGAAATCGGTGGTCGGCTCAACACTTGTCGAGCTTGTATACCGCCGGTTTACCGAAAGATCGACCGCGACGCACTCGTTTTGCCATCCCAGCCCGAAGCCGGCGCGCGTGGCGCTGGAATCGGTCAGGTCGTAACGCAGGTTGGCCCGCCCGGTCCAGTTCGGGGTGATTTCATAGGCCCCGTCCAGCCAGATTTCCGAAAGCGCCTCTTCGCGGCCCTCGTCGGGGTCGATCCCCTGCCAGAGATAGGTGCCGGCAAGACCGGTGCGCCTGCCGGTCCAGCTGCCGCGCAGTTCCGCCTTGGAGATGCCGAAACCGCTGTCGAGCAGGGTGCGGCCGCTGACCGCAAGGCCCCGTTCGAAACTGATCTGGCCGGCCAGCAATATGTCCGATGCCTTCCCCGAAAGCCCCGAGGTGCGGGTAAAGCCCGGATCCGCGTCCTGGCGGAACACCTGGCCGATACTGGCCGAAGCCTGCCAGCCCGAAGGCGCAAAGCGCGCCCAGTTCACGCCGTAGACAAAAGTGAATCCGTCCTCGCGCCGGTCGGGGGCGGGAAACCGCGACAGCGACAGGAGGTTGCCCTCGTCGAATTCGACAAAGGCGCTCTCGTCATTCGGCGGCGTGGTCCCGTGGGTGCTGGCCCAGCCGATCTGGGCGATGGGCTCCAGCATCTGCGTGGCGCCGTCCGCCGTGGTCTTCGTCATCGGATAGCGCAGGCTGAACGCCGACGACGGCGTGACGCGGGACAGGTCGTGGCCATAACTGTCGTCCTGGTAGATACGGAAGATGTCGGCGGCGATGCCAACGCGCCAGTCCGCGCGCAGGCCGGGGCCGATGATCCAGTTGCGCCGCCAGTTCAGGTCGGCGGTGGAGCGGATGACATCGCGTCCGAGGATATTGAGGTTCGAACTGCGGTGATGGCCCTGCACGTCGACGGCCATGCGCAATTCGCCGCCGATCCGGTCGGGAAACCAGCGCCGCTCGTAACGCAGGCTCGGCACGATGGTCGGGAGGGTGGACTGGTAATCGAGATCGCGCAGCGAATCGTAATAGATCAGCCCGGCGCGGAACGCGTCGTTGCGGCGATAGCGCGAGATCACCACTTCGTTGCGCAGCCGGTCGGTGTCGGGCAGGCCGTAATCCACAAGATACGCCTTGTCGCTCGCGGTGCGGATCTGGAAATCGAGGTTGAACCCGCGGTTCAGGTCGAAATGTCCGCTGCCGAACAGGTAGCCGCGCGCGTCGTCGGTCAGGTCGTCGCTGGTATAGGCGCCCTCGAAGCGGATCTCGCCTCGGCGGAACGCCTGCCGGTAACGGAACCCGAGCGTGCGCGTCTTGGGCGAAAGATAGGGTGTCAGCGTCAGGTCGCGATGATCGCCGAGCGGGATGAAATAGGGCACCCGTATCCCGGTGCCGAGCTGGTTGGTGCTGCGGATGGTCGGCACCAGAAAGCCGCGCGCGCGTTTCACGTTGGGGTCGGGCAGACGGAAGCGCGGCAGCACCATCACCGTCGCTCCGCGCACCATCAGGCGCGCGTCCTCGAAATAAAGCTGCTGCTCGTCCTCGTCGTGGATCACCCGGCGGGCCCGGATCTGCCAGAGCGGCGGGCGCCCGTCGCCGCAGACATGGCACGAGGTCACGGCCGTGGTGTAAAGCTGGGTATAGCGCCCGCCGACCCGGTTCATCTGCACCGCCGCAAGCTGCACCTGCCGGTTCAACACCATACGCGCGCCCCGCAGCAGCCCGTTCTGCAATTCGCGGTCGAGTTCGGCGGCGCTGGCCAGCACCGTGACATCCGCGCCCCGCTCGAGCCGGATCGGCCCCTCGATGGCAAGCTGCCCGCTGGCCTCGTCGTAAGTGACGCGCTGCGCGGTCAGGCGCACATCGTTGTGCAGGGCCTCGACATGGCCCTCGGCCACGAGCTGGCGCGAGGGGGTGACGTAAAGCGTGTCGGCCATGAGCACCGCGCGCTCTTCCCGGTCGGTGCCCTCCGCCGGGGTCTCCTGTGCCAGCGCGCTCCATTGCAGCACGAGCGACGCCAGAATGATCGCAAGCATGAGCGCCGCAAGGGCCGATAGGAGATGCCGCCGCCTGCTCATCAGCCGTCCTCTGTCTGCAGCAGCAGCCCGAGCGCCAGCAGGATCGCCGCGACCGGGGGCGCCCATGTGGCAAGAATCACCGGAAGCTGACCGTTCTCGCCGAGCACCTGCGCGAAATCGCGGATGAAATAAAGCCCGAAGCCAAGCAGCACCGCCGCGATCACCGCAACCCCGGTGCCGCCAAGGCGGGTGTGGCGCATGGTGAAGGCGGCGCCGACCAGCACCATGGCGATCAGGAACAGCGGGCGCGCGAGTTCGGACTGGAACCAGACCTCCTGACTGCGGGTCGCGAATCCGGCCTCGCGCAGTTCGCGGATGGTGGCGGGCAGGTCATAGATCGAAATCCCCGATGCCCGCCCGAGGCTTTCCTCGATCCGCGCCTGTGTCAGCGTGGTGGCAAGGGTCATCTCGGAGTGGGTCCGCGCCCGGTGTTCGGGGTTCAGATCACTGGCGAGCGGCCAGACCTTGGCGTTTTCCAGGATCCACTTGCCATCGCCCAGCCGCGCGCTTTCGGCAAGGATGCGCCGGTTCGGCTCCCCCGATGGGCCATAGCCGAGGATCGTCACCTGCCGCAGGGTGATGCCGCCCCGTTCGTGCAGGTAGTCCTCGGCATGGATCACGGCCTGTCCCTCGGCGCCGCCCTGCCGCAGCCAGAGCCCCTCGCTCCCCAGCGAGAGCGCCGAGGCATCGCCGCTGCGATAGATGTCGGAGAGGCGCTGATAGCGGTTCGCTGTCGTTGCCACGATCGGGTTGAGCATCGTTACCGCCAGCACGCCGATCAGCGCCGCGACGCCCAGCGGCGCGACCAGCGTGCGCAGCCCCGACCGGCCGGCCGCGCGCGTGACCACCAGTTCGCTGCTGCGGGCCATGGCCACGAAAAGCGCGATGGTGGCCAGGATCATCAGCAGGGGCAGGATCTTGTCGATGGCGCCCGGGGCGCTCAGGAGGGTCAGCGCGAAGATCCGGGCAAGCCCCGTGTCCGAGTCGCTGAAGCGGCGCAGTTGCTCGATCAGATCGACCAGCAGGATGAGGCTCAGGAACACGGCCGCGACCAGCAGGAAGCTGCCCAGGAAGCGCCGCGCGTAATAGAGGTCGAGGATCATGCCGCGGTCTCTCGCACGCGCGTCTGCCGGCGCAGCCGCAGGGCCGGCGGGCGGGCCGCGATCTGCAGGAACAGCGCGGCCACGGCAAGCCCCGCAAACGTGGGCAGATAGACCAGCGGCCAGAGCCGGGCATCGGCCAGCACCGGGCCCGAGACCAGCCCGCGCAGCACTTCGAGCAGGATCACCAGCACAAAGGCCAGCAGCGCCTGCCGCCAGACGCCGAAGCGCGAGAAGCCGCCGAGCATGAGCGTCGAGAAACCGATCAGCGCCACGGCGACACAGATCAGCGCCCGGGCAAAGCGCAGGTGCAGTTCCTCGGCGAGCTTGCCGGGATTGAACCCCTCGTCGCGGGCGATGTCGCTGCCCCGCGTCAGCAGCTCGATCGTCGGCACTTCGCGCAGGCTGCGTGCGCCGGGCTCGCGACTCGGAAGCAACGCGCTGATGTCGTATGAGAAATCAGAGAACCGCGTGGTCGAAAGCGTGTGCTCGTGATTGTCCTGAAGCTGCGCCATCCCGTTCACCATGACCAGGTTCGCCCGCTCGCCGTCGCGCAGCAGATAGGCGCGCTCGGCGGTATAGGTGACGCTCTGGTCGGAATCGCGTCGGTCCGATAGAAAGATATCGTTCAGCGTGCTGTCGGGGTCGATGCGGCCGATATAGAAGGTCACGCCCGCGACCGGGTGCAGGAAAGTGCCTTCGCTCAGCAGCCGCGCCGAGATGCTCTGCGCCACTTCGGCCTCGCGCGCGGAAAGCTGGCTGATCGAGGCCGGCAGCAGCAGGTGGGTGAGCACGCTCATCATCAGCGCCGCCAGCAGCCCGAATACGAGCGGCGGGCGGGCAAGCCGCCAGGGGCTGGTGCCGGTGGCCTGCATCACCGTGATCTCGCTGTCGCCCTGCATGCGGTTCGTGACATAGACGGCGGCCGCAAAGACCGCCATGGGCAGGATCATGCGGATCAGGTTGGGCAGGGCCAGCGCCGAAAATTCAAGGAACACCAGCAGCGACTGCCCGTCGCCGATCAGCCGGTCGAACAGCACCACCGCCCGGTTGATCCAGAACACCGCGACAAGGATCAATGCGAAGAAGCCGAAGAACAGAAGCAGGCGCGAGAGAACATATCTGTCGTAGCGCGACAATGCGACCCTCCCCGCGGCCCTGACGATTGATCCCGTGTTTTGCGCGACATTAATCCAATTGCCTGCCGGGGAAAACTGCTATCTGGTCAAGCGCAGGCGCCCGCGTTACCTCTGGGCGGCAGAGCGCCGGGCGCGCCCGCAGCAGGATACCGGGGCGTGCGGCGCAGGCCACACATGAAAGGAGGCGCCATGAGCAGCCTGACCCCGATCCGTTTCACTCCGGTCGATCTCGATGCGATGGCCTCGGCCGAAGGGCGCGTCGCGGTGGTGATCCCGCCGGAGGGCAAGATGGACCATGGCGCGCGGCGGGCCAACCGTCTGACCCGGGGCGCCCTTGCGCGGCTGATCGAAAGCCGGGAGTTCGCCCGTGCGAAGTCCGGGCAGGTGATCACGCTGGCCTGGCCGGGCGGGATGGCGGCCGAGGCGCTCGACGTGGTGGTGCTCGACAGCCGTTTCGATGCGACCGCGGCGCGCAAGGCGGGGGCGAAGCTCGCGGCGCTGGCCGGCGGCAAGCCGATGCTCGTCATGTTCGGCAGCCGGCGCCGCGGCGCCGAGCTTGCGCTGGGCATTGCCCTGCGCGCCTATCGCTTCGATGCGCACAAGACCGCGAAGGAAGGCGAGGACGCACCGTTCGACCCCGCGCCCGTGACCATCCAGATTTCGGACCCGGAGGCCGCCGAGACGGCGCTCGCCCCGCTCCTGGCGGTGGCCGAGGGGGTGCATATGACGCGCGATCTGGTGAACGAGCCCGCGAATGTGCTGACCACGAGTGAATTCGCCGAGCGGCTGCGGGCGATGGAGGATCTCGGCCTCAAGGTCGAGGTGCTGGAGGAGGACCGCCTTGCCGAACTCGGCATGCGCAACCTTCTGGCGGTCGGGCAGGGGTCGGACAGCCCCTCGAAGGTCGTGGTGATGGAGTGGCAGGGCGGCGAGCAGGGACGCGCGCCGCTGGCGCTGGTCGGCAAGGGGGTGGTGTTCGACACCGGGGGCATATCGCTCAAGCCCGGCGCCGGCATGGAAGACATGACGATGGACATGGGCGGTGCAGGCACGGTCGCCGGCACCATGCGGGCGCTGGCGCGGCGCAAGGCCAAAGCCAATGTGGTCGGGCTGGTCGGCATCGTCGAGAACATGCCCTCGGGCAATGCCGTGCGCCCGGGCGATGTGGTGCGCTCCATGAAGGGCGACACGGTCGAGATCATCAACACCGACGCCGAAGGGCGGCTCGTGCTGTCGGATGTGCTCTGGTATGCGCAGGAGCGGTTCAATCCAGAAGGCATCATTGATCTGGCGACGCTGACGGGGGCGATCATCATCGGTCTTGGCCATGAAAACGCCGGCGTCTTCAGCAATGACGACGCGCTCTGCGATGCCTTTCTCGCGGCGGCGAAGACCGAGGGCGAGGGCGCCTGGCGGATGCCGCTCGGCAAGGCCTATGACGACATGCTGAAATCGCGCGTCGCCGACATGAAGAACGTGGGCGGGCGCGCGGCCGGCTCGATCACCGCGGCGCAGTTCCTGCAGCGCTTCGTCAAGGAGGGCACGCCCTGGATTCACCTCGACATCGCCGGTGTGGCGATGATCAAGGAGGGCACGGCTTATGCCCCCAAGGGCGCGACCGGATGGGGTGTCGCGGCGCTGAACCGGCTGGTGGCGGATCGTTTTGAAAACGGCGACTAGGGAGCGATGGGCGAGGTCTTTTTCTACCACCTGACGCGGCGCCCGCTGGAATCCATGCTGCCGGCGCTCCTGGATCGTGCGCGCGGGGCCGACTGGCGGATCGAATTGCGCGGCACCGATGGGGGGCGGATGCGCTGGCTTGACGATCTGCTCTGGACCGCGCGCAAGGATTCCTTCCTGCCGCACGGGCTCGCCGGTGGTGCTGATGATGCGCAACAGCCCGTGCTGCTGACCGTGGCGGGGCAGGCGGCGGCGAATGCGCCGCACTGCCTGATCTGCGTCGATGGCGCGCCCCTTGCCGCGGAAGAGGCCGGCGCGGTCGCGCGCGCCTGCGTGATCTTTGACGGGGGTGACGGCGCGGCCGTGAGCCACGCCCGCGCGCAATGGAAGGACCTGGTCGGCGCGGGATGTGCGGCGCAATACTGGTCCGAGGACTCCGGCACCTGGGAGATGAAGGCCGAAAGCGGCTGAGCGCGCCGGCCCGCCCCTCCGCCTGTTGTGCGCCTGCCGCAGAATTCGGGAGCGGCGGTGAAAATCCACGCGCAGGCCACCGCTTTGCTTGCCGCCCGTGGCCCGCCGGGCCATGACGCAACCCGCGATGCGCATGGAGGAACATGAGGAATGGAGCCACGCAACCATAGCGACGACCACCCGGCCGCGATCCGCCCAAAGCCGGGCGGGCGCCGCGTTCCCGCCCCATTGCGCGAATTCGGCGCGCTGCTGTCCGGGCTGGCCGCCCCCCGGGGCAAGGGGGCGCCCGCGGCCTGGACGCTGTGGATGACCCTCGCGGTCATCCTGCTGCCGCTTGTGCTCGTGGTGCTGCATCGCTGGGATGCACCGATCGTGCGGGGTGCCATGACCAGCGATCTCTGGCTGATGGAGGTGGCGCGCCTCGTCACCAGCGCGGTGAAGGCGGTCTACTGGCTGGCGCTCTCGGTCGTCGTCTGGGTGCTGACCTGCTTCGTCCTGCGCGGCGCGGATGGCGCCCCGTGGCGCCGCCGGATCGCGCGCCTGCACGACTTCGCGACCTTCCTGATCCTGTCGATCCTCGTGGCCGGGATCCCGGTCGAGATCGGCAAGCGCACCGCCGGGCGTGCACGCCCCGCCCTGATGGATGAATACGGCTCGCTTCATCTTGAACCGTTCCACGGCGGCCATGCGTTCGAAAGTTTCCCCTCGGGGCATTCCATGATGACCGGGATCCTGCTCGTGGCGCTCTGGATCTTTTTGCCGCGCTGGCGGGGGCTGGTGCTGCCGGCGGCCCTGCTGATGCTGCTCGGCCGGCTTGCGGCGGGGATGCATTATCCGACCGATGTGGTCGCGGGCTTTGCCATCGGAATCGTTGCCGCCGCATGGATTGCACGGTTCATGGCGGGGCGTGGCGTCATTTTTCGGCCGGTGTCCGGGCGGGGGCTGCCGTCGCTTGCTGCGCGCCCGCCGCGAGGGGCGGGCGGGGCCTGAGGCGCTTCAGCGCGTCAGCACGAGCGTTCCGTCCTGGAAGTGCACGCTCGACCAGCGCTGGAGATAGCCCATGCCGAGCAGCGAGCCCGGCATTTCCCCGGCACTGACCCAGGCGCGCAGGTCGCGGTCGCTGATCGGCCCGGCGCTCACGCTGTCGAGCCGCACCGGTGCCGTACGCACGACCCCGTTCGCGGTCATCGCCTGCCCGGTATAGGCCAGATCGTCGGTGTCGATGCCGACCCGCGCCGCGTCGCGCTGCGACAGCACCATTTCCGATGCTCCGGTATCGACCAGGAATTCGACCGGGCGGTCGTTGATCGCGAGCGTCAGATAGTAATGCCCGTCCGGGGCGCGCGGCACGGTGATCGCCCCTTCGCCGGTGACGGTGCCGAGGCTCGGGCGCACGGTGCGGCGGATATCGCCCCAGAGCCCGACCGCCGCGATCACGCCGAGAAAGATCAGCCCCCAGGCGATGGCCTGCTGTGCCACGCGGCCAAGGCTCTGCCGGTTCTGGACGAAGAACCAGAACACCAGCACCGCGCCGAGCAGCACCAGATAGGCGGCGTTACCGATCTGCCATTGATCCATCGCTTGTTCCCTGACTGCGCCTTGAATGGGGATGCGGTTCATATGGGGGCGCGCGCCGCGGCTGTCACCTAGGCGCCGAACAGGCCGAAGGCATGCAGCCCGTCCAGCACGAACTGCACCGAAAGCGCCGCAAGCAGCATTCCGAACAGCCGGGTCGCCACGTTGATCCCGGTCCGCCCCAGAGCGCGTTCGAGCGTCCCGCTGGCCAGGAACAGCAAAAGCGCGAGCGCGATCACCGCCACCATGACGCCAAGCACCAGCACAAGCCCGTGCAGCCCGGGCTGCTGTCCGGTGAGCAGGATCATCGAGGTGATGGCCCCCGGCCCGGCGATGAGCGGGATCGCGAGCGGAAACACGGACGGATCGTCGCCGTCGTCCTCGTCGGCCTGCCCCTTGCGCCGCTTGCTGCGCCGCTCGAACAGCATGTCGAAGGCGGTGACGAACAGCAAAAGCCCCCCGGCGATCTGGAACGCGGCCATGGAGATGCCGACGAATCCGAGCACCGTTTCCCCGAAGGCCGCGAAGATGGTCAGCACGACGATGCTGGTCAGGCAGGCGCGCAGCGCGATGGTGCGGCGGCGCGCGGCACTGTCGCCCTGTGTCAGCGCAAGGAACATCGGCGCGAGCCCGATCGGGTCGATCACCACGAAGAGGGTGACGAAAGCGGTTATGAGATAGGCGCTGTCCACGCTACTGCTCGGCCGATTCGAGCTTTTCGAGCGCCGCGAGCCAGATCGCCTCGGCCCGCTCCAGCCCCTCGCGCACCTCGGCATACTTGCGCTGCCAGACGTCCGCCTCGCCCTCGCGGCCGGCTTCGTAAAGTGCGGGATCGGCCAGTTTCTGCACGAGGCGATCGCTCATTTCGGTCAGCTTCTCGACCCGTGCCTCGCCCTTCCTGACCTCCGAGCGCAGCGCGAGGATCCGCTCGCGGGTCGGGCGGGCGGACCGGGCGGCTCCGGGCGCGGCGGATGCCTTGCCTGCCGTGGCCTTGCCGGATGCGGCGGTTTTTTCCGGTGCCAGCAGCATCGCGCGGTAGCTTTCCAGATCGCCCTCATAGGGCGCGACGCGGCCGCCCGAGACCAGCCAGAGCCGGTCGGCGACCAGGCCGAGCAGATGCATGTCGTGGGAAATCAGCACCACCGCGCCCGGATAGGCGGTGAGCGCCTCGATCAGCGCCTCGCGCGATTCGATGTCGAGGTGGTTGGTCGGCTCGTCGAGAATAAGCAGATGCGGCGCGTCCAATGTCGCGAGCAGCAGCGAAAGCCGCGCCTTCTGCCCGCCCGACAGCCGCCCGACGGTGACATCCGCCTGATCCGCGCCGAGGCCGAAACCGGCAAGCTGCGCCCGCAGCCGGGACGGCGCCGTATCGGGGCGTGCGCGGGCCAGATGCTGGAGCGGGGTTTCGTCGAGCCGGAGTTCATCGACCTGGTGCTGGGCGAAGAAGCCGACGCGCAGCTTCGCGGCCCGCGTCACGCGCCCTTCCATGGTTTCAAGCCGCCCGGCGAGCAGCTTCGCCAGCGTCGATTTGCCCTGACCGTTGCGCCCCAGAAGCGCGATCCGGTCGTCCTGGTCGATGCGCAGGTCGAGCCCGGTCAGCACCACGCGGTCGCCATAGCCCGCGCTGGCGTTCCCGGTCGCAAGGATCGGCGGGGCGAGTTCCTCGGGGGCGGGGAAGGTGAACACCGTGCGCGCCTCGTCCTCGGGCGAGCGGATCGTCTCCATCCGCTCGAGCATCCTGATGCGGCTCTGGGCCTGACGCGCCTTGCTGGCCTTGGCGCGGAAACGATCGACGAACCCCTGGAGATGGGCGCGCCGCGCCTCCTGTTTCTTTGCCGCGGCGGCCTGCAGGGCCCGCCGTTCGGCGCGCTGACGGGCGAACTGGTCGTAATTGCCGCTGTAATAGCCGAGCTTTCCCTGATCCAGATGCAGGATCCCGGTCACGGTGCGGTTCAGCAGGTCGCGGTCGTGGCTGATGATGATGACCGTGTGCGGATAGTGGATCAGGTAGTTTTCCAGCCAGAGCGCGCCTTCGAGATCGAGGTAGTTGGTCGGCTCGTCGAGCAGCAAAAGGTCAGGGCGGGCAAAGAGCACGCAGGCGAGCGCAAGGCGCATCCGCCACCCGCCCGAGAAGGCCCGGCTCGGCATCTGCTGCTGCTCGTTGGCAAAGCCCAGCCCGCGCAGGATCGCGGCGGCGCGCGCCTCGGCCGACCAGGCGTCGATATCGGCAAGGCGCGTCTGCACCTCACTGATGCGGGCGGCATCGGTGGCCGTCTCGGCCTCGGCCAGCAGCGCGGCGCGCTCGGTATCGGCGGCCAGCACCGTGTCGATGAGCGGCGTGTCATCACCCGGCGCCTCCTGCGCCACGCCGCCGACGCGCGCCCGCGACGGCAGGGAGATCGTGCCGCCCTCGAGGGCAAGCTCGCCCCGGATCAGGCGAAAGAGCGTGGTCTTGCCGCTGCCGTTGCGTCCGACCAGCCCGACCCGGTGCCCGTCCGGAATCACCGCGCTTGCACCCCCGAGAAGGGGGCGGCCGGCGATGGAAAAGGAAATGTCGTCGATGCGCAGCATGGGAGGGATGTGGCGCAGCCGCGGGGGCCTGTCAATCCGCGCCGCCACTCCGGACTTCCCACGGCGGGGCGCCCATGCTAGGGCGCGCGCGACCTCAATTCGTTACAGGAGAAAGACCGATGGCCCTCGAGCGCACGTTTTCGATCATCAAGCCCGACGCGACCCGCCGCAACCTCACGGGGCGGATCAACGCCAAGTTCGAGGAAGCCGGGCTGCGCATCGTCGCGCAGAAGCGCATCCATATGACCAGGGCGCAGGCCGGCGAGTTCTACGGCGTGCACCGCGAGCGCCCCTTCTATGACGAGCTTTGCGAATTCATGTCCTCGGCCCCGGTGGTGGTGCAGGTGCTCGAGGGCGAAAACGCCATTGCCCGCAACCGCGAGATCATGGGCGCAACCAACCCCTCCGACGCGGCACCCGGAACCATCCGCGCCGAATTCGCCGAGAGCGTGGGCGAGAATTCGGTCCATGGATCGGATGCGCCGGAAACCGCCGCGGTCGAGATCGCCTATTTCTTTTCGGGTCTCGAGATCGTCGGCTGATGGGATGCCGTGCCGCGGGCGGGGCCGGGCGGCCGGGGCGGGCTGCTCCGGCGGTGGTGGTGCCGTCTGCGTCGGGGCAGAGATTTCATGCCTCCGGCGGGGATATTTCCGGCCAGAAGAAGGCATGTAACGGCGCCCCGCGCCCGTGTTGCGGCAAGGCCGGCTGATGGACCCGGCCCGGCCCGCATATCTGATCGGGGTGGATGGCGGCGGCAGCGGCTGCCGGGTTGCCATCGCCGATGCCACGGGCTGCGTGCTGGCCGAGGCGGCCGGCGGGCCGGGGAACGTGTCCGCCGACCCCGATCAGGCTGCGGCCAACATTCGCGCAGCACTTGACGAGGCCGCCGCCGGGGCGGGGATCGGCGCGGACGCGCTGCGCCACGCCCATGCGCATCTCGGCCTTGCGGGGGTGATGTCGGAGGCGGAGGGCGAGGCGATGGCGGCCCGGTTCGATTTCGCCCGCCTGCGCGTCACCGACGACCGCCCGACCGTGCTGGCCGGGGCGCTCGGTGGCGCGGACGGGGTGGTGCTGGCGATCGGCACCGGAAGTTTCATCGCCCGCAGCCGCGACGGTGCGGCGCGTTTCGTCGGCGGCTGGGGATTCGTCTGCGGCGATCAGGCCTCCGGCGCCTGGCTCGGGCGGGGAGCGGTGGAGGCGGCGCTGCTGGCCGTGGACGGGTTGCGCGAACATGGACAGGTGACGCGCGCGGTGCTCGGGAGCGTGGGCGGCGATCCGGCCATGCTGGCGCACAGGTCGCTTGTCGCGCCGCCCGGCTGGTTCGCGGAATTTGCGCCGCTCGTCGTGCGCGAGGCGGCGCAGGGTGATCAGGCGGGGCGCGAGATGATGGAGCGGGGCGCGGATTACATCTGCCGGGCGCTTGAGCGTCTCGGGCGCGGGTCGGGAGAGGCTGTCTGTGCCTTCGGCGGGGTGTCGCCACATTACGCGCCCTACCTTCCCGAGGACATCCGCGATTGCGTCGTCCGCCCGCTCGGGCGTGCGGTGGACGGGGCGCTGCGGCTTGCGGCGCGGCTTGCGGATGGCTGATGTTGCCCTTCTGGGCGCCGATATTCATGACGGCACCGCGCTGCACCGGAACATGGCGCTCTGGCGTTCCGGCGCGGATCTGCGGATCGTGCCGCCCGGGCATCTGCCCGAGGGCTGCCGGCGGCGCGATCTGGGGGGCGGGATCCTGCTGCCCGGTTTTGTCGATCTGCAGGTGAACGGCGGCGGCGGGGTGATGTTCAATGACGCGCCGTCGCTTGCGACGCTCCGGGTGATCGCGCGCGCCCATCATAGGCTTGGCACCCGCGCCTTCCTGCCGACGCTGATCAGCGACACCCCCGCGCAGGTCCGCGCCGCGGTCGCGGCGGTGGAGCAGGCGATGGCCGCCGGGGTGCCGGGGATCGTGGGGCTGCATCTCGAGGGGCCGCATCTTTCTGCGGCGCGGAAGGGCGCCCATGCGGCCGGGCTGATCCGCCCCATGGAGGAGCCGGATCTGCGCTTTCTCTGCGAGGCGGCGGCGCGGCTTCCCAACCTGATGGTGACGCTTGCGCCCGAGGCGGTGACGGGTGCGCAGATTTCGCAGCTTGCCGCCGCGGGCGTGATCGTCTCGGTCGGGCACAGCGCCGCCGACCACGGGCAGGCGCGGGCGGCTTTCGACGCCGGAGCGCGCTGCGTGACGCATCTGTTCAATGCCATGGAGCCGCTTCTTTCGCGGGCGCCGGGCCTTGTCGGCGCGGCGCTTGCAGATGGACGGATCAGTTGCGGGCTGATCGCCGACGGGTTTCATGTGGATCCGGTGGTGATGCAGGTCGCGCTTGCCGCCAAGCAGGGGCCGGGCCAGGTCTTTCTGGTGAGCGACGCCATGGCCACCGCTGCAAGTGCCGTTCCGGGCTTTGATCTGAACGGACGCCGGGTCCGGCGCATGGGAGGGCGGCTCGTGCTGGAGGACGGCACCCTTGCCGGGGCGGACCTGGATATGGCCGGTGCGCTGCGGGTTCTTGTCGGCAGGGCCGGCGAAAGCCCGGCCCGGGCGATCCGGCGCGCGACGGGCATCCCGGCCGCGCTGCTGCGCGACGACATGGGGCAGGGCCGGCTGCGGGCGGGGAATGTCATTCACCTTTGCGCGGATCTGCACCTGCGGGCCGATAGCGGCGATCTCTGGCAGGGCTGACGGGGCTGCGGAAATAATCCGAAGTTTCGCCTTGCATTACCGCCCGGTCGCGTCTATCTCCCGCAGCCGTGGACCGATAGCTCAGCTGGATAGAGTACTTGACTACGAATCAAGGGGTCGGGGGTTCGAATCCTCCTCGGTCCGCCACCACCCCAAAACAGCGTTGATTTAATTGGTTAATTTGGCGCTTTTGAAAGCTCGCGCACGCCGGTTTCCATGGCCTGCGAGGATTCCGCACCCGGAATCCCCTTTTGATCCGCCTGCCGGGTGTGGTGCGCGACATCGGACAGGCTGGCATGTCCCGTCCATGCGCCAATCTGCGATGCAGTAGCTCCGGCTTTGGCCGATGCGATGCGCGGGCTCTCGCGATCCGTATGCGGCGTGCGGCAAACCGTGAATGACGGCCCGCCGCCTCCATGCGCTGGGCGCCCCCTGTCGCCATAGCGAGACGAGCGCTTGGCGCGCGCTCCCGAGCAATGCGGTCTGAGATCGTCAAGGGCGACGGTCGTGATGCCGCCGCCCGATGGCGGGGCATATCCGTGTCCACCGCCATACGCATCCGAACCGGACCTTCGAAGAGACCGGCACTCACCGGCAGGCCGAACGCTCGATCAGATATTGTCCCTCTTGACCACCTGTTGCCGGCTGGCCCGGTGCCCTGTCGTGTTGGTCACGAAATGTCCCGGCCCCGGCGGGGGCCGCGGCAGGGCGTAGATGTCAGGCGCATATGTCAGGTCATGCCGGGCGCCTGGCTGCCGCGCTCGCGGTAGGGCGTGGTGCCGTAATGGGCGCGGTAGCATTTGGAGAAATGGCTCGGAGAGGCAAATCCGCAGGCCAGGGCCACGTTGATCACGCTCATGTCGGTCTGCATCAGGAGGTTGCGGGCACGGGCCAGCCTCAGTTCCATGTAATAGCGCTTGGGCGAGCGGTTCACATAGCGCCGGAACAGCCGCTCAAGCTGGCGGGTGGACATGCCCACATGCTGCGCCAGAAGCGAGGGGGTGATCGGTTCCTCGATGTTCTGTTCCATCATGTGGATCACCTGCGCAAGCTTCGGGTGCCGCACTCCGATGCGGGCCGGAACCGAAAGGCGCTGCACGTCGTGATCGGTGCGGATGCTGGAATAGATCAGTTGATCGGCCACCGCATTGGCGAGGTCGGCGCCATGATCGTCGGCGATCAGCTTCAGTATCAGGTCGAGCGAACTTGTCCCGCCGGCGGTGGTGAGGCAGTTGCCGTCGATGGTAAAGACCGAGTGGGTCAGGTTCACATCGGCGAAATCCTCGCTGAAGCCGTCGGCGTTTTCCCAGTGGATCGTCGCGCGCTTGCCGTCGAGCAGCCCGGCCCGGGCCATCACGTAGGATGCGGTGCAGAGCCCGCCGATCACCAGCCCCTTGCGTGCCTCGCGCCGCACCCAGTTCAGCAGGGTGCGCGTGGTCGCCGCCTGCACCTTGAGCCCGCCGCAGATCAGGATCGTGTCATCGCGGTTGAATTCGTCGAGCCCCGCATCCAGCTTGAACTGCGCACCGGTCGAACAGGTGGCGGTATCGCCGCCTTCGCCGACCAGCAGCCAGTCATAAATCCGCCGCCCCGCCATGCGGTTCGCGATGCGCAGGCTTTCGACGGCAGAAGCAAAGGAGAGCAGGGTGAATTGCTCGAGCAGCACGAACACAAAGCGGCGGGGGCTGGTGGCAGAGCGCTCCGCTTCTGTCACGGCACTTGGTCTTTCCTTCACTGCGTTTCCTTTTCCCCCTCGTTACCGCCGGCCGCCCGTAATTCGGCCCGCCATGCGGGTGCCCCGCGCCCGACAGGGCCGCGACACCATTTGGCGGTTGCACGCAACCGACGTCAATAGTGTCGCATATCACATATGGCCACTCCGGCGGCGGTTTTGTATACAGCCCCTGACGCATCATGCGGAGGATGAACCATGAGCAACTGGCACAAGGGCGACTGGCGCAACAGGCCGCGCGTGCAGATGCCGGATTACACCGATCCGGCGGCGCTGCGCGAGGTCGAGGCACAGCTTTCCAAATATCCTCCGCTGGTCTTTGCCGGCGAGGCGCGGCGGCTCCGGAAACATCTGGGCGCGGCGGCGCGGGGCGAAGCCTTCGTCCTGCAGGGCGGCGATTGTGCGGAAAGCTTCGAACAGTTCAGCGCCGATGCGATCCGCGACACCTTCAAGGTGATGCTGCAGATGGCCATGGTGCTGACCTATGCGGCCAAGGTTCCGGTGATCAAGGTCGGACGCATGGCCGGCCAGTTCGCCAAGCCCCGCAGCGCGGCGACCGAGACCGTGGACGGGGTGGAGCTGCCGAGCTACCGCGGCGACATCATCAACGAGCTCGCCTTCACCGAAGATGCGCGGATCCCCGATCCGCGCAAGATGCTGCAGGCCTATACCCAGGCATCCGCGACGCTGAACCTGCTGCGTGCCTTTTCCACCGGCGGCTATGCCGATGTGCATCAGGTCCATTCCTGGACGCTCGGCTTCACCGAAGGGGCGAAGGCCGAGAAATACCGCGAGCTTGCGAACCGTATCACCGATGCGCTGGATTTCATGTCGGCGGCCGGCGTGAACCGCGACACGGCGCATACGCTGCAGACGGTCGAATTCTACACCAGCCACGAAAGCCTGCTGCTGGAATACGAAGAGGCGCTGACGCGGCTCGATTCCACCTCGGGCAAATGGCTGGCCGGGTCGGGGCATATGATCTGGATCGGCGACCGCACGCGGCAGCCGGACGGGGCGCATGTGGAATATGCCCGCGGGGTGCTGAATCCGATCGGGCTCAAATGCGGTCCCTCCATGACCGAGGACGACCTGAAGCGCCTGATGGAGCGTCTGAACCCCGAGAACGATCCCGGGCGGCTCACGCTCATCACCCGTTTCGGCGCCGGCAAGGTGGCCGAACATCTGCCGCGCCTCGTGCGCGCGGTGGAGCGCGAGGGGGCGAATGTGGTCTGGGTCTGCGATCCGATGCACGGCAACACGATCAAGTCCTCGACCGGGTTCAAGACGCGCCCGTTCGAGTCCGTGCTGCGCGAGGTGCGCGAATTCTTCGGCGTGCATACCGCCGAGGGCAGCGTGCCGGGCGGGGTCCATTTCGAGATGACCGGGCAGGACGTGACCGAATGCACCGGCGGGGTGCAGGCGGTGACCGAATCCGACCTTTCGCATCGCTATCACACCGCTTGCGACCCGCGCCTGAACGCGAGCCAGTCGCTTGAACTGGCCTTCCTCGTGGCGGAAGAACTTGGCAGTCTGCGGGAGACCCGCAAGGAAAGCCGCGCGGCGGTCTGAGCCCGCCGGCGGTTCCGCGGCCCGGATTCCGGGCTGCGGTTGGCCGGTGTGGTTTGACCGGGATAGTCGGGCTCGCCTGACCATGCCACGTTCCGCACGCTGCCTTCGGACCGGGGCAGGGTGCCCGGGTTCCGAGTGTTGCGACCGGTAAGCGTGTCAGCGGGAGTCGTGGCTCGGGACGAGGCGCAGGTAGCTTGCGTTTTCGGGCATTGGCGCCTGACCCTCGCTCCGCCGGATGCCGCCGCACAGCACCTCGGCGCTGCGGCCTGACACCGGGCGGGCCTCGGCGCGAAGCAATTCGAAACGGCGCGGCGTGGCGGGCATGTCCTGATCCGAAAGCAGCACGCCGAGTGCACGCCCGATCTCGCCGCTGTCGGATCTGAGCGGAAGCAGCATCATCCGCGCCTCGAGCGTCCCGCCGCCCGGGTTGTCCATGTCATCGGCGCCGCCCGCGGTCAGGATCAGGTCGCCGACCGCCGGCATGGCAAAAACGTCCCGCAGAAGAACACCGACTGCGGCGCGGTGCCTGGCCGCGAACAGGGCGGCAAGCGGCATGCGGCGCAGATCCACCCCGGCGAGGTTGTTCACCTGCTGCCCGGCCACCCGGAACTGCGCCTGGTCCGGTGCCGTCCGTTCCAGGATGAACACGTGGCGCAGCACGGATTCCAGCCCGCGCGGGTCGATTTCGTTGCGCCAGGGAATGTCCCCCTCGCGGCGCAGCGCCGACCAGTAGGCCTCGGCCTGGTGCAGGGGCGAAAGCGGGCGCCCGTTGCGGAACCGGTTCATGAACACCACGTTGCCGTTCCCGCTGCCCCTGTCCGGATGATGCCCCGTTTGCGCCATCTGTCCCCATCCCGTCGGAAATCTGCCTGCACTGCGCGGAAGAAGGCGCAGTGCAGGCAGCTTGAACTTCATACTGGTTACCCGGCCGCAAACATGCCTTACTTTTGCCAGATATGGGAGAAGATCCTTAAATTCCGGTTAACGACGACCGGGAGCCATGGAGCTTCGGGGAGAACCATGGAGGTTCCGCGGCGAGCCGCGCGGGGCTTGCCCTTGACGTGCCTGCTGTTCTAGGTGCTGGACGCAACGAGGCGGCAATGCGGAGGAAACATGGCGACATCCGGGCCACTGGCAGGGGCGGCGCTCTCCGTGTCCGCAGGTCAAGCGCAGCAGGGCGGCGCGCATCGGACGGGGAATCACGCGATGGAACGGCGGCGGGGGCTGCTCATTATCCTGTCTTCACCGTCGGGCGCCGGGAAATCGACCCTTGCCGGGCGGCTGCGCGACTGGGATCCCGATATCGTGTTTTCGATCAGCGCGACCACGCGCAAGCCGCGCCCGGGCGAAACCGATGGGGTCGATTACCGCTTTCTGACCCAGGCGGATTTCGATGCCCGCGTGGCGGCGGGCGAGATGCTCGAACATGCGCAGGTGTTCGGCAATTCCTACGGCACGCCGCGCGCTCCGGTCGAGGCGGCGATCGAGACCGGGCAGGATGTGCTGTTCGATATCGACTGGCAGGGGGCGCAGCAGATACGGAACTCGGCGCTCGGGCTCAATACGCTGTCGATCTTCCTGCTGCCGCCCTCGATCGCCGAGCTGCACCGCCGGCTCGAGACGCGGGGGCAGGATTCGCCCGAGACCATCGCCCGGCGCATGCGGCAAAGCTGGGACGAGATCAGCCACTGGGACGGCTATGACTTCGTGCTGGTGAATGCGGACCTTGCCGAGACCGAGGCCCGCCTCAGGACCATCATCACCGCCACCCGCCTGCGGCGCAGCCAGCAGCCCGGCCTGACCGCCCATGTGCTGGCGCTTCAGGCCGAATTCGAGGAGATTCACCCATGACAATCTATGCGCTCGACACACGCAGGCCACAGATCGACGAGGATAGCTGGATCGCGCCCGATGCGAATGTGATCGGCGGCGTCATCATCGAGGCGGGCGTCGGCATCTGGTTCGGCTCGACCCTGCGCGGCGACAACGAGGACATCCGGGTCGGCGCCGATTCCAACGTGCAGGAAAACTGTGTCTTTCACACCGACATGGGCTATCCGCTGGTCGTCGGGCCGGGTTGCACCATCGGCCACAAGGCCATGCTGCACGGCTGTACCATCGGCGAAAACAGCCTGATCGGGATTGGTGCGATCATTCTGAACGGTGCGCGCATCGGCCGGAACTGCCTGATCGGAGCGGGGGCGCTGATCACCGAGAACAAGGAAATCCCCGACGGAAGCCTGGTCATGGGCGCGCCCGGAAAGGTGGTGCGGCAGCTTGACGAGGCGGCCATCGACGGGCTGCGCCGCTCAGCGCGCCATTATGCCGAGCGGATGCGCCATTACCGTGGCGCCCTGAAGGCGATCGGCTGACGGTCGGGATGGCGGACATGGCAGCCGGGCGAAAGAAAAAGGCCCCGCTGGACGGCGCCACGCTCAAGACGCGCCTGGTGGAGCAGGCCCGGGCCGAGGGATTCGTTTCCTGCCGCATCTGCCGCCCGGGCGACATTCCGCAGGTGCCCGGGCGGCTGCGGGCCTATCTCGATGCCGGCTGGCATGGGCAGATGGAGTGGATGGAGCGGCGCAGCGACTGGCGCGGCAACCCAGAGTCGCTCTGGCCCGAGGCGCGCTCGGTCATCATGCTGGCCGAAAGCTATACGCCCGAACATGATCCGACCGCGGTTCTTTCGCTGCCGGACCGCGGCGCGATTTCGGTCTATGCGCAAAACCGCGACTATCACGATCTGGTCAAGAAACGGCTCAAGCGTCTGGCCCGCTGGCTGATTGCGGAAAGCGGCGAGGGGACGGAACTCAAGGTCTTTGTCGATACCGCGCCGGTGGCGGAAAAGCCGCTCGGGCAGGCGGCGGGGCTGGGCTGGCAGGGCAAGCATACGGTGCTGATCAGCCGCGACTGGGGCAACTGGGCCTTTCTCGGTGCCATCTTCACCACGCTCGACCTGCCGCCCGATACGCCGGGGCGTGAACATTGCGGCACTTGCCGGGCCTGCCTCGATGCCTGTCCGACCGATGCCTTTCCCGCGCCCTGGAAGCTCGACGCGCGGCGCTGCATCTCCTACCTCACCATCGAATACAAGGGGCCGGTCGCGGAGGATCTGCGCCCGCTGCTCGGCAACCGCATCTATGGCTGCGACGATTGCCTGGCCGCCTGTCCGTGGAACAAGTTCGCGGTGACGGCGAGCGACATGCGCTATGCCGCGCGCGCCGATCTGGTGGCGCCGAAACTTGCCGACCTCGCGGTGCTGGACGATGCGGGGTTCCGCGCGATGTTCTCGGGGTCGCCGATCAAGCGCATCGGGCGCGACCGTTTCGTGCGCAACGTGCTTTATGCGATCGGAAATTCCGGCGATCCCGGCCTGCTTGGCGTCGCGCGGTCGCTGGTCGATGATCCCGACCCTATGGTCGCCGATGCGGCGCGCTGGGCGGTCGGGCGGCTCGAGGCGTTGGAATAGCGCTCAGACGTCCACTTCCTCGACGAAACGGGCGTTTTCCTGAATATACTGGAACCGCAGTTCGGGTTTCTTGCCCATGAGCCGTTCGACCAGTTCGCCGGTCTCGCCGGGTTCGTCCTCGTCGATGGTGACGCGGATCAGCTTGCGGCTGTTCGGATCCATGGTGGTTTCCTTCAGATCCTTGGCGTCCATCTCGCCAAGCCCCTTGAAGCGCGACACGTCGATCCGCCCCTTGCCGCCCAGCCCCCTGGCCAGCAGCGCATCCTTTTCCGCCTCGTCGATGCAATAGACCCGCCGCGCGCCCTGCGTCAGGCGGAACAGGGGCGGGCAGGCAAGGTAGAGATGCCCGTGGTCGATCAAGGGGCGCATCTTGGCATAGAAGAACGTCATCAGCAGCGAGGCGATATGGGCGCCGTCCACATCGGCATCGGTCATGATGATGATCTTGTCATAGCGCAGATCGTCGAGGTTGAACTTCGTGCCCATCCCGGTGCCGAGCGCCTGGCAAAGGTCGTTGATCTCCTGGTTGCTGCCGAGCTTGGACGAGGCCGCGCCCAGCACGTTCAGGATCTTGCCCCGGAGCGGCAGCAGCGCCTGCGTCCTGCGGTCGCGCGCCATCTTGGCCGAACCGCCGGCGCTGTCGCCCTCGACGATGAACAGCTCGGTGCCGTCGCGCGCGCCCAGAGAACAATCGACGAGCTTGCCGGGCAGGCGCAGCCGGCGGGTTGCGCTCTTGCGCTGGGTTTCCTTTTCCTGCCGTCGCCGCTGGCGTTCCTCGGCGCGCAGCACCAGGAAATCGAGAATCGCGCCCGCCGATTTCGTATCCGCCGCCAGCCAGTTGTCGAAATGGTCGCGTACGGCGCCCTCGACCAGCCGCGCGGCCTCGGTCGTGGCAAGGCGGTCCTTGGTCTGGCCGACGAATTCGGGATCGGCGATGAAGCAGGACACCAGCGCGCAGCCCCCGGCCAGCAGGTCGTCGCGGGTGATCTGCGCGGCCTTGCGGTTGTTCGCAAGTTCGCCATAGGCGCGGATGCCCTTGAGGATCGCGGCCCAGAACCCGGCCTCGTGGGTGCCGCCTTCGGGGGTCGGCACGGTGTTGCAGTAGGACTGGAGGAAACCGTCGCGCGAGGGGGTCCAGTTGATCGCCCATTCGACCTTGCCGGGCACGCCGAACCGTTCGCGGAAATCGACGCTGCCGGCAAAGGGCTGATCGGAATAGGTGCTGGCCCCGGCCAATGTCTCGGCCAGATAGTCGGAAAGCCCGCCGGGAAAGCGAAAGCTTGCCTCGGCCGGGGTTTCACCGTCGTCCACCTCGGATTTCCACCGGATCTCGACGCCCGAGAACAGGAACGCCTTGGAACGGATACTGGTGAACAGCCGCGCGGGCCGCAATTGGTGCTGGCCGAAGATTTCGGCATCGGGGTGAAAGGTCACCGATGTGCCGCGCCGGTTGGGGGCCGCGCCCGCATGTTCGACCGGGCCAAGCGCAATGCCGCGGGAAAACCGCTGCTCATGCAACTGGCGGTCGCGCGCGACCTGCACCACCATGGAATCGCTGAGCGCGTTCACCACCGCCGCGCCGACCCCGTGCAGCCCGCCCGAGGTCTGATAGGCCTTGCCCGAGAACTTGCCCCCCGCATGGAGCGTGCAGAAAATCACCTCGAGCGCGGATTTTCCGGGAAATTTCGGGTGCGGGCCGACCGGAATGCCGCGCCCGTTGTCGGTGATCGTGACCGAGTGATCCGCATGCAGCGTGACCTCGATGCGGTTCGCATATCCCGCGACCGCCTCGTCCATGGCATTGTCGAGAACTTCGGCCACCAGATGATGCAGGGCGCGCTCATCCGTGCCGCCGATATACATGCCGGGGCGCTTGCGCACCGGTTCGAGCCCTTCGAGAACCTCGATCGAGGCGGCATCGTAATCCGAGGCGCTCTCGGCACTGAGAAAGTCGTCGGCCATGGGGTTTCTGATCTGCTCGCTTGGCTTGTTGATGCATATTATGACAGAGCGCGCGGGCCGGGGAAAGTGCTGCCCTGCGGTGCCCGGCTTGCCGCGGATGCGGCTTGCGCCTAAAGCCGGACCGTGATGCCCCGGTTTTCGACATATGCCACCCATCTGCGGGTTCTTCTGCTGCTTGGCCTGCCGCTCATCGGCGGGCATCTGGCGCAGTTCGCCATCGGCCTGACCGACACGGCGATGCTCGGCTGGTACGGTGTGGCCGAGCTGGCGGCGGTCACGGTCGCGAACGGAAGCTATTTCATCGTGCTGTTCCTGTTCGGGGCCGGGTTCGCGATCGCGGTCATGCCGCTCGTGGCGGCGGCCGCCGCGGTCGGGGACGAACTGGCCGTGCGCCGCAGCACGCGCATGGGGCTCTGGCTGTCGGTGCTGTTTTCGGCGCTGGTCATGCCGCTCATGTGGTGGTCGGGTCCGATCCTGCGGGCGCTCGACCAGCCCGAAGCGGTGGCGAACCTTGCCGAGCAATACTTGCGCATCGCCGGCTGGGGCCTGTTCCCGGCCCTGCTGGTGATGGTGCTCAAATCCTATCTGGCGGCGCTCGGGCATACCATGGCGGTGTTCTGGATCACGGCGCTGGCGGCGGTGCTCAACGCGGTCATCAACTATGCGCTGATCTTCGGGCACTTCGGCGTGCCCGAACTCGGCATCCGCGGCGCCGCGATCGGATCGGTGCTGAGCCATGGCATCTCGCTGCTCGCGGTCGGGGTCTATGCGGTCCGCGCCATGCCGCAGCACGAACTGTTCCGCCGCTTCTGGCGCCCCGACCGCGAGATCTTCGCGCAGGTTTTGGCGCTCGGCCTGCCGATCGGGCTCACCACGCTGAGCGAGATCAGCGTCTATGCGGCCTCGGCGGTGATGATGGGATGGATCGGCACGGTTCCCCTGGCGGCGCACGGGATCGTGCTCGGCATCGCCGAGGCGGCCTTCATGGTGCATCTCGGATTCGGCAATGCGACCACGATCCGCGCCGGCACCGCCTACGGGCTGGCCGACCGGGACATGATGCGCAACGCGGCGCTGGTCGCGACGGTGCTTTCGCAGGTGATCGCGCTCGTCAGCGTCATCCTGTTCCTTGCCGTGCCCGAGCCGCTGATGGCGCTGTTCGTGGCGCGCGATGCGCCGGCGCGGCCCGAGATCTTCGCGGTCGGAGCCGGATTCCTTGCCATCGCGGCGCCGCTGCAGTTCCTGATCGGCGCGCAGGTGGTGGCGGTCGGCCTGCTGCGCGGCGTGCAGGACATGCGGGTGCCGATGGTGATCGGGGCGCTGTCCTATACGGTGCTCGGGATCGGTGCGTCCTATGTCCTCGGATTCACGTTCGACCTCGGCGGCGCGGGGATCTGGCTCGGGCTGCTGGCCGGCATCGGCTGCGCGAGCCTTTTGCTCATGCGGCGTTTCTGGCGGCGCGGGCTCGACCGGACGCTGATCGTGCCGGCACCGCCGACAGGGCGGCCCGGCGACTGAACCGGCGACACCGCCCGCAGCCGTGTCAGCCCGGCATGGTCCGGGGGGCTGCGTCGATACGGGCGGCCGTCTTGCGCACGAGGGTGCTGCGCAGGTCGTGCATGGCAAGAAGCAGCGGCTCGGTGAACTGCTCGAGCTCCGCGTCGCTGGCGCGCGCCTGCGCCCAGTGGGTGAGGGCGTTCATCTGTTCGATGCAGAGCCGCACCGATTCAAGCTCGCGCGCCGCCAGAACGGCGCTGCGCTCGGTCATCCAGTCACGGATCCGGGCCTGATCCTGCTCGGACAGGTCATGATCGCCATGCGGCTTTATCTCGCCGTTACGGATATTCACCGCGGCGATCTGGGTCATCTCGATGCGCCGCTGCCGGTTTTCCGTATCGACCCGGAAAACCAGCGCGCCGTTGTCGCGAAGCCGGAAATAGTAATCCGGCGGCGCCATGCTCATCGCAGCGACTCGCAGAAGCGGCGGATGCGCTCGCAGGCTTGTGCCAGAACGTCGTCGGCGGCGGCATAGCTGATGCGGAAATGCGGGCTGAGCCCGAAGGCCGCGCCAAAGACCAGCGCCACGCCGGCCTCGTTCAGGAGCGCGGTCACGAAGGTCTCGTCATCGGCGATCACCGTGCCGTCCGCGGTGCTGCGCCCGATCAGCCCCTTGATCGAGGGATAGACATAGAAGGCCCCGTCCGGCACCGGGCAATCGATGCCGTCGATCGCATTCAGCCGTTCGACGACCATGTTGCGGCGGCGGCGGAAGATCGCGTTATGCGCCTCGATATGGTCCTGCGGTCCTTCGAGTGCGGCGAGCGCGGCCCATTGGCTGATCGAACAGGGGTTCGAGGTGCTCTGGCTCTGGATTTTGCGCATGGCGGCGATCAGGTCTTCGGGCCCGCCGGCATAACCGATTCTCCAGCCGGTCATGGCATGGGATTTCGACACCCCGTTCACGGTAAGCGTGCGCGCGAAAATGCCGGGCTCCACCTCTGCCGGGGTGCAGAAGCGGAAATCGTCATAGGCAAGCCGCTCGTAGATGTCGTCGCTCATGACATGGACGTGTTCGTGGCGCAGCAGCACATCGGTCAGCTCCTTCACCTCGTCCCAGGCATAGGCGGCGCCGGTCGGGTTGCTCGGAGAGTTCAGGATCAGCCACTTGGTGCGCGGGGTGATCGCGGCCTCGAGCTGCGCTCCGGTCAGCTTGAATCCGCTTTCGGCCGTGGTCTCGACAAAGACCGGGGTGCCGCCGGCAAGCAGCACCATGTCGGGATAACTGACCCAGTAGGGCGCGGCGATGATCACCTCGTCGCCCGGATTGAGCGTCGCCATCAGCGCATCATAAAGGATTTGCTTGCCGCCGTTGCCGACGCTGATCTGCGAAGGGTTGTAATCCAGCCCGTTCTCGGTTCTGAACTTGGTGCAGATCGCGGCCTTGAGCGCGGGCATCCCGTCGGGATCGGTGTATTTCGTATGACCGGCGTCGATGGCTGCCTTGGCCGCCGCCTTGACGTGATCGGGGGTATCGAAATCGGGCTCCCCGGCGCTCAGCGCGATGACATCGCGCCCCGCAGCCTTCATTTCGCGGGCGCGGGCGCTGATCGCGATGGTCGGAGACGGCTTGACGCGTGCAAGTGTCGCAGAGAGGAAAGACATGGGAGCCTCCGTTTGAACAATAGGCGCATGCGTCATATGATGCCCCTCATGCCCGATCAAGCCGCGATGATGAACTACAGGCAGATGAGCTTATGACAGAACATCAGAAGGACTGGTTCGGCCCCGAAACCGCGACCTTCGGCGACCGCCTTGCCGGCGCGCGCGAAGCCGCGGGGATGACCCAGACCGACCTCGCCCGGCGCCTTGGCGTCAAGAAAACAACGCTGGTGGCATGGGAAGACGACCTTGCGGAACCGCGCGCGAACCGGCTGACCATGATGGCCGGGCTGACCAATGTCTCGGTCCAGTGGCTTCTGACCGGCGAAGGTGTCGGCGCCGAGGCGCCGGACGATTCCGTTCCGGTTCCGCATGATCTGTCCGAAGCGCTGCATGAACTGCGCGAGATCCGCGCCAGCCTGCGCAGCAATGCCGAACGCGCGGCGCAGCTTGAAAAGGCGCTGCGCCGGGTTCTTCTCGGGCAGGCGGCGGGATGAGCGAATCGCTTGAAATCCGCCGCAAGCGGCTGCTCATGCGCTCCATGCGGCGCGGGATCAGGGAAATGGACCTGATGCTCGGCAGTTATGCCGGCCGTGTGGTGCCGCTCATGACCGAACGGGAGCTTGACGCCTACGAGGATCTGCTCGCCGAAAACGACCGCGATCTTTACCAGTGGGCGATGTGCCCCGCCGAGGCACCCCCGCGTTTTCGGCGGCTGATCGAAGAAATTTCCAATACGTTCCGCGAGCATGTGACCTGCTTTTAACTCAATCTTCGCGATTGTCTCCGACAGTGACGCCTGCAGCAGGACACTGCGGAGGGACCGATGAGTATGGAAATGCGGATCGCGCCGCTTGCGGCACGGGCTTTCATGCCCGCCTATCTGGAGATCCTCATGCTGGTGGAGCGGCTGCACCGCCTGCTGCTCGACGTGATCAAGGACGAGTTCGAGCGGCTCGGCATCATCGACATCAACGCGGTCCAGGCGCTGCTGCTGTTCAATATCGGCGATAACGAGGTCACTGCCGGGGAACTGAAAAGCCGCGGCTACTACCAGGGCAGCAACGTCAGCTACAACCTGAAGAAACTGGTCGAGATGGGCTATATGCATCATCAGCGCTGCGAGATCGACCGCCGCGCGGTGCGGGTCCGCCTGACCGCGCAGGGGCGCGAGATCCGCGATACGGTGACCGAACTGTTCCTGCGTCATGCGGAAGGGCTGCAGAATCGCGAAGCGATCGACGCGGGCACGATCACCGACATGGCGCGCCTGCTGAAACGCGTCGAACGGTACTGGAGCGACCAGATCCGGTATATCTACTGACCCGCACCGGTGGATCCCGCCAGGATATCCGGCGGATGGGCGGAGCGAGCGGGCCGGCAGCAGGTCAGGGCGGGGGACAGGGCGAGAATACGAGCCGGACCGGAAAGAGCGGGCGCAGCAGGACAGCCCGCCGGGCGCGGCTTTTGGCTTTGCCTGCCGCCGAATGGCAGGCTATGTAATCTGACCATGGCCCTGCTTTCCATGCAGGCCCGCGGCTGTGCCGCTCCTTGTCCTGACCGGCATTTCCGGCCGAAATGTGGCAAGGAAAAGGCAGGATGGGACTTTGCCCGCGCCCCCCGGGGCGGTGGTGGCATTTTTCCGACCGGGCATCATATGCCCGCAGCGCCGAGCGGGACCCTCGCCGGAAGGTGGGCCTTGTGTTGTTGTGTTTGTTAACTGGTTGATCTGTCATGATTCGGTTGCAGGACGATGCCGCCCGGAGCGCCGGGACCATACGGCATGACCACTCCCCCGCCGCGGGACGTCCCGGCCATCCGCGAACCGTTCCCTGCTTTACCCGCAATACCCTGATCGCGACCCCCTGCGGCGCCCGCCCCGCCGGCGAACTGCGCGAGGGCGACCGGGTGCTGACGCGCGACAACGGGTTTCAGCGGATCCTCTGGCATGGATCCTGCCGGTTGAGCGGTGCCGACCTTGCGGCCGCTCCCCATCTGGCTCCGGTCCTGATCCGCGCCGGGAGCCTTGGCGAGGGCCTGCCCTTGCGCAACCTGCTGGTCAGTCCGGGCCATCGCCTGCTGCTCGCGGCGGATCGCGCCACCGTCCTGTTCGAGGAACGCGAGGTTCTCGTGGCGGCGCATCACCTGACCGGCTGCCCCGGGGTTGAGCGCCCCCCGTGCCGCGGCGTGACCTATGTCCACTTCATGTTCGCCCAGCACGAAATCGTGCTGTCCGACGGCGCATGGAGCGAAAGCTTCCAGCCCGGAGACCACAGCCTGACCGGGATCGGCACCATGCAGCGCAGGGAGATATTCGCGCTTTTCCCGGAATTGCGCTCGCCCGAGGGGCGCGAAAACTACCGTGCCGCGCGGCGCTCGCTGCGCCGGCACGAGGCCCGTCTGCTCGCGTCGTGACTACTTCCCGGCTCCGGCAGGCGCACCCCCGCCGTCAGCGGCCTTTCCAGACCGGGTCGCGTTTCTCGGCAAAGGCCCGCGCCCCCTCAAGCTGGTCTTCTGAGGAATAGAGTACGTCCACGCTGCGCAACTGCCGCCGCGTGATCCGGTTCATCGTGTCCTGAAAGCGCGCCCCCTCGGCATCGCGCACGATCTCCTTGATCGCTGCATAGACCAGCGGTGGCCCTGATTCGAGCAGGCGGGCCAGTTCCCAGGCGCGCTCCATCAACCTGTCGGCCGGCAGGAATTCGTTCACGAGCCCCCATCGCAGCGCCTCGTCCGCGCCGAACCAGCGCCCGGTAAGCAGCAGTTCCATGGCGATGTGATAGGGGATTCGCTTGGGCAGCTTGATGCTGGCGGCATCGGCCACGGTGCCCGAACGGATCTCCGGCAGGGCAAAGGTGGCATGTTCCGCGGCAAGGATCATGTCGGCGCTCAGTGCCAGTTCAAGCCCGCCACCGCAGGCGATCCCGTTCACCGCGGCGATCACCGGCTTGTTCATGTCGCGCAGTTCCTGCAGCCCGCCGAACCCGCCGACACCGTAATCACCGTCCACCGCGTCGCCCTCGGCGGCGGCCTTCAGATCCCAGCCGGGGCAGAAGAACTTTTCCCCGGCCGCGGTCAGGATCGCCACCCGCAGATCGGGATCATCGCGGAAATCGCGAAAGACCTCGCCCATGATCCGGCTGGTCGTAAGGTCGATCGCATTGGCCTTGGGGCGGTCCAGCGTAACAAGCAGGATCGCACCATTGCGTTCGGTTCTGACGGGAGAGGGAGTGTCACTCATGATCATTCAGCCTTTCGGATCAGGGCATCGGCCGCCACCGCACGCGTCGGCGTGCAGATCAGCGGATTGACTTCAACTTCGGACAGGCTCCCGGCGTTGGCAATCACATAGGACTGGATCGCCTCGACGGCGTCGAGAACCGCCTCGATATCGGCACCCGGCGCGCCGCGATAGCCTTTCAGCAGGGGCGTCATGCGCAGGCGCAGCAGCGCCGCCCGGATCTGCGCCCGGCGGCTCGGCACGAGGAGCGACACCGTATCGCGCAGGATCTCGGTCAGCACGCCGCCCGCACCGATGGTCAGCACGAAACCATGGGCCGGATCGCAGGTCACCCCGATCAGAAGCTCGGCCACGCCACCGGTGACCATCTCCTCGACCAGGAACCGGGCCGCACCGATTTCGCGCGCCGCCGCCTCGACCTCATCCGCCGCAAGCCCGACACGCACCGCGCCATGTTCGGATTTATGGGCAAAACCCATGCCCTTCAGGACGAGCGGCCCGGCAAGATCCCGTGCGGCATCCGCGATTGCCCCGGGCCCCTCAGCCAGGCGCCCGCGCGGGATGGCAAGCCCGTGCTGCGAAAGCGCCCGCTTCGCCTCGTGTTCGGAAAGGGTGCGCAGCGCACCGGTCGCCCCGGGCAGCAGCAGGGGATCAGACGGCTCGGGCAACGGGGCGGCCGCCGCGCGCACCGCGGCAAAGGCCTCGGCCAGCCCGTTCAGCGGCACGACTCCGCCCGCCATCAGTTTGCGTGCGGCTGCCTCGGGCATGAGTTCGGGCAGCGTCGCGACCACCGCGAAGGGCGCACCCGTGGCATGGCGCGCGCCGATTGCGGCTTCGGTCGCGCAGATCCAGTCGCGCGGATCGGTATGCGGATAGTCCACGATCGACATGGTGAGCGCGATCTCCGGCCCGGCCATGGCGGCCCAGGCGCGCGTCATGGCGGCGGTGTCGCGCCAAATATAGGTGTGATAATCCAGCGGGTTGGCAAGCGCCACCATTGGGCCGAGCGCCTCGCGCAGCGCCTGCTTGCGCGCGGGCGAAAGCGGCGGAAAGGATACCCCCCGCTGCGCACCGAGATCGGCGGCAAGGCTCGCCTCGCCGCCCGAACAACTGATCGAGGCGACCTTTGGTGCAGGCAGGCGGCCCGCGCAGTGCAAGAGCTTCAGCGTCTCGAGAAATTCGGGCAACGTATCAAGGCGCGCAATCCCGAGCCGCTCGAGCAGCGCAGCCGCACCCGCATCGCTGCCCGCGAGCGAGGCCGTATGCGACACGGTCGCCTGGCGCGCCTGTTCCGAGCGCCCGACCTTGAGCGCGACCAGCGGAACATCGCGCTCGCGTGCCTTGCGGGACAGATGCTCCCAGTCGCGCAACGCGCCGAACCCCTCGATATGGAGCCCGATCGCGCTCACCCGGGGATCATCCAGCAACGCCGCGGCGATCTCCGCCTGGCTGGTCTGGGCCATGTTGCCGCAGGTGATCATGAAGGCGATCGGCAGGGCGCGGCGCTGCATGGTGAGGTTGATCGCGATATTCGAAGACTGGGTAAGGATCGCGACGCCACTTTCCACCGCGCTCATCCCGTGCTGGTCGGGCCAGACGGCGACGCGGTCGAGCGCAT
Organism: Pontibaca methylaminivorans; assembly: GCF_900156525.1. Lineage (NCBI taxonomy): Bacteria > Pseudomonadati > Pseudomonadota > Alphaproteobacteria > Rhodobacterales > Roseobacteraceae > Pontibaca > Pontibaca methylaminivorans. The sequence goes on from NZ_FTPS01000001.1 coordinate 2,008,444, forward strand.
TCACGAATCCATAGCAGTTCGGGCCGAAGATCGGCATTTCGCCGGCCGCCGCGACCAGATCGGCCTGAAGGTCGGCGCCCGACTCGTCCTCGGCCCGCGCCTCGGTAAAGCCGGAGGCAAAGCACACCGCACCCCCCGCGCCGAGCGCGGCAAGGCGGCGCACCATGTCGATCGTCGCATGACGGTTGATCCCGACAAAGGCCGCGTCGATCGGCCCGTCATGGTCCTCGGGCCGTCGCAGCGCGCGCAGCCCCGCGATATCCTTGCCGTCCGGGTGCACCGGAAAGATGTCGCCGCCGTATCCGATCCGCCGGCTGGCCTCGATGATCGCCGCGCACCAGGCGCCCCCGCCGATGACGGCGATGCTGCGGGGGTCGAGAAGACGGGAAAGGTCGTGCATTCCGGCGGCCCTTCTGCAGAGATTTCATGCCTCCGGCGGGGATATTTCCTGCCAGAAGAAGTCATTCTTTGTTAACTCCGTGCGGCGAGACTGGCTGTGCGGTACAGGCGGGGACGCCGATGACCGTGCCAGGAGAAGGCCCCCTGCGCCGGGATCCGGTTGCAGGGGGTCGCGCCCGGAGTCTTCTTCTGGCAGGAAATATCCCCGCCGGAGGCATCGCGCGCGGCACGCGCGCGATTCATGATCCAAAGCGGCGCTCATGCCCCGAGCGCCCGCAGCAGGTCGCGGCTGATGATATGGCGCTGGATTTCACTCGTGCCGTCCCAGATCCGCTCGACCCGCGCGTCGCGCCAGAACCGCTCGAGCGGATAGTCGTCCATCAGCCCCATGCCGCCGTGGATCTGGATCGCCGCATCGGTGACCCGCGCCAGCATCTCGCTGGCATAAAGCTTGGCCGAGGCGATCTCGCGGTTCGCCGGCAGGTTCTGGTCCAGCCGATCGGCCGAGGCGAGCGTCAGCAGGTCGGCCGCGTCGATTTCGGTGATCATGTCGGCCAGCTGGAAGCTCACGCCCTGGAACTTGCCGATCTTCTGCCCGAACTGTTCGCGCGTCGCCGCATAGTCCAGCGCATAGTCGAACACCCGCCGTGCGCGTCCGACCGACATGGCGGCGACGGTGATCCGCGTGGCATAAAGCCAGGTGTTCATGACGTCGAAGCCCCCGTCGACCTCGCCCAGAACCTGCGCATCCGGCAGGCGGCAGTCGTCGAAGTCGAGGATCATGTTCTTGTAGCCCCGGTGGCTCACCGACCGGTAGCCGTCGCGGACCGTGAACCCCGGCGTGCCGCGATCGACCAGAAAGGCGGTGATGCGCTTCTTTGGTCCCTTGGGCGTCTGATCCTCGCCGGTGGCGATGAAAACGATGAAGAAATCGGCGTGATCCGCGCCCGAGATGAAATGTTTCGTCCCGTTCACGATCCAGTCGCCGCCCTCGCGCCGGGCCACGCATTTCATGCCGCGCACGTCCGACCCGGCGCCGGGTTCGGTCATGGCGAGCGCATCCATCCGTTCGCCGCGCACCGCCGGCATCAGGTAACGGTCAATCTGGTCGCCCTCGCAGGCCATGAGGATGTTCTGCGGCCGGCCGAAGAAATGGGTGAGCGCCATCGACCCGCGCCCGAGTTCGCGTTCGACCAGCGCGAATTCAAGATGATTGAGCCCCGCCGCACCTACGCTTTCGGGAAAGTTGCAGGCATAAAAGCCAAGCTCGATGGTCTTGCGTTTGATGTCATGGGCGATTTCGGCTGGCACTTCGCCGCTGCGCTCGACCAGATCCTCGTGGGGATAGATTTCCTTTTCGACGAAACTGCGCACCGTCGCGGCGATCATCTCCTGTTCGTCGTTCAGCCCGTATTGCATGTGAACATCCCTCTCTCCGCCCGTGCGGCGGCCCTTGTTGACCTCGGCGGTCGCTAGTCGGCGTAATCGGATTCATCCGCATCCAGGATGGCCTTCAGTTCGGCAAGATGGCGCTCGGCCTGGCCGGGGTAGGTCTCCAGTTCGCGCGCGGTCTTTTCGGCCACCGCGTCGGAGAGGATGCGCAACTCGCGCCCGGTCTGCAGCGCGCGGATATAGGTTTCGGCCGCGCGCTCGAAATAATAGAGGCGATTGAACGTGTCCGCGACGCTGTCGCCGATCACCATCACGCCGTGATTGCCCATGATCATCACCTTGTGGCGCGGGTCCGCAAGCAGCGCCGCGCAGCGCTCGCCCTCTTCCTCGAAGGCAAGCCCGCCATAGTTCTCGTCGATCACATGGCGGTCGAAGAAGGTCGCGCAGTTCTGGTCGATCGGCGGCAGGCGGCTGTCCTTGAGCGTCGCCAGCACCGTTGCAAAGATCGAATGGACATGCATGACGCAGCGCGCGTGGGGGCAGCGGCGGTGAATGGCCCCGTGCAGCCCCCAGGCGGTCGGATCGGGCGCATCCGGCCCCTCAATCGTCGCCGGATCATCGGCGTCGATCACGATCAGGTCGCTGGCGCGGATGCGGGCGAAATGCATCTGGTTCGGGTTCATGAGAAAGCGCGTGCCGGCGGCGTCGATGGCCAGGCTGAAATGGTTCGCGACCGCCTCGTGCAGGCCGAGCCGCGCCGTCCAGCGAAAGGCGGCCGCCAGATCCACGCGTTCCTCCAGGTGGTCGATGCGGTTGTGCAGCAGCGTCGTGGCCATGGTGCTTCTCCCTTCCGGTTCGCTCGGGGGGGATGGTGCCAATGCGAAACCGTTTTGGCCATTGGAAATTTGACGTATCCGGCGGCAAACACGCGGGCCGCCCCGGATCATGTGCGGGGGCAGGGCGGATGCGCGCGCCGGTTCCGGGAAAGATGTTCTTCCGCGCGGGCTTGCGCCACGAACCCCCGCTGGCTGCCCTTGTCGGCGGGATTGGGCGAAAAAGTCACAAAAAGCGCGGGAATCCGCGAATTTTCCTGGTCACCCACCCAGTATTCGTTGTGTTATCTCACGGGCTTCCCCTAAATGCGCACATCTTGGCCCGACGGAACGGGCGAATGCAGGAGACAGAAGATGTCAAAACCGATGACCAAGACCCAGCTCGTGGCGGCCCTGGCCGATGACATGGGAAGCGACAAGAAGACCGCGAGCGCCGCACTCGATGCGCTGATCGGCATCATCACCCGCGAGGTGAGCGGTGGCGGTGCGGTCACGCTGCCCGGCGTGGGCAAGATCTACTGCCGCGAGCGCCCCGAGCGCATGGTGCGCAACCCGGCCACCGGCGAGCAGTTCAAGAAGGACGCCGACAAGGTCGTGAAGATGACGATCGCCAAGGCGCTGAAGGACAGCGTGAACTCCTGATTTCAGTTCCGGCGCGTGGCCCGGCTGCCCGGGCTGCGCTGCCCGGGCCCTTCGCGCCCCGCCTCGAACAGGCGCGAGCGCGGATGCCGGGGCCTGCGCCCGTACTTTCCCGCAGGATCCGTTTGCAGCGTGGCACTCAGGCGAGCTTTCCGGCCGTCTCGATCAGGCGGCGGGTCTGGTGGCCGATCGCATCCCGGGCCTCCGCGGTGAACCCGGTCCCCTGGGTGTGGCTGTAGCCATAGGGGTTGCCGCCGGTCTTGAAGATCACCTCGTCGGTATAGCCCGGCGCGACAATGACCGCACCCCAGTGCATCGCCGTGGCATAGAAGGACAGCAGCGTGGTTTCCTGCCCGCCATGGGCGTTCTGCGCCGATGTCATGGCCGAGATCGCCTTGTTCGCCAGCGCGCCCGCCGACCAGACGCCGCCCAGCGTGTCGATGAAGGCGCGCATCTGGCTCGCCATGATGCCGAAACGCGTCGGCGCGGAGATGAGATAAGCGTCGGCCCATTCCATGTCCTGCGCGGAAGCTTCCGGCACATCGGCGCTCGCCTCGGCCTGGGCCTGCCAGGCATCGACGCCGGCGACCACCTCGGCCGGGGCGGTTTCGGCGGCCTTGCGCAGCCGCACCTCGGCGCCGGCGGCCTCTGCCGCCTCTGCGGCGATCAGGGCCATCTGATGATTGGTGCCATAGGTCGAGTAATAGACAATCGCCAGCTTGATGCTCATCGGTCGAATCCTTTCATCGGCTCTGCCTGCTGCGGTGCTTTGTCGCCGCGCTCCGGCCCGGGCAGCGGCATGAGCGGATCCCGATCCCCTGTGCCGGCTGCGGTTCCTGTCGCGGCTGCCTGTAATCTGTGGCGCGACGGCGATAAGGCCAGATGACCGGTGCAGATTATCCGATTGTCGAAACGACGATATACGGCAGAACGCCGGGGCACAGCCCGTGCATTCGCCGGGGCCGGGCAGGCGGACGCCAGCCCGGCGCAGCGCGATCGGTTTGCGGTCGCGGCTGCCCGGCCGGAATGACGCGCCGCCTAGAGGAACCCCGCGCGCAGATCCTCGGCGCTGCGGGGTGAAAGCAGGCCGAGCGGGATGTCATAGATCGTCTTGGCGCCGAATTGCCTGAGCCCGTGCATCCGGTGCACCGCGCGGGCGCAGGCCACGAGGACGCTCGCGGTGAACTCCGGGTTGCTGCCGAGCTTCAGGCTGTATTCCATCACCTGCGTGGTTCCGGGCGAGGTGGTGCCGCTGCGGATCACGAAGCCCCCGTGCACCATGGCGCGGTGGTCGCGGGCGAGTTCCTCGGCGCTGATGAAATTCACCACGGTTTCGTAATCCGCGAAATAATGCGGCATGGTGACGATGGCCTCGCGCACGGTTTCGGCGTCGGCGCCGTCCTCCAGCACCACGAAACATTCGCGCAGGTGCATCTGCTGCGGGGTCAGATCGGGGCGTCCGCCCTTGCGCACCTGATTGATCGCGTCTTTCGCCGGGCGGGTATACTGCACCGCGCCCGCAACGCCCGGCACCCGCCGCAGCGCGTCGGAATGGCCCTGGCTGAGCCCGTCGCCCCAGAATGTATAGGTCGCGCCGTCGGGCAGCAGCGCCTCGCCCAGAGCGCGATTGAGCGAAAACACCCCCGGATCCCACCCGGCCGAGATCAGCGCCGTATGCTGGCTGTCCCGCGCCGCGGGATCGACGGCGGCAAAATATTCGGGGATGCGGGCATGGGTGTCGAAACTGTCGACGGTGTTGAACAGTGCGGCAAGCTCGGGGCCCTGCTGCGGCAGATCTTCCTTCGAGCCGCCGCAGAGGATCAGCACGTCGATCTGGTCCGCATGGCTGCGCAGCTGCTCCATCCCGTGCACCGGCGTTTCCGTCTGCCGCGGCGTGATCTGTCCGGCCGGGCGGCGGGAATAGATGCCGGCAAGGCTCATGTCGGGGTTGTGCTCGATGGCCGCCTCGACCCCGCGCCCGAGGTTGCCGTGGCCGGCGATGGCGATGCGAATCTTCCCGTTCATCCGGTTCCCGTCCTTTCCCTTTGCGCCCCGGGGCGGGGCTTTACCGTTGCGGCATAGCAAATCTGACATGCCGATCAAGGCGAAGCGGGCGCGAACCGGGCGCGAAGACCACTTGCAGAACCGTCTGGGCCGATGTAAACCCCGCGCCGACGGGTGATTAGCTCAGTGGTAGAGCGCTTCGTTCACATCGAAGATGTCAGGAGTTCAAATCTCTTATCACCCACCATCATCACAGGATCGACGACTTGCCGTTTCCGCCGGGGCGACGCCGCCCGGCCAGGCCGCGTCCATCGGCCGGCGCTGTCCTCTTGGCGGGCAGCGGGGCGATGATGGCGAGGATCCGGCCGGGACATTCTGAATCGAAGCTGCCAGAATGTTAGGCGACGGACCAGTCTCGACAGGATCTCGACAGGGGGCCCCCATCCGATGAGCCGTGCGATATCGCGAAAATCCGTGGCCTTTGCCGTCGCCGCGCTGACCGGGCTGTGTCTGGCGGCGGTGGTCTGGCTGCCGATGCAGACCGACGGGCAGGCACCCGGAATAGACCCGAACACGCTCGACGACCATACCGTCCTGATCGAGCGGCGGCCAATCGAGGGTCTTTCGAATGTGTCCGGGCTGGCTTACAGCAAAGACACCAATACCCTGTTCGCGGTCATCAACCGGCCGGCTGCGATTGCCGAACTGTCGCTCGAGGGTCGGCTGTTGCGGCATTTCCCCCTGCCCGAGGGGTGGGATACCGAGGGGATCACCCATCTGCAGGACGATCTGTTCATCGTCTCGGACGAACGTGGCAACGATCTGCACTGGATCCGCATTCCTCCCGGGGACGGGGGCGCCGTTCATGAACAGACGACCAGCCTGTCGCTCGGCTGGATTGCCTTGCCCAATCTGGGCCTCGAGGGTGTCATCTGGGATTCGGTGACGTCGGAACTTCTGCTCGTGAACGAGAAATGGCCGCGCAGGATCCTTCAGGTGTCGGGCCTCTGGCCGCTGCAGGAGACGCCGCAGGTCGGGATCCGGGAATGGTGGCCGGAGCGCGCGTCCGGCCTTCCGGTCAGCGATCTGGCCGGCGTGACCTTGAATCACAAGGGCGACGGCAGCGCCGGGAACCTGATCGTTCTCAGCGAGGAATCAAAGGTTGCGCTGGAATACACGCCTGCGGGCGTGCTGGCCGGCGTGCTGCCGCTGCAATCGGGGTCGTCGGGGCTGACGCAGGACATTCCGCAGCCGGAAGGGATCGCGATCGGGCCGGATGGTGAGCTTTACATCGTATCGGAGCCGAATCTCTTCTACCGCTTTGCGGCCCGGACCGACTAGACCGCCCCGCGCGGGAAGCGGATCATGACGGACCGGGCGCCCGATTGCGCCAATGTGGCGCGGCGCGGGGTGAGCGGGTGAGCGGCCTTCGGCCGGATCCCCGCGCAGGACTTTCCGCATGACGGCCCCGCGCTATGCTATCCTGCTGCGCAGCAATCAGGGGCCGTAGCGGGAACATCATCGTGTCACAGGAAATCTGGGCCGCCGTCGTCAGCGAATTTTCGGACATTCCGGACATATCCACCATAACGCGTATCACGGTACGGCTGGTGCTTGCCGCCGTTCTTGGCGGTATCCTCGGATATGACCGCGAAATGAAGGCAAAGGACGCCGGCGTGCGGACGCATATGCTGGTGGCCGTGGGTGCGGCGCTTTTCGTGATCGGGCCGCTGCAAAGCGACATGCCCATCCCCGACATGTCCCGCGTTCTGCAGGGGATCATTCAGGGTATCGGTTTTCTGGGCGCCGGCGCGATCATGATTCGCGCCAGCCAGCAGAAGGTCGAGGGTCTGACCACGGCGGCCAGCATCTGGGCAACGGCGGGGATCGGCGTTCTTGCCGGGCTTGGCCTCGATGCGACCGCGGTGCTTTCGACGGTCACGGTTTTGGTCATTCTGGCGGTGATTCCCCATATCAAGCCCCGTCAGAAAGCGGAGGATACCGACAAGACGTCCTAGGGTGGCTTTCGTGGTCGCAATTCCGGGCCGCACCGGCGCAGCAAATGCCGCAGACAGCCCCCGCCGCCCTATTCGGTGAGGTCCACCCAGTAGACCCCCTCGTAGGGCAGCGAAAGGAACCTCTGGTTGATCTCGGCCAGGGTCGCGCCGGGATCGAGATCGCCAAAGACCTCCGGGTGGATCCATTTCGCGAAGGTCTCGACCGCGACCACGTCGAGCGGAGAATTGATCAACTGGTGGGAAAACCCGTGAACGCGGCCGCTTTTCACTGCCGACAGGCCCGATATGCCCTTGCGCCCCGCGACCCGGCGCAGCGATTCCCGCGCGGTCGCCTCGTCATAGCCGGTGCCCAGAACCAGCCCGCCCGACTTTTCCAGATGCGGCCCGCCGGTGGCGATATAGACGTCGGGTTCGCGCGAAATGACATATTCGATGTTCAGCTTGCCGAACGACTGGCTGATCACGTCCGAGCCGATGTTGTGGCCGCCGACAAAGCTGATGTAATCGCCCACGTTGCCGCGCCCCGGAGAGTTGCAGCAGTCATTGGTGATGCCGGCATGGGCTTCGAGAAAGACGCTCGGGCGGTCGTCTTCCGGCAGCGCCGCCACCTTGTCGGCGATCGCGGTCATCCGTTCGGCCCGGAAAGCGAGAAATTCTTCCGCCTGCGTCTCGCGTCCCGTCAACTGCCCGAGCAGCCGCAGGCTTTTCTGGAGGTTCTCGAGCGGCTGGACGAAGAAATCGACCTGCACGACCGGGATGCCGGCAGCCTCTATCTGGGCGATCTGCGCATCGGTGATGCCGCTCTCGAGCGACAGCAGGGCCAGGTCGGGCCGGGCCGCGAGCAGCGCTTCCATGTTGAAGGAGCCGGCCGAGCTCGCGATCCGGGGCAGGTCGGCCAGTTCGGGCGAGATCTCGAGCAGTTGTTCGTAGGTCTCGGTCCCCAGCCGGTTCACGTCCTGCGGCCACGCCGCCAGCAGCGAAACCGGATCGGGATGGATCAGGCCGAGCGCGACCAGAAAGCGGCTGTCGTCGATGGCGATTCGGTCGGCCGGGCCATGGATGGTCACGCTTCGCCCGCGGATATCGACCAGTTGTGCGCCCTGCGCCGTCGCCGGTTGCTCGGCCCCGGCGCTCTGGAACGAGGCGATGGCAAATGCGCCCGAAACGAGCGCAATGATCACGAAAAGGCCGGCGGCAATGCGCCTGCCTGTCCGGCCGCCGCTGCTGAAACCTCTGGTAATGGCCGCGTCTCCGCTCTTGGTTTCTTGATTGCGTCCCGGGATCCTGTCACGCATTTGGGGTTGACTGTAAAGGGCAAGCGCCGTTCCTGCGCCATATGAGCAGTGATCACGATACCGCCAGCAGCGGCCAGACCGTGCCGTTCCGCGACAACCGCTATCGGCTGGGCGATGGTCACCTGTTGCACGCGGCCGGGACGGATGATGCCTATCGCGTCGATATCGCCGTTCCGGCGGGGGCCGCACCCGGGCCGGGCTGGCCGCTGGTTCTGCTGCTCGACGCGTCGGGCTGTTTCGGCACCTGTGTCGAGGCGCTCGGCCGCATGAGCCGGCGGCCGGATGCGACCGGAGTGGCGCCGATGGTCGTCGCCGGCATCTCCGCACCGGAAGGGGCACCGGACACCACCCGGCGCCGGCGTGATTTCACCTCGGCGGTGGCGGGCGTTCCGGGCAGCGGCGGCGCGCCGGGGTTCCTTGGTTTCATCGAGGAACAGGTCAAGCCGTTCATCGCGCGCAAGGCGCCGCTCGATCCCGCCCGCCAGACGCTGTTCGGCCATTCGCTTGCCGGCTATTTCACGCTCTGGTGTCTTGCCCACCATGCCGGCGCGTTTCAAAGCTATGCGGCAATCAGCCCCTCGATCTGGTGGGACAGCGACGGGTTGACGGCGGCGCTGGCGGATGCGCCGCTCACGGACCGGCAGGTGTTGATCTGTCTTGGTGAATGGGAAGATGCCCTTCCGCCCTGGCAACTCGCGGCTCCCGGCAGTTCCGAGGTGATCGCGCGGCGTGCCGGGCGGCGGATGCTGGATCATGCGCGGGCCGTGAGCGCGCAGCTTGCGGCCATTCACGGCAGCGACCGGGTGCAGTTCCGTTTCCTGCCCGAGGAAGATCACGCCTCGATCGTGTCGGCGGCGATCCCCCGCATGCTGCGCATGGCGAGCGCCGGTTAGGCGGCCGGCCGGCGGTCAGGGATCGTTCGGCACGGCCTCCCGGCGCCTCCAGAGAGCGGTCGTGACCAGCAGCGCCCCGACAAGCGCGTAGGGCAGGCCGGCGCCCAGCCCGTAGACGAGGGTGCCGACAATGGGCCCCAGGATCGTGCCGAGCCCCTGCGCCGCCGCGACCGTACCGGCCGCCGCGCCCTGTTCGTGGCCCTCGACCGAATTTGCCGCCAGGGCCGAGACCGAGGGATAGACCCAGCCCATGCCGAAGGCGGCAAAGGCGTAACTGGCCCAGAGCATGGGCGGATTGACGGCAAACATCGCGCTGGCAAAGCCGGTTCCGCCGATCAGGGCGCCGATGCGGATCAGCCGGGCCGGGGGCCAGCCGAGCCGGCGCAGCACGACCTGGGCGCAGACCAGCGAAATGCCGACTGCGGCAAGGGCCAGCCCCGCGGCGCGGGCCGCCTCGGCCGGGCCGAGGCCAAGCCGGTCGAGCGCGAAGAAACCGACGATGATCTGCGCCACCGAGACGCTGAACATGGCGGCAAAGGCGACCATCATCGGCCGCCGCAGCCGCGGATCAAGAAGCCGCAGCCGCTGCCGCGCCGGGGCCGGGTGGTGCCTGGCTGCCGGCAGCGTCAGCCAGATCAGCAGGAGCGCGATGACCGGCAGCACGGCGGTGACATGAAACGGCAGGCTGAGGCCGAACGGAGCCACGAGCCCGGCCAATCCGGGGCCGACCACCATGCCGGCGGCGCTGGATGCGCCGATCGCGGCAAGGGCGCTCGTGCGTTCCTCGGGCCTTGTGTGGTCGGCGACGAGCGCGGTGCTGGTCGCGGGCACGGCGGCATAGAACAGCCCGGCAATGCCGCGCCCGGCGAGCAGACCCGCAAGCGCAAGCAGCGGCGCCATCGCGGTCCTGAGTGCAAGGTCGATGAACAGCGCCAGAAGAAGATAGCTCAGCGTGAACCCGGCAAGCCCCAGGAGCAGGACCGGGCGGCGGCCGTGGCTGTCGCTCAGCCCGCCCCAGACGCGCGCCATGACCATCCAGCCGACCCCCGCGATCGTCATCGCCGCGCCGATCTGCCAGGGCGGCAGGTCGAGCACGCGCGCAATCGGGCCGGCCAGGGCGACAAAGACCATCATCGCCATGGAGCACACGAAGGCCATGAACATCAGCGGTTTCACGCTGAATGCCTGGGCCGCTGCCGGATCTAGGGGCTTGTCCGTGCCGTCGTCGTTCATTGCTGGTCCCTGGGCCTCCGCCGCTTTGATGTGGTGCCAACGACCGGGTTTAGGCGAGCTTTGCGCCGAAAGCCACGGGGCTCGGCCATGGCCCATGAGGCGCGCCGCGCCATCCGCCCCGGCGGCCGGTGATGCGCGAGGAAATCGGCGGCGCGGGCGCGTTCGGTGTCTTGACCTGCGCGGAAAAATAGTTGACCAAGCCTGTCAGGTAAATCCGGGCAGGGATCTGCAGGCGTCCAGAGGCGGCGGAACGCGCAGCCAGGCCGCCGGTGCTGAATGTGCCGCCCTGCCGGAATCGCCGGAAAAACGATCGCGGAACAAAGACGTGACAGATCATCTTCATCCGCTCGAACAGGAGAGCTCCACCATGACATCCGTCGGCAGACATGCCAGACACCTTGCCCTCGGCCTGCTGCTGGCCGGCGGGCTTTTCGCCGCCGAGGCGGGGGCGCAGACAGCCTTTTCCACGCTCGACCGCAGCACCGAGGCGCAGATCAGGTTCAGCGCCAGCGAACAGGGCAAACCGATCCTGGCCGGGTCGGAGGTGACCTTTACCGGGCAGGGCTTCCAGCCCGGCCAGAAGGTGAAGCTGCTGTACGGAACGACCCCGCTTTCGGACGAGGCGCTCACCGCCGATGGCGAGGGTCAGATCGAAGGCCGGCTCACGATCCCGGAGGAGGCCGCCTTCGGCACCTATCCGATCATTGTCGTCGCCGAAGAACCCTATTACGCCACGGTTGCCGATCTCAAGGTTTCTCCCGAGGTGCCGCTGTCGGGGCAGGACGATTTCGCCGTGGACGAGGCGACCGGCATTGCGCGCGGGCTGTATCAATCGGCCTACAGCGCCGGGAATGACGCGCTTTTCGTCACCTCCTCGATCGGGCGGCCGCCGGTCCGGGAATCGGAGATCGTCAAGCTCGATCCCGAGACGTTCGAGGTTCTGGCCCGGATCAGCCCGGCCGCGGTTCCGGGTGCCGATGATGCCGGCGAAGGCGACACCGGCGGGCCGAGCGTCTTTGCCGTCTACGGCATTGCGCTCGACGACGCGAAGGATACGCTCTGGGTGACGAATACGCGCCAGGATACCGTCGCGGTCTATCAGCAGTCGGATCTGTCGCTGGTCAAGCAGTTCGACCCCGGCACGGTCACCCATGCCCGCGATGTCCGCATCGATTCCGGCGCCGGCCGGGCCTATGTGAGCGCGACCGGAACGCCCGAAGTCGTCGTGTTCGATACCGAAACGCTCGAGCCGGTCACGACGATCGAAATCAAGGCGCTGGGCCGCGGCCAGCAGTTTTCGGCCGCGAGCCTGTCGCTCGATCCCGAAGCAAAGCGGCTGTATGTCGCCAGCCTGTCGACGGACGAGGTCGCCGTGATCGACACCGAAACCAACACCGTTGAAAAGGTGTTCCCGGTTCCCGGCGCGCGCAGCGCCATCGGCGTGTCCCATGATCCCGAAACCGGGCGCATCTTCGTCGCCGCCCAGGGCAGCGACAACCTGGTTGTCCTCGACGGGGACAGCGGCGCGGTGATCGCCGATACCTCGGTCGGCGCGGGCGCGCTCAATGTCGCGTTCGATCCCGTCAACCGGCTCGCATATGTGAGCAATCGGGGCGCCGGAACCATCGCCGTCACCGATCCCGACGGCAATATCGTTGCCAATCTCGGCCCGGCACCGCTGGCCAATCATGTCGCGCTCGGCAAGGACGGCACCGTCTATGCGGTGGACAATTCCTCGGGCCCCGGCGGCGAGGACAGCGACACGATCCTGCGTATCCGCCCGCAGGAGTGAATGACCCGGCCTGCCGGGTGTCCGGGCCGAAGCGTTCCGCTGCCGAACGCTTCGGCCCGCGCCCGGCAGGCCGGCCGCCATCTGCGACTTGCGCGTTGCGAAAACGCCCGCATGACCGCGCCGCTCGCATGGGACATGCGGGCGGACGCCCGGTTTCGGGTGGTCAGGACGCTGCCGTGTCGTGCGGCAGGATATCCTTGATCGTGATCCGCAGGCCGGATTCTTCCGCCTCGACCTGTCCGACGACATTGTAGACCTCGGCCAGGACCGGCGCGGTGATCGCCTCGGCGGGGGCGCCGTCGGCGGCGACCCGGCCTTTCGAAAGCACGATGATCCGGTCCGACCAGCGCGCGGCGATGGACAGGTCGTGCAGCACCATCAGCACGATCATGCCCCGTTCCCGCGCCAGCGCATGGACGAGCTTCATCACCCGCAACTGGTAATGCAGATCCAGCGCGCTGATCGGCTCGTCAAGCAGCAGCACCCGGGGAGAGCGCACCAGCGCCTGCGCGAGCGAGGCAAGCTGGCGCTGCCCGCCCGAAAGACGGTCGAGCCCGGTCATCGCCAGCGGCGTGATCCCGACGCGCTCGATCACGCCGAGCGCGCGCTCGAGCAGTTCCTCGTCTGACAGCGGCGGCCCGTCAATGGGCGAGGCCCGCAACGCACCGACCACGCCTTCGAGCACCGTCAGCGCGACGCGCTCGGGCAGGTTCTGCGGCATGTAGGTGACGAGCCTTGCGTGATCGGCCAGGACCATCGCCCTCAGGTCGCGCTCTCCGAGCGTCAGGGCCCCGCCCGCGGGGAGCAGCCCGGCAATGGCCCGAAGCAGGGTGGTCTTGCCCGCGGCATTGGGCCCGATCAGCGACACGACCGACCCCGGCGCAATCGGCGCCAGGCTCAGCCCGTCGATAATCCGGCGCTTCGCATAGCCGACCGACAGGTCCGACAGCCGCAGGTCTTCCGTCATGTTCTGCGTCATATGCGCTCCGGCCGGCGAAGGATCAGCGCCAGGAACACCGGCACGCCGATCATGGAGGTGACGATGCCGACCGGCAGCAGCACGCCCGGGACCATGATCTTGCTGGCCACCGAGGCCAGCGACATGATGAGCGCCCCGCACAACATCGAGGCGGGCAGCAGAAAGCGGTGATCTTCGCCCAGCAGCAGGCGGGCGATATGGGGGCCGACGAGGCCGATGAACCCGATCGTGCCGACGAAGGCGACCGAGGTCGACGCCAGCGCGCTGATCCGCAAGAGCGAGGCAAAGCGCAGTTGCCGCACGTCGATGCCGAAGCTGCGCGCCCGGTCTTCGCCCAGCCGCAGCGCGGTCATCGCATGGGATGCGCGCATCGAGAACGGCAGCACGACCACCATGACGAGGCCCAGCACGAAAAGATTGGCCCAGGTCGCGCGGCCGAGCGATCCCATGCTCCAGAACACGAGCTGCGACAGCGCCTCCTGCGAGGCGACGAACTGCATCAGTGCGACCAGCGCGTTGAATGTAAAGACCAGCGCGATCCCGAACAGCACCACGCCCTGCACCCCCGCGGCGCGGCTGCGCGCCAGCGCCTCGAGCAGCAGCACCGAGGCGAAGGCGCAGAGAAACGCATTCAGCGGGATCATCCAGTCGCCCGGCACGAAGGGCAGGCTGAGCCCCAGCACGATGGCCAGCGCCGCTCCGAACGAGGCCGCCGAGGACACGCCGAGCGTGAAGGGGCTGGCCAGCGGGTTGTTCAGGATCGTCTGCATCTCGGCTCCGGCGAGCGAGAGCGCCGCGCCGACCAGAATCGCCATCAGCGCATAGGGCAGGCGCACGTCGCGGATGATCGTGACCTCCGACGGGGCAAGCCGCGACGGATCGAACAGGCCCGCAAGGACATCCTGCAGCGACAGGGCCGAGGGGCCGGTCGAGATGTCGAGCAGGAAGGCCGCGACACCACACACGGCCAGCACCAGAAGGATCAGCACGCGGTGCCGGATGGTGCGGCGGTAGGCCCCGACCATGCTCTGGCGCGCGGCGGCGGCGGGATCATTTGCTGGCAAAGGCGCGATACCTTCTCTGGAACCTTGACTGACGTCCCGGCGCCGCGGCATCCGGGTGCTGCCCGACTATCCGGGCCGTGTGGGTGATACCAGCGGGGATGCGCGAAGGTAAACAGGGTTTGCACCGATGCCGCCCGCCGCCTTTCGTCGCGCCGCGTATGGGCCCGGCATCCCGCATACCCCGGGCTGATCCGCGGAAAGCGCGGACAGCACGGCCGGAAAACGGAAGCGAATCGCGTATTGATTCGGCGCTGCAGCGTGAAAAGTCGCCTGATTTTATCAGGATTTACGCTCGGATGATCTAAGTCACGGTAACAGCACGGAAATTAACCCTTTCGGTTTCCCGCGTAAAGTCTTATGGCCTAGCCGGAGATGCCTGCCCCGGCGGCCCGGCACCTGAAGATTGATCAGCTGTATTCGGGAGTTCGATGTGTTTGCGCTCTTTCGCGCCCGACAGTTCACAGAGGCAGAGGGCCTGCGGCACCGGCTGCCGACAGGGCCCGGGGCCTCGCTCGAACAGCATGTGGAAACCTTCCTTCAGGGCCCGCAGGCCGAAGGCGGACCGCCGGTGCTGGTCGGGGCTTTGCCCTTCGACGTGCGGGCACCGGCCTATCTCTATCAGCCCGAGGAGTTCCGGCGCGGATCGGGGTGGGGCATGCTTGCCGGGCCGATCGAAGCCTGTGCGCGCGCCTTCTGGGCGCCGTTCCAGATCGCCCCGGAACCCGACCCGGAAAGCTATGCGGCCATGGTCCGGCGGGCGCTCGACATGATCGGGTGCAACCGGCTGACCAAGGTCGTGCTGTCGCGCAGCCTGTGCATTCGGGCGGCGGTGCCGGTCGATCCGCTGCAGGTTGCGGCGCGGCTTGCCCGCGACCCCGACGCGACCACCTTCATGCTGCCCTTGCCGCCGGAAACCTGCGGCGACGGGCCTTCGACCCTGGTCGGGGCGACCCCGGAACTGCTTGTGTCGCGCAGGGGAACGCAGGTCGTGTCGCATCCGCTGGCGGGTTCGGCCCGCCGCCGGCCCGACCGTGCGGAGGACGAGGCGGCGGCGCAGGCGCTCCTGCATTCCGACAAGGACCGGCGCGAACATATGTTCGTCGTCGAGGCGATTCTCGACAGCCTGGCGCCGCATTGTCACCAGCTCGGCGCGCCCGCGGGCACCACGCTGTATTCGACCACAACCATGTGGCACCTGGGCACGCGGATCGAGGGCGTGCTCCGGGACGATGCGCCCTCGGCGGCGGGGCTTGCGGCGCTGCTCCATCCGACGCCGGCGGTGGGCGGATCGCCACGCTGCGAGGCGCTCGAGGCCATCCGGGCCCTTGAGCCCCGCGACCGCGGGTTCTATGCCGGTGCGGTCGGCTGGAGCGATGTCCGGGGCGACGGGGAGTGGCATGTGGCGCTGCGTTGCGCTGAAATCTGCGGCGCGCGGCTCCGGCTGCAGGCGGGGGCGGGCATCGTCGCCGGTTCCGACCCCGAGGCCGAGGTTGCCGAGACGCGGGCAAAGTTCCAGGCCATGCTCCGGGCCATCGAGATGGAGCAGGCGGAGGATTTCTTGGAGACAGCACTATGACGACGACAGCATCGCCGCTCGCGCAGGTCTGGCCTGCGGATTTCGCCCGGCGCTATCGCGAAGACGGCTACTGGACCGGAGAAACCTTTCCCGCCGTGCTGAGGGCGATGGTGGAAACCCGGGGCGAGGCGATTGCCGTCATCGGCGGCGACCAGCGCTGGAGCTATGCCGAACTCGGGCGACGGGCCGATGTGGCGGCGGCCGGTTTTCTGGCGCTGGGCCTTGCTCCCGGCGATCGGGTGGTGGTGCAGCTTCCGAACATCCCCGAATTCTTCGCGGTCGTTTTCGGCCTGTTCCGTGCCGGGCTGATCCCCGTCTTTGCGCTGCCCGATCACCGGCTGGCCGAGGTGTCCCATTTCGCGCGCAAGGCCGGGGCGGCCGCCTGCGTCATCGCCGACACCCATAACGGTTTCGATTACCGCCCGCTTGGCCATGCCCTGCAGCAGGAGGTGCCCGGCCTGCGTCATGTGATCGTGGTGGGCGATCCCGGCGGGCATGTTCCCTTCAGCGGTTTCGCCGCCGGCCCGGAGCGCCTGCCGGACACTGATCCCGATCCGTCGAGCGTGGCCCTCGTGCAGGTTTCGGGCGGGAGCACCGGGCTTTCCAAGCTGATCCCGCGCACGCATGACGACTATCTTTACAGCATCCGCACCAGCAACGAAATCTGCGGCATGACGCCCGAGAGCGTCTATCTGGCGGCCCTGCCGGTTGCGCATAATTTCCCGATGAGCTCGCCCGGCATCTTCGGGGCGATCCGTGCCGGGGCGCGGGTGGTCACGAGCCCCTTGCCCAACCCCGAGACCGCCTTTCCCTTGATCGCCCGCGAAAGGGTGACGATCACCGGGCTCGTGCCGCCGCTCGCCCTGTTGTGGCTGCAGGCCGCGCCGCGGACCGATCATGACCTGTCGAGCCTCGAGGTGCTGCAGGTCGGCGGCGCCAAGTTCATGCCCGAAGCCGCCAAGCGGGTGCGCCCGGTGCTTGGCTGCACGCTGCAGCAGGTGTTCGGCATGGCCGAGGGGCTGGTCAACTATACCCGGCTCGACGACCCCGAGGACATCATCACCGAAACCCAGGGGCGGCCCATGTCGCCGGGGGACGAGGTGCTGCTGCTGGACGACCAGGGCCAGCCCGTGCCCGAGGGCGTGTCCGGCAATCTTCACACCCGGGGGCCTTATACGATCCGCGCCTATCACGATGACGCGGGGGCCAATGCGCGCTCCTTCACCGATGACGGCTTTTACCGCACGGGCGACGTGGTGCGCCGCCTGCCCGGGGGATATCTGGTCATGCAGGGGCGGGCGACCGACCACATCAACCGCGCCGGCGAGAAGATCTCGGCCGAGGAGGTCGAGGACCACCTGCTTGCGCATCCGCGGGTGTTCGATGCGGCGGTGGTGTCGATCCCCGACAAGTTCCTGGGCGAGCGCAGTTGTGCCTTCGTCATTGCCGAGGGCGAGACCCCGAAACCGGCCGAGTTGAAATCCTGGATGCGCGAGCGCGACATCGCGCCCTTCAAGGTGCCCGACCAGATCGTTTTCGTGGACAGTTTCGCGACCACGGCGGTCGGCAAGATCAGCCGCAAGGAGCTGCGCGCCGGCCTGCGCGCGAACCTGCTTGAACAGGAGGGCAGCAAGCCATGAATGCGCCCCGAAGACTGCCGTCGATTCCGGCCTATGACCTCCCGCAGGAGGGCGACCTGCCGCCCTCGCGCGCCGGCTGGACGCTCGAGGCCGACCGGGCGGCGCTGCTCGTCCATGACATGCAGGCCTATTTCGTCGATGCCTTCACCCCGGATGCAAGCCCGATCAGCAGCGTCATTGACAGCATCGCGCAGATATCCTGGGCCGCCCGCGCGCGCGGCATCCCGGTCTTTCATACCGCGCAGCACGGCGACCAGGAGCGGCGCGATCGCGGGTTGCAGGCGGATCTCTGGGGGCCGGGGATGCGCCATGTTCCCGCGCAGCAGGCGATCATCGGCCCGCTTTCGCCGGAATCCGGCGATTTCGTCCTGACCAAGCACCGCTACAGCGCCTTTCAGCGCAGCAATCTCGAGACATTGATGCGCGCGCGCGGCCGCGACCAGATCGTCATCTGCGGCGTCTATGCCCATATCGGTTGCATGCTGACCGCTGCCGAGGCGTTCCAGCGCGACATCCAGCCGTTCTTCGTGGCCGATGCGGTCGGTGATTTTTCGCGCGACTGGCACGATGCGGCGCTGGCGCAGGTCGCGGATTGCAGCGGCGTCGTGCTCTCGACCCGTCAGGTGCTGGAGGTGCTGCAATGACCACGCAATCCGGGGCCGCGCGATCCGTGACGCTCGAACAGTTGCGGGCCGATATCATTGCCATGCTCGACGAGGATCCGGAAACGGTCGCGGACGATGCCAACCTGCTCGATCTGGGGCTCGATTCGATGCGGGCCATGAACCTTGCCATGCACTGGGACGAGGCGGGGGTCGCGCTCGACTTTGCCGATCTTGGCGAGGCGCCGACCATCGCCGGGCTCTGGGCGCTGCTTTGCGCGCGCGACCCGGGCGCTGCCGCCGACACGGGCCCGGCCGAGGCCGAGCCGCTGACCGAGGCGCAGACCGGGCTCTGGTATTCGCAGCGCCTCGACCCGGCCAACCCGATCTTCAACACCGGGCAGTATCTCGACCTGCGCGGCCCGCTCGATGTCGCGGCCTTCCGGGCGGCGGTCGATCAGGTCGGCGAGGAGGCCGCGGCGCTGTCGCTGCGCTTCGAGGACGGCCCCGACGGCCCGGTTCAGCGCCTCGACCCCGACCGGCGCCCGCGCCTCGCCGTGATCGACCTGTCGGGCGAGCCCGCGCCCGAGGAAGCGGCGCTTGCCGCGATCCGCGCCGACATGAACACGCCCGTCGATCCGGTCGAAGGGGCGCTTGCCGCGCAGGTGCTCTATCGTCTCGGGCCGGAGCGGCATCTCTGGTCGCAGCGCGTGCATCATCTGGTCAACGACGGCTATGGCATGGTGCTGCTGACGGCGCGGGTGGCGGAACTCTATGCGGCGGCGTTCGATCCCGGGGCGCGCCCCGGATCGCCGCTGGCGCCGCTGGCCGGGGTCTGGGCCGAGGACCGCGCCTATCGCGATTCGGCCGAGCGGGCGGAAGATGCGCGCTGGTGGCGGGGCGCGATGGAGGGCATGGAGGAAGTGACCGGCATGGCGCCCGGGCGCGCGGTCACGGCGCATGGCTTCCACCGTTTTGCGCGGCCCCTGGCGGAGACGACCCGCAGCGGTCTTGTCGCCCTGTCGCAAAGCCTGCGCCTTGGCTGGCCCGATGTCCTGACCGGGCTGGTCGCGGGGTATTGCCGCCGCTTTGCCGGCACCGATGAAATCGTGGTCGGCGTGCCTCATATGGGCCGGTTCGGCAGCGCCTCGGCCCGGGTTCCGGCGACGGTCATGAATGTCCTGCCGCTGCGGATCACGCCCGACGAGACGGCCCCGCTTGGCGATTATCTTGCGGCCACCGCCGCCATGACCGCGCAGGCGCGCCGGCATGGTCGTTACCGCAGCGAGCAGTTGCGCCGCGATCTCGGGCTGCTCGGCGGCAACCGCCGGCTTTACGGGCCGCTCGTCAACGTGCAGCCCTATGACAAGCCGCCGCATTTCCCGGGGCTCGATGTGACGCTTCATGTGACCGGTACCGGCCCGGTCGAGGACATCAGCTTTACCTTCCGGGGTGATGCCGCCAGCGGGCTTTCGATCGAGGTCGATTCCAACCCGGATCTCTACAGTGTCGAGGACACGGCCGCTCATGGCGAACGGCTGGCGGAGTTTCTCGCGAATGCGCTGGGGGCGGAGCGGCTGGCCGATGTGCCGACCGCAACCCGCGACGAGGTGTGGAACGAACTCGACGGCTTCAACCGGACCGCGCATCCGGTCGAGGACACCACGCTCGCCGCGCTGATCGAGCGCAGCATGCGCGCAACACCCGAGGCCGAGGCGCTGCGCTTCGAGGGACAATCGCTCAGCTATGGCGACCTTGACCGTCGCAGCGCCGCACTGGCCGATGCCCTGCGCGAAAGGGGTGTCGGCGCGGAAACGGTGGTCGCCGTCGCCCTGCCGCGCTCGCTCGAACTTGTCATCGCGCTGGTCGCGGTGCTGCGCGCGGGGGGCGCCTATCTGCCGCTCGACCTCGACCATCCGGCCGAACGCATCGCGACCATCCTGAAAAGCGCCGCCCCCGTGGTGGTGCTGGCGCAGGACGATGCCCACGGCCTTTATGGCGAACGGCTGCTGCCACCGGCGCGCTGGAGCGATATCCCCGCAGCCGACCCCGCTGCCGGACTGCCGGAACCGCAGCCCGATGATGCGGCCTATGTCATCTATACCAGCGGCTCGACCGGGGATCCCAAGGGGGTCGTGGTCACGCATCGCGCCATCGTCAACCGCCTGATCTGGATGGGCGAGTTCTACGGAATCGATGCGCAGGACCGGATCCTGCAGAAGACCCCCGCCACCTTTGACGTGTCGGTCTGGGAATTCTTCCTTGCCTTCATCCGTGGCGGAACGCTGGTCGTGGCCCCGCCCGATGCGCATCGCGACCCCGTGACTATTGCCACGCTGATCCGCGAGCAGGGGATCACGACGCTGCATTTCGTGCCCTCCATGCTGGCGGCCTTTCTCGATGCGCCGGAATCGCAGGGTCTCTCCGTGGCCCGCGTCTTCTGCAGCGGTGAGGAACTGCCCGCCGACCTGCGGGAGCGGTTCCACAAGCGCCTGCGGGCCGAACTGCACAACCTTTACGGCCCGACCGAGGCGGCGGTGGACGTGAGCTACTGGCCGGCCGGCCCCGATGACCGCTCGCGCCCGGTGCCGATCGGGTTCCCGGTCTGGAACACGCAGCTCGTGATTCTGGATGACCGGGGGCATCCGGTGCCGCCGGGGGTGGTCGGGAACCTCTATCTTGGCGGCGTGCAACTGGCGCGGGGTTATCTCGGGCGGCCGGACCTCACGGCCGAGCGGTTCATCGACAACCCGTTCCGTCCGGGCGAGCGGCTTTACATGACCGGAGATCTGGCCCGGCGGCGCGCGGACGGGGCGGTGCTGTTCCTCGGGCGTTCGGACCATCAGGTCAAGATACGGGGCTTGAGGATCGAACTGGGCGAGATCGAGGCGGCGATTGCCGCATCCGGCCTGACCCGAGGTGTTATCGTGCTGGCCCATGACGGGCGGCTTGCGGCCTATGTCGTGCCCGAGCCGGGCTATGCGCCCGAGGCGCTGCGCGCGATGCTGGCGGCGCGGCTGCCCGATTACATGGTGCCCGCGGCCTTCGTGGCGCTGGATTCGATGCCGGTCACCAGCAATGGCAAGCTCGACCGGAAGGCCCTGCCGGCGCCCCGTTTCGAAAGCGCCGGGGGCGATGCGCCGAAAACACCGACCGAGCGGACGCTGGCCGCGCTCTATGCGGATCTTCTCGGGATGGATGCGGCGCAGATCGGCCGGGCGGACGATTTCTTTGCCCTTGGCGGTGATTCCCTGTCTGCGGTGCGGCTCATGCTGCGGATGCGCGAGGAATGGGGAGACGCGCCGGGGCTGGCGGCCCTGTTCGAATATCCCGATATCGCCACCCTGGCCGCGCGGATCGACGCAGGGGCAGGGCAGGTGGCCGGGGACGACGGGCTCGCACCGCTCATCACCCTGACCCGCGGCGCGGAGGATCGCGATCCCCTGTTCATGGTGCACCCGGCCGGCGGGATCTGCTGGGGCTATCGCACGCTGGCCCGCGCCCTGTCGCCGCACCGCACGGTGCACGGCCTGCAGGCGCCCGCGCTTGATCCCGATGTGCCCGTGCCCGATAGCATCGAGGCGCTGGCCGCGGATTATGCGCGCCGCATCCGCGACACCCACCCCGAGGGGCGCTGCCATGTCGCCGGCTGGTCGGTCGGGGGCATCCTCGCCCAGGCGATCGCGGTTGAACTGCAGGACGCCGGGCGTGAGGTCGGCCTTGTCGCCATGCTCGATTCCTACCCGGCCGAATGCTGGCGGGCCGAGCCCGAGCCGACCGAAAGCCAGGCCCTGCGCGCATTGCTTGCCATCGCGGGGCACGATCCCGAACGCTATCCGCACCTGACGACCCGCGAGCAGATCCTCGCCTTCCTGCGCGAGGGCGAAAGCGCGCTCGGCAACCTGCCGCCGCGGGCGCTCGAAGGCGTGGTGCGGGTGGTGCTCGAAACCAACCGGCTGGTGCGGGGCCACCATCACCGCCGCTACGACGGTGTGCTGACCCATGTCCGGGCCGCCCATGACCACAAGACCCGCCCGCATCTGACGCCGTCGCTCTGGGAACCCTATGGCGCGGCGCTCGATGTGGTTTCGGTTCCGTTCCTGCACCCGCAACTGACCGGTGCCGAGGCAAGCGCCATGATCGCGCCCGCCCTGTCCGAGCGGATGGAGCAGGCAACACCGGCAGCCGGCGCGGCGCGGCGACAGGCATGAGCCGGGACATGAACCGGGACACGGGCCTTGCCGGGCGGATCGCTTTCGTCACCGGCGCCGGTGGCGGGATCGGTGCGGCGCTCGTGCGGCTGCTGCGCAGCGAGGGCGCGCGGGTCGTGGCGAGCGATCTTGCCGTGCCGGCGCTTGAGGGTGATGATATCTGGCCGGCCGCGCTTGACATAACCGACAGCACCGCGGTCGAGGCGCTCGTGGATCAGGTCGAACAGAGTTGGGGGCCGATCGAATTCGGGGCGAATGTCGCCGGTGTTCTGGCGACGGATACCGTTCTGGAGACCAGTGACGCGGACTGGCGGCGGGTGTTCGATGTGAACACCCATGGCGTGTTCCATGTCGGGCGCGCGCTCGGGCGGCGCATGGCGGCGCGGCGGCGGGGCAGCATCGTGGTCGTGGGCTCGAACGCGGCCGGCGTGCCGCGCCATGCCATGGCGGCCTATGCCGCGTCGAAGGCTGCGGCGCATATGTTCACCCGCTGTCTCGGCATTGAACTCGGGCCGCTGGGCGTGCGCTGCAACATCGTGGCGCCGGGTTCGACGCTTACGCCGATGCAGACCGGCATGTGGGCCGACGATCAGGGCGCCGCGCGGGTGATCGCCGGGCAGCCCGGGACCTTCAAGGCCGGGATCCCGCTTGGCAAGCTCGCGGTGCCGGAAGAGGTGGCCGAGGCGGTGCTCTTCCTGCTCTCGGACCGGGCAAGCCACATCACCATGGCGGATCTTTATGTCGATGGCGGGGCAACGCTCCGGGCGTGACGGCCCTCAGCCGAGCCGCTGCCGCACCAGCGTCGCGAAGATGCTTGCGGCCACCGGAAGCAGCGCATCGTCGAAGTCATAGGCCGGATCATGGCACATGGGGCTTTCCTGCCCGAGAAACAGATAGGCGCCCTCGGCGGCGGCCTGCAGGAACAGGGCGAAATCATCCGTGAACGGATAGGCGGGCTGGTCGCGCGTGACATTGGCGGCGCCCAGCACGGCGGCACAGGCGGCGGCCGCATGATCCGCGCCCGCGGGCGTGTTGATGCAGGGCGGAACCTCGGTCAGCCGATTGCAGCGGATGGCGCAGCCGGTCAGCGCCGCCACCCCGGCGCAGGCGGTTTCGAGCCGGGAATGAAGCAGCGCCAGAACCTCCGGGTCGAGCGCCCGCGCCGTGCCGGAAAGCCGCGCCGTGGCGGGAATGATGTTATGCGAACTGCCGGCCTCGATCGAACAGACGGTGATCAGCGCGGAGTCGGCCGGGTCGATATACCGCCCAATGATCGAGGAAATCTCGGTCGCGAGCCGTGCTGCCGCCTGCACCGGGTCGGTGGCCTTGAAAAAGGCGGCGCCGTGGCCGCCGGTGCCGGAAATCTCGGCCTCCCACACGATATAGCCGTTCAGGGTCGCGCCGCTGCGCACCGCGGCCTGTCCCGGTGCCAGAAGCGGCATGTTGTGAAACCCGTATACCTCGTCAAAGGGGAAGCGGTCGATCAGCCCGTCCCGGATCATCGCCCTTGCGCCCAGCCCGTTTTCCTCGGCCGGCTGAAAGATCAGCACGACGCGGCCCCGCGCGGGCGGGTTTTCGGCCAGATGGCGCGCAACCCCGAGCAGCGCGGCGGTGTGGCCGTCATGACCGCAGGCATGGGCGACACCATCCCGGGACGAGCGCCACTCCCGGCCGCTTTCGTCCTGCATCGGCAGGGCATCCATGTCGGCGCGCAGGGCGATCGACGGGCCGGGCGCGCCTCCCTCGACGATGGCCACGACCCCGGTCCTGCCGATCCCCTCGACCGGCGCGAGCCCGAAGTCCCGCAGCCGCTGCGCCACTAGGCCGGCGGTGCGGGTCTCTTCAAAGGCAAGCTCCGGGTGGCGGTGGAAATCACGGCGCCACTCGGTCATGAGAGGGGCAAGGGCAGCGATCTGGTCGATTGTCTTCAACGGTGCAGGGCCTTTGTCGGGGATGCCTCCTGATAGGGCGAAGCGCGGCGCGGCGCAATGGAACGGGAGCGTGATCGCGGACATGCCCCGTTGAATCCGGCGACGATGGCACACAGATATGACGCAGACCGCAGCAGGAGGGGAGCCGGCGCCATGCGCTATGAAAAATCGGCAGAGGCCATCGCGGCGCTTTCGCCCGAGGAATATCACGTCACGCAGGAAAGCGGCACCGAGCGGCCGGGCAGCGGAAAGCTGCTGCACAACCGCGAACCGGGCATTTATGTCGATATCGTCTCGGGCGAGCCGCTGTTCGCGAGCGGCGACAAGTTCGACGCCGGCTGCGGCTGGCCGAGCTTTACCCGCCCGATTGAATCCGCCCATGTGACCGAACACGGCGACCACAGCCTTGGCATGTTGCGCACCGAGGTCCGCAGCGCCCATGGCGACAGCCATCTGGGCCATGTGTTCCCCGATGGCCCGGTGGATCGCGGGGGCCTGCGCTATTGCATCAATTCGGCGGCGCTGCGTTTCATCCACCGCGACGACATGGAGGCCGAAGGTTACGGCGCCTGGCTCGGCCGGATCGGGGGCGGGCATGAGCAGGACTGAACGCGCCGTCCTTGCCGGGGGCTGTTTCTGGGGCATGCAGGATCTGTTCCGCCGCCGTCCCGGCGTGATCGCGACCCGGGTCGGCTACAGCGGCGGCGACGTGCCGAACGCGACTTATCGCGATCACGGCAATCATGCCGAAGCGCTCGAGGTGATCTTCGACCCCGATGTGACGGGTTATCGCGACATCCTTGGCTTCTTCTTCCAGATCCACGACCCGACCACCCCCGACCGGCAGGGCAACGACCTCGGCCCGAGCTATCGTTCGGCGATCCTTTTCGCGGATGAACGGCAGGAACAAACCGCGCGCGAGACCATCCGCGACGTGGATGCTTCCGGGCTCTGGCCGGGGCTGGTTGTGACCGAACTCGCCCCGCTCGGCGATTTCTGGGAGGCCGAGCCCGAGCATCAGGATTATCTCGAACGGTTCCCGAACGGCTATACCTGCCATTTCATCCGTCCGCACTGGGTGCTCCCGCGGTCTGCGGCATCGTGACGGATCGCGCGTTCGGCGCTTGACTTGGGCCCGGTGCTTCGCGACAGTCGCGCTGATGGTTTCCCGGGGGCGGCAAAGGCGGCCTGCGGGATGAAAAGGGAACGCGGTGCGGAGGAATCTCCAAGGCCGCGACTGCCCCCGCAACTGTAAGCGGCGAGCGCCCATCCTCCTTGTGCCACTGGGGCCTTGATGGCTCCGGGAAGGCAGGGAAGGGCGCAGCGACCCGCGAGTCAGGAGACCTGCCATCATCGTTGAAACCATGAGACGGGCGGGGTGCCCCGAGGAGCGTTTGCCGTGATGACGGAGCCACTCGAGACCATGCAGACCATGCGCCGCCCTCTTCTGCGCGGAGGGCGCGATGAGCATTTCATTTCCGGACCACCAGTTCCAGATCACCACCTGTCTGCGAAGCGGGCGCGAATGCCCCGTGGCGCGGGCCTTTGCCGAACGGCTCGTGCAGGCCGCGCGGCTCGCCTGTTCGCTGCGGCCCGGCTTCGAGATGACCGGGCGGGCCATGCTTGACGGTTGTGCGGCCGGGGGCGAGGCCCTGTTCGTGCTGAACGCGCACCGGGTGGAGCTGTTCTGCGGCGTCGAAAAGGGCGAGGATGCCGCGGCGCTCTGCGCCTTTTCCACCGCATTCTTCGAGGACCGCGACGCGCGGGGCCCGCTGTCCCGGCTGATGGCCCCGCCGCGGATGATGCTGCGGGCGCCGGTCCGCATGGCTTGCCCTGCCCGGGCCGAACCCTGCGAAACGGCGAGGATCTGACATGCGTGTTTTCCCCCCCGAACGGATCGTCTGCCTGACGGCGGAAACGGTCGAGGTGCTTTACCTGCTGGGCGAAGAGGCGCGTATCATTGGCGTCACAGGCTTTGCCACCCGCCCCGCGCGGGTGCGGCGCGAAAAGCCCCGGGTCTCGGGATTTTCCTCGGCGGATATTTCGGCGATCACCGCGCTTGAACCTGATCTCGTGCTGAGCTTCTGCGATATTCAGGCCGACATCACCGCCGCGCTTCTGCGCGAGGGCGTGGCGGTCATGGCCTTCAACCAGCAGGATCTGCGCGGCATTCTTGCCATGATCCGCCATGTCGGCGCGCTGGTCGGTTGTCCCGGGCGGGCCGACGACCTTGCGCGCGGATACGAGGCGCGCCTTGCCGAGGTCGCCGCCCGGGCCGAGGGGCGGGCAAGGCCGCTGGTCTATTTCGAGGAATGGGACGACCCCATGATAACGGCCGTGCGCTGGGTGTCGGAACTGATCGGCATCGCGGGCGGGCGCGAGGCGTTCCCGGATCTTGTGACCAGGGGCAAGGCCATGGAGCGCGTGGTGACGCCCGAACAGGTGGCGGCGGCGCGCCCCGATGTCATTCTAGGCTCCTGGTGCGGCAAGAAGCTGCGCCCGGAGCGGATGGCGGCGCGCCCGGGCTGGGACACGATCCCGGCGGTTCGCAATGGCCGCATCCACGAGATCAGCTCCTCGCTGATCCTCCAGCCCGGCCCGGCGGCGCTGACCGACGGGCTCGACGCGATCATCGAGGCGCTGGGCTGAGCGTCAGCCGCCGCGCGCTTTCACGGCATCCGTGACGGCACGGATCACCCCGAGCGTGGGCGGCTCGTCAAGGAAGGGCACATGACCCCGGTCCGGCACGGTTGCGCTGACCATGTCGGGGTGCCGGAGTTGCATCTGCCGCAGCGTTTCGGCCGAAAGGATGTCGGAATTCGCGCCCCGGATCACGCCGAGCGGCAGCGGGCGGAGTGCATCGAACAGCGCCCATGGGTCGGGTGCATCCGCCGCGCTGCTGTCCGCGCCGGCTGCCGCCACCGCGTCGCGCAGATGCGGGTCGTACCGCAGCACGAGCCCGCCCGGCCCCTTGCGGTAGCGCGCCCTTGCCTCCTCCCGCCAGCGGTCAAGGGGAACGCCCGGGAATTTCGCCGCATTGTCCCGCGCCAGTGCATGCGCGGCGTCCTCAAGGCTGCGGGCCTCGGGCGGGCGGCCGAGGCGGTCCAGAATCCGCGCAAGCCCCGCCGGTTCGATCACCGGGCCGATGTCGTTCAGGATCACACCCGAAAGCCGCGCCGGGGCAATCATCGCAAGCGCCATGGCGATCAGCCCGCCCCGCGACGTGCCGAGGATCACCGCCCGCTCAAGCCCGAGATGATCGAGCAGTTCAAGCGCATCCCCGGCCTCGCGCGGGATCGAATAGTTGCGGAAATCGGCGTCATAGGCGGAGTCGCCCCGCCCGCGATAATCCATGCGGATGACACGGCAGCCCGCGAGATGCGGCGCGACATGGTCGAAATCGCGGCAGTTGCGGGTCAGGCCGGCAAGGCAGAGCAGGGCAGGGCCATGGCCCGTGTCCTCGTAATAGAGCGAGAGCCCGTCGCTTGTGTCGAAGCTCGCCATCAGGAGGGGCGCCCGTTCATTGCATGCCGTCCCGGTGCCGGGCCGGCTGCCGGCGGAATATCATTGTCCCACCGCCGGTTGTGCGTCATGGCTCACATGGATTCGGGCTGCGGCATGCCGAGCACGTGATAGCCACCATCGACATGGATGATTTCGCCGCTCGTGAAGGCGCCGGCATCCGACGCCAGCCAGACCGCCGTACCGCCCACGGCCTCCAGCGTCGCGTTGCTGCGCAGCGGCGCGTTCTGCTCGGTGAACCGGTAGGTCTTGCGCGCACCGCCGATGGCGGCACCGGCCAGGGTGCGCATGGGGCCCGGAGAAATCGCGTTGACGCGGATGCCCTCGGGCCCGAGGTCGTTTGCCAGATAGCGCGTCGCGGATTCGAGCGCGGCCTTCGCCACCCCCATCACGTTGTAATTCGGGATCACCCGGTTGCTGCCCTGATAGGTGAGCGTGATGAGCGTCCCGCCATTCTCGCGCATCAGGGGATGGCTGCGCCGGGCGACCTCGATGAAGGAATAGGCGCTGATTTCCAGCGAATGGAGGAAATTCGCCCGGCTCGTGTCGAGGAAACGCCCGGTGAGTTCGGACTTGTCCGAATAGGCGATCGCGTGGACCACGAAATCAATGGTTTCCCAGCGGCCGGCCAGTTCGGCAAACCCCGCGTCGAGCGCCGCGTCATCCGTCACGTCGACGTCGATCAGCAGCGTCGAGCCCAGGCTTTCCGCAAGCGGTTCGAGGCGGCGGCCGAAGGCGGCGCCCTGATGGCTGAAGGCCAGTTCCGCGCCGGCCGCGCTCATGGCCCGTGCAATTCCCCATGCGATCGAATGGTCGTTGGCGACGCCCATGATCAGGCCGCGTTTCCCGGCCAGTGGCTGCATCATCTGTTCATTATCCCTGATACCTGGAGAGGATCATCGAACCGTTGGTTCCGCCGAATCCGAAGCTGTTGGTCATCACGCTGTCGAGCCCGGCATTCTCGACCAGGGTGCTGGCGATCTCGGATGGATCGAGCGCCGGATCGAGGTTTTCGATGTTGATCGAAGGCGCGATGAAATCATGCTTGAGCATCAGGAGGCTGAACACCGCCTCGAGCGCGCCGGCCGCGCCCTGCGCATGGCCGGTCATGGATTTGGTCGAACTGATGGGCGGGGTCGTTCCCTCGCCGAAGACGCGCCGCACCGCCTCGACCTCGCCGACGTCGCCGACCGGGGTGCTGGTGCCATGGGCGTTGATATAGCCGATGCGCCGCGCCTCGGGCAGGGTTTCGAGCGCAAGCCGCATGGCGCGCTCGCCCCCTTCGCCGGACGGGGCAACCATGTCGTGCCCGTCGCTGGTCGCCGCGTAACCCGTCACCTCGGCATGGATCGTCGCACCGCGGGCAAGCGCATGGTCCAGATCCTCGAGCACGAGAATGCCACCGCCGCCCGAGATCACGAACCCGTCGCGTCCGGCATCAAAAGCGCGGCTCGCCCGTTCGGGCGTGTCGTTGTATTTCGACGACATCGCGCCCATGGCATCGAACAGGCAGGACAGCGTCCAGTCGAGCTCCTCGCCGCCGCCGGCGAACATCACGTCCTGCTTGCCGAGCTGGATCTGCTCGACCGCGCTGCCGATGCAGTGCAGGCTGGTCGAACAGGCGCTGGTGATCGAATAGTTGACGCCGCGGATGCCGAAGGCCGTGGCCAGATTGGCCGAGATGGTCGAGGACATGCATTTCGGCACCGCGAAGGGGCCGATCCGCTTGGTCACGCCGGTCTTGAGCACGCTCTGGTGTGCCGCGAACATGGCGCTGGTCGAGGGCCCGCCCGACCCGGCGATGACGCCGGTGCGCGGATTGACGATGTCGCCCTCTTCAAGCCCGGCGTCGCGGATCGCCTCGGTCATGGCGATATGGGCATAGGCGGCACCCGGCCCCATGAAGCGCATGGTGCGCTTGTCCACATGTTCGGCGGGGTCGAGCTTGATCGTGCCGGCGATGCGGCTGCGGAAGCCGTGCTCGGCCATTTCCGGCACCGCCTCGATCCCCGAGCGCCCGGCCCGCAGCGAGGCAAGCACTTCCGGCACGTTGTTCCCGATCGAGGAAACGATGCCCAGACCTGTGATGACGACGCGGCGCATCGGCTTCTCCCTCTGTTCTCGGTCGATGGCCCGGACAGGGCATTCAGCCTGCGGCCGTGGCCAGACCGACCTTCATGTCCTTGACCGAATAGATCTCTTCGCCATCGGCGACAACACGTCCGTTGGCCACGCCGATCTTGAGCTTGCGGTCGATGACCCGGGTCATGTCCACGTAATATGTCAGCAGCTTGCGGTCGGGGCGCACCATGCCGGTCAGCTTGACCTCGCCCACGCCGAGCGCCATCCCCTGGCCCAGCATGCCGCGCCAGCCAAGGTTGAACCCGGTCAGTTGCCACAGCCCGTCAAGGCCGAGACAGCCCGGCATGATCGGATTGCCGGGAAAATGGCAGGCAAAGAACCAGAGATCGGGATGGATGTCGAATTCGGCCACCACATGGCCCTTGCCGTGGCTGCCGCCGTCGGCACTGATTTCGGTGATGCGGTCCATCATCAGCATCGGCGGTTCGGGAAGCTGCGCATTGCCCGGCCCGAAAAGTTCGCCGCGGGCGCATTTCAACAAGTCTTCCTTGTCGAAGCTGCTGGGGTATTGAGCCATATGGCGTTCTCTCCTGCCTTGCTGGTCTCGCGGATCGCGCCTCGTCTAGCACTGGGTTCGGGCATCCTGCAAGATCGCGGGCGGGGGCTGCCCGTGTCCTCATGTCGCGGAGCGCGAATGAATTTCATTTGAAACCGCTCCACAAAGCGCACTATATGAACAACATGGCCGAGATCGAGATACCAAAGGGCAACAGCCCCACAGAAACCGCTGCCCGCTGGCTTGGCAAGGGCGATCTGCGACCGACGCGGCAGCGGGTCGCGCTGGCCGAGCTTCTGATCGGGGACGGGCGCCATCGCCACGTCACCGCCGAAAGCCTTTACGAGGCGGCGCGGGAAGGCGGCGTCTCGGTGTCGCTGGCGACGGTCTACAACACCCTGCGCGCCTTCTGCGAGGTCGGCCTCATGCAGGAGGTCACGGTGAACGGCACGCGCAGCTATTTCGACACCAACACCCATGAGCACCCGCATTTCTACTGGGAAGACGATGGCGTCCTGAGCGACGCGCCGGCCGAGCGGCTGCACATTATCGGCCTGCCGCCGGCCCCCGAAGGCGCCGAGGTCGCCTCGGTCGATGTGGTGATCCGGCTGCGCCGGCGCTGAACATCGTCCAGCGGCGCTTTCGGCCCGGAAGGCACGGGCGTCTCGCGTTGGTTCGCGATGACCGCGGCCCCCGCATCCTTCAGATCAGAACCACTGGCCGGGTTCCATCAGCCCGAGGTCGAGAAGCTGGCGCGAATGCCACTCGAACCGGGTGGAACTGCGCCACAGGAAACTGTCGATCGCATGGCGCGAGCCCGGATTGCGCTTGAGCGCCTTCGCCGTGCGGAACGAACAGATCGCGGCCGTGAGGTTGTGGTGCCAGGGGCAGGAATAGGTGTTGTATTCCTGCTCGGCGAAGCGATGGTCGGGCAGCAGCCGCAGGCTCGGCGCGGCGCGGAACAGGGCGACCCGGTCGATCCGGCGGCTTTTGGGCGGGATGTGTTCCTCGTAGCGCCAGCGCAGCCCGCCGAAGAAATCGAGCTGCCGTTCGCGCGGATGGCCGGTCGCCGGGTCGATCCGTGCCAGCGCGTAATAACCCGCGCGGTCGAGATGGGCGCGATCAAGCAGCACCGGCTGGTCATCCGCTTCCGTATCGGCATAGAGGTCGACCACATAGGTCAGCATCGCGTCGCGTTTCTCTTCGCCGTGAAAGGCCAGCAACTCGCCCACGCTGCGGCTCTCGCAGAAGGGAAAGAAAAGATATTCCGCGTTGAAGCAGTAATAGAACCAGAGCCCCGGCGCCGCCTCGATGAACCGGTTGACCGCATCGGCCAGCACTTCGGGCGAGGCGCAGTCGAAACCGATTCGATGCACGCGCGGATCGGCAATGTCCTTGAGCGCAAAGGCATCGGGCATGAGCGCCAGGACCGCGCCGAAGCCGCATTTCAGGTGGTGGCGCAGGGTGGATTCGATCTCGGTCTCGTCCTCGACGAAGATCAGCGCCACCGGCCCCTTGCCCAGCAGCGCGCGGCCTTCGCCGATAAAGCTGTCCAGCGTTGCGAATCGCATGGGTCCGCCCCCTGATTCCGGCTGTCGCCGGCCTTGTTCTGGTGATCCGCGCCAGAATCGGATAATTGCGGAACCGATGCAAGCCGGGCCCGCACGCGCCGGCGCGAAACCCCTGATCGAAGGCGTTGCCGACATGAGCGCACCCCGGAAGCTGTTCATCAGAACCTATGGCTGCCAGATGAACGTCTATGACAGCGAGCGCATGGCCGAGGCGCTGGGCGAACAGGGCTATGAACAGGTCGACAGCCCCGAAGGCGCCGACATGATCCTGCTGAACACCTGCCATATCCGCGAAAAGGCCGCCGAAAAGGTCTATTCCGAACTCGGTCGGTTCCGGGGCCTGAAAGAGGCGAAACCCGATCTGAAAATCGGTGTCGCCGGCTGCGTGGCCCAGGCCGAGGGCGAGGAAATCATGCGCCGCGCGCCGCTTGTCGATCTGGTGGTCGGGCCGCAGAGCTATCACCGCCTGCCGGCAATGGAGGCCCGCCTGCGCGAGGGCGGGCGCGCGATCGACACCGATTTCCCGGTCGAGGACAAGTTCACCGGCCTGCCGCCGCGCCCGCGTGCCAGCCGCGGCCCCACGGCGTTCCTGACCGTGCAGGAGGGCTGCGACAAGTTCTGCGCCTTCTGCGTCGTGCCCTATACCCGCGGCGCCGAGGCATCGCGCCCGCCCGAACGCATCCTTGCCGAGGCGCGCGATCTGGTGGCGCGGGGCGTGCGCGAGATCACGCTTCTCGGGCAGAACGTGAATGCCTATCACGGCGCGGGCGAGGGGGGCGACTGGAGCCTTGCGCGCCTGATCCGCGCGCTGGCCGGCGTCGACGGGCTCGAGCGGATCCGCTATACCACCTCGCACCCCAACGACATGAGCGACGATTTGATCGCCGCCCATGGCGAATGCGACAAGCTCATGCCCTATCTGCATCTGCCGGTCCAGTCCGGCAGCGACCGGATCCTGAAGCGCATGAACCGCAGCCACAGCGCCGAAAGCTATCTGCGGCTGATCGAACGCATCCGTGCCGCCCGCCCCGACATCCTGATTTCCGGCGATTTCATCGTCGGCTTTCCCGAAGAGAGCGACGCGGATTTCCGGGCCACGCTCGATCTGGTCGAGGCGGTGGGATACGGGCAGGCCTATTCCTTCTGCTATTCGCCCCGCCCCGGCACGCCGGCGGCGGAACGCGCGCAGGTGGACCCGGCGGTCGCTGCCGAGCGGTTGCAGCGGCTTCAGGCCCTGCTCGGGCAGCAGCAGAAGCGTGCGCAGGACCGCATGGTCGGGCAGGAGGTCGGCGTATTGTTCGAGAAACCGGGCCGCGAGGCGGGGCAGATGGTCGGCAAGTCGGACCACCTGCACGCGGTGCATGTGAACGGCGGCGGTGTCGGACCGGGTGTGCTGGCGCGGGTGCGAATCGTCGCGAGCGGCGCGAATTCGCTGGCCGGAGAGGTAATTGCCGCCGAATGAGGCAGGGCCCGGCGGCGGCGCTGCCCAAGTGAAGCCCAGGTGAGGCCCAAGTGAGGATTGTCGGCAACGTCCCGCCCGAAAACATGGTTGCCCCCGCTGCTTCGACCCTTTTGCACTGGACGCATGGCGTTCCATTGACGATGTAGGATGCAACAGGGCAGTCTGGACGGATCGGGCAGCCCCCGCGTGCGAAGGATGAATGAGTTGAAACCGCTTTTTTCTGTGTCCGCAAAGATTCGTGACTCCCTGCTGATTGCCGGATCGACGGCCGCGCTGACCTGCTGGCTCGGCGGTGCCGCGTTTGCCGGCAACCTCGAGGAACCGGTGGTCGAGGCGCCGATCTTCACCCCCGCGCCCGCGGAACCGGCGCCGAGCTGGGCCGGGTTCTACCTGGGCGGCAGCATCGGCTATGATTTTCAGGGTGATGACGAGGTCGGCCACCGCAATACGGCTGGCACCATCGTCGCGTCGCCTGACACGCTGAAACAGCACGGGTTCAACTACGGCCTGCATGCGGGCTGGCGTGGCGAACGGGCGCTGAGCGACCGCACCGCGGTGTACGGGCTCGAATTCGGCTATATGGGCGGCAAGGCGGATGACGATTTCACCACCGATGGTTATACCGCCTCGACCGATCTGAACTATGTTCTCGGCCTGCGCGGCAAGGCCGGCGTCACCAACCGTTCGGGCGATACGCTGTTCTACGGTATCCTCGGCTTCGTGCGCGGCGATTTCGACTATTCGGTCACTGGTACGACCGGCGGGGATTCGATCGCGCTCGATACATCCTACAAGAGCAACGGTTTCGCAGCCGGTGTCGGGGTCGAGCGCAAGCTGTCGGAAAACTGGTCGGTGCGCGCCGAATACGAATATCTCCAGTTCCAGAAAAAGGATCTGACGGATGCGGGCGGTGCCTCGACCAAGGCCACGCCGAAGTTCCACAATGTCCAGCTTGGCGTGAACTTCCGCTTCTGATGCGCAGTGACCGGAGATGACCGGAATTACCGGCCGCCCTGCATCCGGGGCGGTCGTTTTCGTTTCCGCCTGTCGCGCACCCCGCGGGAAGGTGCTGCCCTGAAATACGGCCCCGAATGATCGCGACGGCTTGCGCAGCCCGGACGATATTGGCACGCTGACGGCTGGAACCTGAATAGGAGAGCGGCTTGGCCACCGGCCCCCTGACCCCGTTACAGCCCGACGACGCCCGGCGCGAAGTCGAGATCGAATTTCCGGACAATCGCCTGCTGATCGAGCTTTGCGGCGAATACGACCGCAATCTTGCCCTGATCGAGCGCGAACTCGACGTGCAGATCATGCACAAGGGCAATATCCTGACGATTATCGGCGAACCCGACTCCCGCGTCCGCGCCGGGGAGGTGCTGCGGCTGCTGTACGCGCGGCTCGAATCCGGGCGCAGCATCGAAAGCGGGGACATCGACCGCGAGCTGCGGCTCGGCGGTGCAAGCCCGGCGCCCGGACGTCCCGGCACCGGCGGCCCGGCCACCGAGATCCGCACCCGCAAGCGCGTCGTGGAGCCCCGCACCGAGGCGCAGCGCAGCTATCTGCGCACGCTTCTGGACAATGACCTCGTGTTCGGCATCGGCCCTGCCGGCACCGGCAAGACCTATCTCGCGGTGGCGGTCGGGGTGTCGATGTTCATCGCCGGGCGAGTCGATCGCATCATCCTGTCACGCCCGGCGGTCGAGGCGGGGGAAAAGCTCGGCTACCTGCCCGGCGACATGAAGGAAAAGGTCGATCCCTACATGCAGCCGCTTTACGACGCGCTTGACGATTTCCTGCCCGGGAAACAGTTGAGCCGGCTGATGGAGGAACGCCGCATCGAGATCGCGCCGCTGGCCTTCATGCGCGGGCGCACGCTTTCGGATGCCTTCGTGGTGCTGGACGAGGCGCAGAACGCCACCACCATGCAGATGAAGATGTTCCTGACCCGCCTTGGCGAGGGCTCGCGCATGGTGGTGACGGGCGACCGCACCCAGGTCGATCTGCCGCGTGGCACGGCTTCGGGGCTTGCCGATGCGGAACGGCTGCTCAAGGGGGGCATTCCGTCGATCGGGTTCAGTTATTTCACCGCCCGCGACGTGGTGCGTCACCCGCTGGTCGCCGCAATCATCGAGGCTTACGAGGCCGATGGCTGACGGATACACGGATCCGCACCGCCATCGCGTGCCAGCAGGGGCGCGGCCAGGGGCATGAGCGTCGATGTGATGATCGAGGACAGCCGCTGGACCGCCACCGGCCTGACTACGCTGGCGGCGCGCGCGGGTGATGCCGCGCTTGTGCATCTGGGCCTGGACCCCGCGCGGTTCGGGATTGCGCTGCTTGGGTGTGATGACGCGCGGATCGCCGCGCTGAACGCCGCCTTTCGCGGGCAGGAGCAGGCGACCAATGTCCTGTCCTGGCCGTTGCGCGACCGCGCACCGGAACGGGAGGGCGCGCGGCCCGCGCTCCCCGGTGCCGAGGAATGCGAGCTTGGCGATATCGCGCTCGCCTTTGACACCTGCACGGCCGAGGCCCGCGCGGCCGGGCGCGCGCTCAGCGACCATGTGACGCATCTTGTTGTGCATGGGGTGCTGCATCTTCTTGGTTACGATCACCTTCGCGATGGCGATGCAGAGCTCATGGAGCGGCTCGAGCGCGAAATACTTGGCACTCTGGGGATTGATGACCCATATGAGTGACAGCAGACCGGCCCGATTTCGAGACAGGGTTTCATGAACGACACCACGGACACAGCCCCGGCATCCGCCGGGCAACAGCCAGAGACCGAAGACGACTCATCCGCGCCCGATGGACGATCGGGCTTTTTCAGCCGCCTGCTTGACGCGCTGACCCCGGATGCGCCAGCCGAAGACGGCCCGAAACCCGGCGGCCCGCTGCGCGGGATGGTCAACCTTCATCGCATGCGGGTCGAGGATGTGGCGATCCCGACGGCGGAGATCGTCGCGGCCCCGCTCACCATCGGCAAGGAGGAGCTCGTCACCCTGTTCCGCAACAGCGGCATGTCGCGAATCCCGATCTATGACGGAACGCTGGATACGCCGCTTGGCTTCGTCCACCTCAAGGATCTGGCACTGAGCCATGGCTTCAACGGCAACGGGCTTGATTTCGACCTCACGGCCATGCTGCGTCCGCTGCTTTTCGTGCCGCCCTCGATGCCGATCGGGGTGTTGCTGACCAAGATGCAGACCGAGCGGCGGCACATGGCGCTCGTGATCGACGAATATGGCGGCGTCGACGGGCTCGTGACCATAGAGGATCTGATCGAGCAGGTGGTGGGCGAGATCGCGGACGAACACGACAGCGACGAGAACCAGACCTGGATCCGCGAAAAACCCGGCTGCTACCTTGTGCTGGCGCGCACGCCGCTGGACGATTTCGAATCCGAGATCGGCATGTCCCTGACCGAAAACGAGGATGTGGACGAGGAAGAGATCGACACGCTCGGTGGCCTCGTCTCGATGCTTGCCGGGCGCGTGCCGACGCGGGGCGAGGTGATCCAGCACCCGGACGGCCCCGAATTCGAGGTGATCGACGCCGATCCGCGCCGGGTCAAACGTATGCGCGTGCGCTTTCCGGCTGCCGGCTGATGACGATGCAGCGACCGTCGGTGCTGCGGCTGCTCGCGGCGGTGCTGCTTGGCGTGGTCGCTGCGCTCGGGCTTGCGCCGACCGGCTGGTGGTGGCTGACCCTCGCGGGGCTGGCAGCGCTGCCGGCGGTGCTGGCGCCGATCCGCCGCCCGCGGGGGCAGGGGCTGGTCGGCTGGGGCTTTGGCCTTGGCTATTTCGCCCATGGCCTGTTCTGGATCATCGAGCCGTTCCAGGTGGACGTGGCCCGCCACGGCTGGATGGCGCCCTTTGCGCTCCTGTTCCTTTCGGGCGGGCTTGCGTT
Organism: Pontibaca methylaminivorans; assembly: GCF_900156525.1. Taxonomy (NCBI): domain Bacteria; kingdom Pseudomonadati; phylum Pseudomonadota; class Alphaproteobacteria; order Rhodobacterales; family Roseobacteraceae; genus Pontibaca; species Pontibaca methylaminivorans. Next base: position 2,046,047 of record NZ_FTPS01000001.1, read on the forward strand.
GTTCTGGGGCGCGGCCTTCTGGGGTGCGGCGCGGCTGGCGCGGCGGGCCGATTTCCGCCCCTTTGCGCTGGTGACGTGCTGGACGCTGGCCGAATATGCCCGCAGCTACCTGTTCACCGGCTTCCCCTGGGCGCAGTTTTCGCAGATCTGGATCGACACGCCCGCGGCCCTTGCGCTGGCCTGGATCGGGCCGCTGGGGCTGAGTTTTCTCACGCTGGCGGCGGGGCTTTCGCTCGGCGTCTTCCTGCTGCGCTTCGTTACCCGCCACATGCGGCTTGGCGGTGCCTGGCCCTGGCTGCTGCCCCCGGTGGGCTGTGCGGCCCTCGCGGGAGCGGCCGCCGCGCTCGCCCTGCCGCTCCTGCCGGTGGAACCGGCCGGCGGGCGGGTCGTGCGCCTCGTGCAGCCCAATGCGCCGCAGCAGGAGAAATGGGATCCCGAACGCAATGCCGTCTTTTTCGAGCGCCAGCTTGCCTATACCGCCGCTGCGCCGCGGCCGGACCTGATCGTCTGGCCGGAAAGCGCGATCCCCTGGCTGCTTGAGGATGCGGATTTTGCGCTTGCCGCCATCGCCGGGGCAGCCGGCGGCGTGCCGGTCGTGCTGGGCGCGCAGCGGGACGGCGAGGGGCGCTATTACAATACGCTGGTTTACCTGGATGCGGAGGGGGCGGTTGCGGGGCTCTATGACAAGCACCACCTTGTTCCGTTCGGTGAATATATCCCCTTTGGCGATCTCGCGGCGCGCTTCGGCCTGCACGGTTTCGCCGCGCAGGAGGGGGCCGGCTACAGCGCCGGGCCGGGGCCGCAGGTGCTCGGTTTTGGCGGGATCGGGGCGGGTCTGCCGCTCATCTGCTACGAGGCGGTTTTTGCCCATGACGTGAACGCGGCGCCGGAGCGGCCGGATTTCCTGATCCAGATCACCAATGACGCCTGGTTCGGCAAGCGCAGCGGTCCCTATCAGCACCTTGTTCAGGCGCGGATGCGGGCGATGGAACAGGGGCTGCCGCTGATCCGTGCCGCGAACACCGGGGTTTCGGCGATGATCGACCCGCGCGGGCGCGTCACCGCCAGCATCGCGCTGGGCCAAGCCGGATTCGTCGATGCGGAACTGCCCCGGCCGCTGCCGCCGACGCCCTATTCGCGCACGGGCGATCTGCCGCTGTTCCTGTTGCTGCTGCTCGGGCTTGGCGCAATCCGCGCAGGGCAGCGGGCGAGAAGCGGCGCGGCGCGGCGCGGAAAACGCGATTGACCCTGCCGCGCCCCGCGCGTAACCACTTTTGCAACCCGTCACAACGGCTTCCTGACGTGGCGGGATAATCTCAATGGAGCACTTTCATGTCGCGTGACAGCTATATCTTCACCTCGGAATCGGTTTCCGAGGGGCACCCCGACAAGGTCTGCGATCGTATTTCCGATGCCATTCTCGATGCGCTGCTCGAGCAGGAGCCCGAGGCGCGCGTGGCGGCCGAGACCTTTGCGACCACGAACCACGTCGTCGTCGGCGGCGAGATCGGCCTTGCGGATACCGGTCGTCTGCACGAACTGATGGGGGATATCGAAGACATCGTCCGCGCCTGCATCCGCGACATCGGTTACGAGCAGGAACGGTTCCATCATGCGACCTGCGAAATCACGAACCTGCTGCACGAACAGTCGCTCGACATCGCCCAGGGTGTGAACGCGGCCGAGAACAAGGACGAGGGCGCGGGCGACCAGGGCATCATGTTCGGTTTTGCGACACGCGAGACCGAGGCCCTGATGCCGGCCCCGATCCACTATGCCCATGCGATCCTGCGCCGCCTGGCCGAAGTGCGCAAGGACGGCACCGAGCCCGCGCTCGGCCCCGATGCGAAAAGCCAGCTTTCGGTACGCTATGAGGGCGGAAAGCCCGTTGGCGTGAGTTCCATCGTGCTCAGCACCCAACATCTGGATCCCGAGCTTGGCAGCGATGACGTGCGCGCGATCATCGAGCCCTATATCCGCGAAACCCTGCCCGGGGGCTGGATCGACGAGCGCACCGTCTGGCACGTGAACCCGACCGGGCGCTTCGTGATCGGCGGGCCCGACGGGGATGCGGGGCTGACCGGACGCAAGATCATCGTCGATACCTATGGCGGCGCGGCGCCCCACGGGGGCGGCGCCTTTTCCGGCAAGGATCCGACCAAGGTCGACCGGTCGGCCGCCTATGCGGCGCGTTACCTTGCCAAGAACGTGGTCGCGGCGGGGCTGGCGGAGACATGCACGCTCCAGCTTGCCTATGCGATCGGGGTGAGCGAACCGCTGTCGATCTATGTCGACACCCATGGCACGGGGCAGGCCGACAACTGCGCCATCGAGCGCGCCCTGCGGAAGATCATGGATCTGACGCCGCGCGGCATCCGCGAGCATCTGGACCTGAACCGCCCCATCTATCAGCGCACCGCCGCCTATGGCCATTTCGGGCGCGAACCGGATGCGGATGGGGGGTTCAGCTGGGAACGCACCGACCTGGTCGAGGATCTGCGGGCGGCGCTCTGAACCGGCCGGGCGGGCCGGTCTTGACTGCGGGGACGAGGGGCGCTGCCCCTCGTGCTCCCCGGGATATTTCCGGCCAGAAGATGCCCCTGGGGGCTCGGGGAGCGGGCGCGCGCTTTCAGGCGACCGCGTAGAGCGATTCGTAGATCGGGGCGAGGGTCGTGTGCTCGAACAGCGAGGAGACCGAGGTGCCGTCCCAGATGTTGTGGATCGCCTGGGCGAAGATCGGGGCCGTCGGCACGATGCGGATGTTGCGTGCGGCGATGACCGCGGGTGCCGGCTGGATCGTGTCGGTGAGGACCAGCGATTTCATGACCGAATTGGCGACCCGTTCCGCCGCGGGGCCGCTCATCACCCCGTGGGTGATATAGGCGTGGACCTCTTTCGCACCGTTTTCGATCAGCACCGCCGCCGCCTTGCAGAGCGTTCCGGCGGTGTCGCACATGTCATCGACGATGATGCAGGTCTTGTCGCGCACGTCGCCGATGATCGTCATTTCGGCGACTTCGCCCGGTTTCTCGCGACGCTTGTCGACGATGGCGAGCGGTGAATTGATGCGCTTGGCAAGTTCGCGCGCGCGGGCCACCCCGCCCACATCGGGGGAGATGACGATCAGATCTTCCATATGGCCGCGGAAATGCGCCTGGATGTCGAGCGCGAAGATCGGGCTTGCGTAAAGGTTGTCCACGGGGATGTCGAAGAAGCCCTGGATCTGCGCGGCGTGGAGATCCATGGTCAGCACCCGTTCGATGCCGGCCTCGACCATCATGTTGGCGACGAGTTTGGCAGAGATCGGCGTGCGGGCCTTGGTGCGCCGGTCCTGCCGGGCATAGCCGAAATAGGGCAGGATCGCGGTGATCCGGCTGGCCGAGGAGCGGCGCAGCGCATCGGCCATGATCAGCAGTTCCATCAGGTTGTCATTGGCCGGGTTCGAGGTCGGCTGAATCACGAACATGTCTTCGCCGCGCACGTTCTCGAAGACTTCGACGAAGATTTCGCCGTCGTTGAAGCGCTCGACCCGGGCATCCACGAGGCCGGTATGGACGCCGCGGTGCATGGTCATGCGCTGGGCGATCGCTTCGGCCAGGGGCCGGTTCGCGTTGCCGGCGATGAGTTTGGGTTCGGTGTGGTTCGGCATCTGTCTTTGTTCCCTGCCCCTGGTTTTCTGCTGAAACGGCGCTGTTCCGGCAGTCGAGTCGCTTTCCCGCTATCGCTTAGCATGGGCCCGCACCGGGGCAAAGGACGGGTGCGGCCGCGGCCTCTCAGGTGGGTTCGTCGATGATGTGATCCTCCCAGTCGTCCTCCGCGACCTCGGATTCACTGACCATGCGTCCGCGCAGCGAAATGCCGGCGCGGTGGACGCTTTCGGGGTCGCCCGAGACGAGCGGATGCCAGTCGGGCAGCGGCCGCCCTTCGTGGATCAGGCGATAGGCGCAGGTTTCGGGCATCCAGGACAGGTGCCGCTCGAGTTCGCCCGGGCGCAGCACGATACATTCGGGAACATAGCTGTGGCGGTTCGCGTAATTGCTGCAGTGGCAGGTGTCGAGATCGAGCAGCCGGCAGGCGACGCGGGTCAGGGAGACGTCGCCGCTGTCCTCGTCCTCGAGCTTGTTCAGGCAGCATTTGCCGCAGCCGTCGCAGAGGGCTTCCCATTCGTGGCGCGACATGCGCGAGAGCGGTTTCGTTTTCCAGAAGCCGGGCGCCAGGCGGCTGCGGTCGATCGGATCGGTCATGTCCGGGCGAGGACGGCGCGGGCCTGCGTGCAGTCGTGCTCCATCCGGGCGATGAGGGCGTCGAGCGAATCGAATGTCTGCTCGGGACGCAGGTATTCCACGAGGCCGACCGAGAGCGTCGCGCCGTAGAGATCGCCCGAAAAATCCAGCAGGAAGGTTTCGAGATTGGGGCGGTTCTCGCCGAACATCGGGCGCACGCCGATGCTCGCGGCCCCGAGGTAGCTGCCCTTGTGCGGCCCGTCGCAGACATCAACGAGCACGGCATAGACCCCGAAAGCCGGCGGAAGAAGCCCGTCGATCGACATGTTCGCGGTTGGAAATCCGAGCTCCCGGCCACGCCGGGCGCCGGTGATCACCGGACCCTCGATCCGGTGCCAGTGGCCGAGCATCTCGGCCGCGTCGCGGGGGCGCCCTTCGGCCAGGGCGCGGCGGATTGCGCTGGACGAGACGGTCTTTCCCGAATCGCCAAGCAATGGTGCGACCGTCACCCCGAAATCCATCGCGGCACCGAAGCGCACCATGTCCTCGGCCCGGCCGCGCCGCTGATGGCCGAAGCGGAAATTTTCACCCACCACCACGTGGCGCAGGCCAAGACCGCGGGAAATGACCTCGCGTGCGAAATCTTCGGGGCTCATGTTCGCGAGCGCCGCATCAAAGGGCAGTTCGAACAGGAGATCGACCCCGATCTTGCGCAGCCGGCTCTGACGGGCATGGGGGCTCATGAGGCGGAAGGGGGGCGCATGGGGGGCGAAATATTCGCGCGGATGCGGGTCGAAGGTCAGCACGCCGAGCGGTGCGTCGGGGCATGCGTTCCGGGCCATGTCGATCACCGAGCGGTGACCGATGTGGACACCGTCGAAATTGCCGATGGCGGCGGTGGCGCCGCGATCCTGCGGCTGAAGAGAGCGGTAATCGGCAATAATGCGCATGGGCCTTGCCTAATCTGCAACGCCGGCGGAGTGAAGGGCCTTTGCGCTATCGGGGCCAGGTTTCGGGCCGGGCGGGCGCGTGCCGGAAATACGCGGCCCTATGCGCCCGGGCCCTGTCGCGGTCCTGTGGTCAGTCGAACTTGCGCGAGGGGGCCAGCACCATCGCTTCGCCCACGAGCACCTTCTTCCCGTTCACCGAGCAGTGGCAATCGAGCTTGACCCGGCGCTTGGCAAGGTCGATGTCGATCACCGTCACCTCGGCATGGACCGTATCGCCCGGCCGCACCGGGGCGAGGAATTTCAGCGTCTGGCCCATATAGACCGTGCCGTGTCCGGGCAGCTGTTCGCCGATCACCGCCGAGATCAGCCCGGCCGTCAGCATGCCATGGGCAATCCGGCCCTCGAAAATCGTGTCGCGGGCGTAATCGTCGTCCAGGTGCACCGGGTTGCGGTCGGTGGAGACCCGGGCAAACATCTCGATGTCTTCATCGGTCACCACCTTTCGCAGGTGGCGGCTCATGCCCATCTCGATGTCTTCGATGCAGATGGTTCCGCGGGGCATATTGTCCAACATGATGTCCTTGTCTTCCTTGTCCCTGAGTGTCGCGGCAATAATTCTGCCATGCGAAGCCGGATGCGCGTAACTTTATTACTTCGCAACCGCAGAAATCAAGGGCAATTTTGTTTCATTGCAGGAATCCGATGGCATAGGTCGGGCTGATGCCTTCGTTCTGCAGGAACCGTTCAAGCGCATCGGGTGCCGGGGCATGGCCGGTTGCGGTCTCGTCGGCGGCAAGCCCGCCGGTGATGAATAGGGAATCGAGATCCTCGCCCATGGCGCCCAGGATGTCGGTGTGGGGGCCGTCGCCGATGGCGAGGATCGCGGCCTTGTCGGTGTCGCACCCGAGTGCCGCGAGCCGGCGGCGCGCAAGGTCGTAGATCGGCGGATGCGGCTTGCCGAAATAGAAGCTTTCGCCGCCCATCTCGGTATAGAGCCGGGCGATGGCGCCGGCGCACCACTCACGCTTGTTGCCGCGGTCCACCACGATGTCCGGGTTGGCGCAGAGCAGCTTCAGCCCCTTCTGCTTGGCATAAAGAAGCTGCGGGCGATGCGCCTCGGGATCGGGCAGGGAATCGAGCGGCCCGCAGCAGACGATGCCCTCGGCCTCTTCCAGCGGCACGCGCTCAATGGGAACCGGCGAATCGATCACCTTCATCGGGTCGAAAAAGCTCTTGTCGTGGTCCCAGTTCCCCATGAACCAGACTTTCGAGCCGACCACTCCCTGGAACATGGCGGCGCGGGCGCTGTCGCCGGAGGTGGCGATCGCGTCCCATGCGTCTTCGGGCACGCCGAGTTCGGCAAGCTGGTGCCTCACCCCCTCGCGGGAGCGGGGGGAGTTGGTGACGAGGATGACGGTGCCGCCGGAGCCGCGATAGGCCTGAAGCGCGGCAACCGCCGCCGGAAAGGCGCGCACGCCGTCATGAACGCAACCCCAGAGGTCGACGAACATCACCTTGTAGCTGGACTGGATTTCGGAAAGGGCGTTGATGATACGGGTCATGCGGGCCTCGTGGTCGGAATGCGCCCCGGTGGCGCAATTTGACCAGAGACCAGCATGAACGGGCGGTTTTCACAAGGTCCGGGCAATTCCGGGCGATTCCGGGCGGCGCGGATTCAGCGGTGCAGCCACCGGGCGCAGAGGCCGGCGGCCTGCATCGGCTCCGCTCCGGCCAGGGTCGCGGGGGCACCCTGCAGCGCGAGCCCCGCCACCTGGGTGCGGGCAAGGGCGCCATCGCCGATGACGGCGATCTGCTGGCCGAGCCAGTAGGGCCGGACGGCGGCAAGTTCGGCGCCGATCAATGCACCCCAGAGCCGCGCCGCGATTTCCGGCTGGCCAAGCTCGCGCCGGGCCGCGGCCTCGGCCAGGCGCGCGGCAAGCATTTCGGGGCGCGCAATCGTGTCGGCGAGCGCCCCGGCGAATTCCGAGCCGTCCTGCATGGCAAAGGCCGTCGGGCCGGATTGCTCCGGTTCCGCCGCCGCCCCGGCCAGTTGTGCGGTCAGAAAGCACCGGATGCTGACGATCTCGGCGGCGCTGGTCTGCGCCCAGACCGTTACCGGACCGGGCAGACAGATCACCCCGTCCCAGTCGGGATTGAGCGACAGGAACCCCGCGATCGCGGTTTCGGGCCCGCGAATCACCGCCGGCGGATCGGACTGGACCAGCCCGGGGAGCAGATGCAGCGCCAGCCGCCGATCGCGCGCCGGCGCGACAGCGGCATCGAGCGATCGCAACGACACCGGAATCCGCACGAGAGCCGCACCGGGCGCGCCGCTGATGACGACCGTTACGGGCCTGTCGGGATCGTCGAGCCATGCGTCAAGATGCGGCCTGAGCGCAGCTTCCGGATCGGCCCCGTCCGCCGGATTGAGCGGGCCGCTCAGCCCGGCCAGTTTCCGGCTGCCGTCATAAAGCCAGGCATGGAACCGGTCGCCGAGGATCGAAACGCCGATCCAGCGCGATGTCTTTTCCCGGGCGGTCATGATCGGCAAACGGCGCAGAGGGGTGGCAGGGTCATGGAATAGCGCAAAATAGGCCTCAAGTTGGAAGATTTCGCAACGTAAGGTTAATAATTGGTAAGTAAAATCTTGAATGTTTCAAACATTAACGTAGGATGCAGATGCATGAGCGGTCGGTGCTCGGAACTGGGGGCGGAAGTTTCCGCATAACATTGATGTCCGACAGCCGGCGTGTCCGAATCACGGCCCTGTCAGGCCGGGGTGTGGGTGCGCCCGGGAACCCTTGAGCCGCGATACCGGACGCCAAAGGAATACTAGGTCATGAGTGAGGAAGTTCGGTTCCTGTTCGTTTGAATTAAGGCGTGAACGATCGCCGGCGCAGGCCAGAGCCCGGCGTGACCCTGCTGATATTCCGGGGCATTATGCGTTCTGGCCTCCGGCTCCGTATTTTCGGAGATTGCTCTTCGAGGGCAATATGAAAGAATTTGATGTAAGTTTCGACCAGTCTTCGATTTTTGGTCCTTCTGTCAGGCACGGCGGTGGAGAGAAATCCTTGAACATCTATTTGCCGTGCGACCACGGCCGGGCGGCAGCATTCGAGGAAGGCAGCCCGGAGCCGGTTCAGGCTCCGATGGCGGGCGTCGTGCCGAATTTCGGCCAGCGGTTCTATCGCAGGCTCGGCAAGCCGGCGCTTGATCTTGTTTTCATTCTGCTGACGCTGCCCCTGACGCTTCCCATCATCCTGCTTTGCGCGCTGGCGCTCTGGTTCGAGGGCGGGAACCCCTTTTACCGGCAGGCGCGCCTGGGCAAGGATGGCCGCGTTTTCCACATCCTCAAGCTGCGCACCATGGTGCATAATGCCGAGGCGCGGCTGGTGGAATACCTGCGCGACAATCCAGAGCGGGCCGAGGAATGGCACCGCACCCAGAAACTGCGCGACGATCCCCGCGTGACCCGGCTCGGGGCGGTGCTGCGGTCGAGCTCGCTGGACGAGCTGCCCCAGCTCTGGAACGTGTTCCGGGGCGAGATGAGCCTTGTCGGGCCGCGGCCGATGCTGCCCGAGCAATTGCCCCTTTACGGCGACCCGGAGGCCTATTTCGCGGTCCGCCCCGGTATTACCGGGCTCTGGCAGGTCTCTTCGCGCAGCGACAACAAGTTCTCGGAACGGTGCCGGCAGGATACCGATTACTACGCGAATCTGTCGCTTGGTGGCGATCTGCGCCTGATGATGCGCACCGTCGGGGTGGTCATGCGCCATTCAGGGTGTTGAGTCGGCCCGAATTTCGCCCATATTGCCTGCCATGAAGCAAATTTCAGGCACCGCCCCGCTTTCCGGTTCCGGCAGGCGAACAAGGGCGTTACACTGCAGATTGATTTCATCGGCGCCAAATGCTCGCACCAGGCGTCTGCCAGCACGTCGGATACCGGGCAGCATATGACGCAGTTTTCCAATTCCGAGCGACACCGCCGCCGCATCTTTGCCGAGGCCGATCCGCCCGGCGCCGCGGCCGCTCCCGGCGAGGCGCTGGTGCGGCGTGATTCGACCGCGCTCACCCCGGTGGAGCGCAACGATGCGGCCCTGCAGTTCGCTGCGCTTCCGCAGGTGCAGCCCACCCGCCCGCGGGGCGATATCAAGCGCATCCTGCTGCGCGATTTCTTTCGCCCCGATCCTGCGGGCAAGGCCTTCGACCTGTTGCGCACGCGCCTGCTGCAGACGCTGCGCAGCAACGGCTGGAGCCGTATCGCCATCGCCGCGCCGACGGCGGGCTGCGGTGCGACCTTCACCGCCGTCAACCTGGCCGAGAGCCTGGCGCGAATCCCCGGGAACCGGGTCGTCCTGATGGACATGAACCAGCGTCAGCCGGGCGTGGGCGAAGCCTTCGGCTTGGACGACCATGGCAATCTGCGCGAGTTCCTTACCGGCAATGCCGGGGCCGCCGAATACCTGGCGCGCATCAGCGATACGCTGGCCATCGGACAGGCGCAGAAGGTCGGGCGCGGCGCGGCAGAAACACTCCATGATCCGCGCAGCAGCGATGTGCTGAACCGGATGTTGGCCACCCTGCGGCCGGATGTTGTGCTTTATGATTTCCCGCCGATGCTGGAATGCGACGATCTGGCCGCTTTCCTGCCGCAGCTTGACGGCGTTCTTCTGGTTACGGACGGCACCCGCACCCTCGCCCGCGAAATCGACGCCTGCGAGCGGATCCTCGAGGGGCAGAGCCGGCTGCTCGGCGTGATCCTCAATCGCGGCCGGGGCAAGAGCCGATGATTTTCAGCGTCCGCCCCGCTCCCGGCGATGGGCGGGACCAACAGCGGAGAGCATGACATGGGGCCGATACAGACGCTGGACGATGCGCTGGACATGCTTCGCCGTCGCGCGTGGATCATCATCGGGGTGATTGTCATCGGCTGTGCGATCTCGCTCGCTGTGGCGCTCACCCGCCCGCGCGCCTATACCTCGACCGAGGTGCTGCAGATCTCGCGCGCGATGCTGTCCGACACGGCGGCCCGCGCCGCCGGGCAGCCGGCATCGACCGCGCGCCGCCTGCAGTTGATCGAACAGCGGCTGATGACCCGGGACAGCCTGCTGGAGGTGATCTACAGCCTTGATCTTTATACCGAACTGCCGCTGACCCAGAACGAGAAGGTCGATCTCCTGCGCAGGGCGGTCGGGGTGGATTTCATCGCCGCGGCGCGCAGTGGCTACAGCGATGACGGGGCGATCTCGATCATGAGCGTCACGGCGACCATGGGCACCGCCGAACTGGCCCAGAAGGTTGCGCATGAGCTCGCCCAGCGCACGATCGCGCTCAGCACCGGGACGCGGCTCGCCGAAGCGCGCGATACGCTGGAATTCTTTGCCGAACGTGAACAGCACCTGCGCGAACAGCTTGTTTCGCTGGAAGACGACATCGTCGAATTCCACACCAGAAACGATATTTCCCTGCCCGGCAGCGTCGAATCGCGGCGCGATGAAATCGACGCGATCAATTCGTCGCTGCTGGAACTGAACCGTGAACTGATCGTGACCCGGCGCCAGGCGGAACGCGAAATCCGCGATGCGCGCGAGGCCACCGCGCGCCGCCTGCGCCGGGACTTCGATGACCAGATCGCGGTTCTCGAAGACCAGCGGAACCTGCTTCAGCAGCGCCGCTCCGAACTGTTGCAGAGCATCGAGACCACCCCGGAGATCCAGCGCGAACTGAACGTCCTGGTCCGGCGCCGCGACGATGTGCAAAGCCAGCTTGATACCGTGAGCGGGCGCAAGGCCGATGCCGAAATCATCCTGCAGCTGGAAACCGAGAATCAGACGGAACGCCTTTCGGTGATCGAGCCGGCGTCGCTCCCTGATTATCCCTCGGGCGGCGGCCGCAAGAAGCTGGCCATGATGGGCGGGATGATGAGCGTCGGCATGGCGTTCCTGATCGCTTTCCTGCTGGAACTGCGCCGCCCGGTCATCCGCAGCGCGGCGCAGATGGAGCGTGAAACCGGGCTGGAACCCGTGATCGCGATTCCCTTCATCAAGTGACCCGGGCGCTCGTGGGCCTGGCATGGCGCGCCCGGGGGCGCGAGCGCGCCGGTCAGCGAAGCTCCATCAGCGCGCGGAAGAAATCGATGTGCAGGGAAAGCGCCGCCGCGGTCACCACGGCCGCAATCGCGAAATAGATGACGTCATGGAGCGGATCCCAGACCCGGTGCCGGCGCGCGAGCCAGATCAGCGTCGGGTGGCTCAGCAGATGCGCAAGCCCGAGCCCGACGATCGCGCCCGTCACGCCATAGGAGATCGTCCCGCCAAGAAGGAGCGAGACCTGGAGCACCGCCCGCGTGGCCGCAAGCGCGAAATAGGACCGGCTGTCGCCGGCGGCGAGCGCGGCCTGCTCGTAGCTGAGCCCGATCACCGCCGGAAGCTGGGAACAGGCCAGCAGCGTGACGATCGGCGCGGCCATCAGATAACGGTCGTCATAAAGAACCCCGACGATCCAGGGTCCGAGCATCGCCATCGCTCCGAGCATGAGGACAAGTCCGGCCGTCAGCGCAAAGCGCATCCGCCGCAGCTTGCGATGCACCCCGGGATCGACCCGGCCCGCCAGATCGCGATAGACCGGGATCAGCAGCCGGAAGACGATGCTGTGCCCCAGCAGCAGCGGAAAGCTCGCCAGGAAATAGCCGATATTGTAAAGGCCGAGCGCATCCAGCGACATGAACCGCCCGAGAATCGCCCGGTCGCCCTGGTTGCTGATGAACGAACAGGCGGTGGAGAGGAACACCCATTTGCCGAAGCGGATCAGCTCGGCCGCCGCCTCGGGCTCCCAGCGGAAACGGTTCCTGATCCCCGGCAGCATCCAGTTCGCGAGAATGAGCCGCGCAACGGTCGAAAACAGCCCGCCGATGACCAGCGCCAACACCGATTTCATGATCCAGGCGAGGATGATCAGGATGATCACCCCGATGACCTGGCTGAGCAGATCGACAAGGGTCAGCCGACCCATGATCAGATGCCGTTGCGCGGTATCGACCTTGGTCGGCTCGAATCCGTACAGGATCAGCGTCAGCCCGGAAAGCGGCAGATAAAGCGCGAGTTCAGGCGAGTTGTAGAATTTCGCCGCCGGAATCGCCAGCGCGGCGGTAAAGGACCAGAGCGCAAAGCCCCGAATGACCTGGATCGTCCAGGCGGTGTTGAGGAAATCCGGGTCGTCGCCGCGCTTGCTTTGGGCAATGGCGGGCGAGGTGCCGACGTCGGAAAACATCGTCAGCCCGACCGTCACCACGGTGATCAGCGCCATCAGACCGAAGGCTTCGGGAAACAGAAGCCGGGTCAGGATCAGGTTCGAGCCAAGGCGGATGACCTGGGAAATCCCAAAACCGAGGGTCAGAAACGACGCGCTGCGCAATCCTCGCGCCATCAGCCCATCGCCGCGAAAAGCTCCGGTGATCGCCCGCATTCAATGTTGCCTCATTCCAATATGGTGCAAGCTATGGTTCACTCTGCACACCGTCAACGCCGCTTTCGCGGCCCTCCCGCACCGGGTGCGGTGGGGATATTGCGGGCATGATCGGATTGCCGGCACCCGCCTGAGAGATAGAGGTAAACGGTTAAATCTTTACCGGGTAGAATGCCATGATACCTATGGTTTCCGATCCGGACATTCGCATGAAAAAGGTGAAGCGTGAAGGTCGCCTATATCCTCAATACCTATCCGCAGCCATCGCACAGTTTCATCCGCCGCGAATTGCATGCGCTTGAACGCGGCGGGGCCGAGGTGCGGCGTCTGGCGATGCGGCGCAGCACGGCGCCGCTGGTCGATCCGGCGGACCGGGCCGAAGCCGAGCGCACCACCCATGTTCTCGACCTGGGTGCGACGGGACTGCTGCGCGAGGTGCTGGCCTGTGCGCTGCCGGCGCCGCGGCGTTTTGCCCGGGCGCTCGGGCTTGCGCTGCGCATGGGGCGCGTGTCCGAAGTTGGGCGGCTGCGTCATCTGGTCTATCTGGCCGAGGCGAGTGCCGTGGCCCGGATCTGCAGTCGCGAGGGCATCGAGCATCTGCACGCCCATTTCGGCACCAATGCGGCGGCGGTGGCGCTGCTGGCCCATGCTCTCGGCGCGCCGGGATACAGCTTTACCGTTCACGGACCGGAGGAATTCGATGCGCCGCGCGCGCTTTCGCTCGGGCTCAAGCTCGACCGGGCCGATTTCGCGGTTGCCGTCAGCCAGTTCGGACGCAGCCAGCTGGCACGCTGGGCCGCGCACGAGACCTGGCCCCGGCTGCAGGTGGTGCATTGCAGCATCGAGCCCGGCCGTTTCACCGATCCGCCCGACCTGCCCGAGGGGCCGCTGCGGCTTGTGAACATCGGGCGCTTTGCCGAACAGAAGGGGCAACTGCTGCTGATCGAGGCCATGGCGCGGCTGCGGGAGACGCATCCCGATCTGCATCTGAGCCTTGTCGGTGATGGCGAGTTGCGCCCCCAGATCGAGGCGCTGATCGCGCGCAACGGGCTTGACCGCAACGTCACGCTCTGCGGCTGGCTGGACGAAGCAGGAGTGCGCCGCGAACTGGCCGCCGCCCATGGGCTCGTTCTGCCGAGCTTTGCCGAGGGGCTTCCCATGGTGGTGATGGAGGCCATGGCGATGGGCCGCCCGGTGATCGCGACCTATATCGCCGGCATCCCTGAACTCCTGCGCACGGGAGAGGCCGGCTGGCTTGTGCCGGCCGGTGATGTCGGGGCGCTGGTCGGGGCGGTGGTGGCAATGGTCACGACCCCGCGCGCGCGGCTTGCCCGGATGGGGCGGGCGGGGCGCGAGCGGGTGCTGGAACGCCACGATGCCGAAGTCGAGGCCGCACGGCTTGCCGGCCATTTCAGGGCCGCGATCGAAAGGCGGGCCGGGGCGCCCGTGTCGGCCGACGACCTGCGGCGGGCTCGGGAACAGGCGGGCTAGCGTCGGGAAGGCTGGCGTCGGGCGGGCCGGGGGCCGGGCCAATTAGGCGTCGCGCTCGGCAATGATCGCGTCCCACCGCGGATTGCTGTCGGACAGAAACCGAAGCCCGCCCCAGCTTCCCCATTTGCCGGGCACCCCGACATCGACGAAGATATTGAACAGGTCGGCGCCCAGGTCATACCAGCCGGAGATCAGCTCGTGATAAAGCTCGGCCATCTCCGGGGTGTAGTTCAGGTGAATGAAGAAATCGGTGATTTCCTCGTCATCGACCATGGGGCCGATCCCGACCACATGGGTGCCGCCCTCATACATGATGAGCGAAAGCCCGTGCTTGCGCGCCACGTTCATGTGCCAGGGCCAAACTTCGCCCATGAGATGCGCAAGCGTATCCGAACCCTCGCCGCTGACCGAACCGTCGCGGAGCTCCTTCTGGGCCTGCTTTACCGCCGCATCATAGCGGTGGTCCGCAATCCATGTCTTGCGTTCCTGCCCGCTCAGCCCCTGTTCGTCCGCGCTTTCCTCGGCCTCCCGCAGGCTGCGCCGCAGCCAGCCTCGGACCATGGGCGCATATTCCTCATTGCCGATGCGGCTGCCGAAATAGCCGGTGACGGTATAGGCATCGAAAAAGCTGTGCGGCGGCGGATTGCCCTCGGACTGCCAGAGCGGCGCATTCAGCGCCATGTCCTCGAGGCCGAGCCATCCGGTCTGCGATGAAATCACCCGCACGAGGCGCTCGTCGGCGCTTTCGCCGAATTCCTTGCGCCAGATTTCAGAGATTTCCGCGGCGCGCATGCCGTAGAACTGCAGCCAGGCATTGTCCTTGCCCCATCGCGCCCTTGCCTGTTCGTCGGCCCATGCCGCCTGCGAGAACTGCCAGTTCCAGACCTCGTTCGAATATTCCACATAGGCGCGCAGTCCGGGGGCAAGCCGGTCGCGCACCATGGTGGCAAAGTTGTGGTTGTATTCGTCATCGCTGAGATGGGGCACGGTGAACCAGGGATCGACCCGGAGCCGGTTCACCAGGTCCAGCATGATCTCGAGCGGCACGCCCTTGTATGTCCAGGCGTAATCGTTCACGCGCGGACGGTTCGCCCAGGTGTCCTGCGTGGAATCGTTGGGCGCCATCCAGTTCATGAAGCGGATCACCTCGAATCCGTCCAGCAGGTCAAGCCATATCGGATCGAAGATTTCCCCGGCCGCATGGGCGTCCAGGTGCCGTTCGTGAACGATGGTGATGTTGCGGATATGGTCGCTGCCGTCTTCCTTGTTGCCGGTGCGGGTGATGCGAAGATCAATGAGCCCGTCGCCCGGCGTGAAGTCGAAGCTGATTTCCTTGCCCCTGCGCCGCCGGTTGCGGACGCGGCCGCCGACCTCGAGTATCCCCTCGCCCTCGTAACGCAGCACATAGCGCCCGGCGAGCAGATGGGCCTCTTCCGGGAGATCCGTCAGGAGAACGGTGCCGATCGCCGAAAGCTCTGGCGGAATCCGCGTCGGCCAGCCGTTCTCGTCCAGGTGACCGGCGGCCTCGAGATCGTGGTGATCCTGCCCGCCCCACTGGCCGGGCATGTGGCCGATCCAGCTTCGGGCGGATTTCATCACGTCGATGAAGGGCTGCAGGCTTGCCCAGTCGGCAATGCCCCCCGGGTTGACGGCCATGCCGCGTTTGCGCGCGCCATCGCCCGCGCTGTCCTGCGCCGACAGCGAAAGGGGCAGCAGGGTGGAGCCCGACAGAACGAGGCCGGAAAGCAGGAAATCTCGGCGGATCATGGGGCAACTCCGGTCTTTTCGTAACTCGTGACGATCTCCCAGGTGGTTTCCTGCATGACCTGCGCCGCCTGCGGGCCGGGGGCGGCGGCGGGCGTGCCGTCGGCGCGCAAAAGCTCATGCGGCAGCCCGACCGGGGAGCGGTGATAAAGCGTGGCATAATGCACGAGTGCGACGAGGTAATTTCCCAGATCGTTCAGATGGATCGAATCCAGATCGCCCTTGTCGTCGCGGGCGAACAGGGCGGTGCGGTCATGGATATTGTCGATCCCGCCGGCTTCTTCCACCTTGCGCACGAAAGCGGCCAGAACCTGACCGGCCGGAATCACATGGACGGGGCGCTGCCCTTTCGTGGCGACGAGATCGGGCCCGAGCAGCCGGCGCTCCCAGAGTGTTTCCAGATCGTTGTCGAGCCGCCCGAGCCAGTCGGGATCGGTCAGCGGGTGCCAGGTCTCGTAAAGATAGACCTGCGTATCCTCCCGCGCCACGCGCGCCAGATTGGCCCAGAGATGCAGATAGCGGCTGCTGTTGTGCCAGCGGATCGCATCGCGCAGTTCGACCATCTCGGTCAGGATCACCGCGTCATAATCGCCCGAGGAAATCGCCGGATAGGCGGCGCGAAAACGGGGATGCGCGTTTTCTTCGCGGAAGCCCTGAATCTCGATCGTCGGCTCCCAGTGGTCCATCAGGGAACTGCCCCAGCCAAGCTGGCTGGCATAGTCGTGCCCGCGCCCGGCAAGCTGCGCCAGCATCGCCGGCATGTCGCGCCCGACCAGACTGTGCCCCAGATGATAAACCGAAAGCGGTCCCTCGGGCCGGGGAAGCGGCGTCGCATAAGCGCTTTCCAGAAGGACCGGGCCGGCGGCACGCTGGCGTACCAGCACCCAGATCGTCAGCCCGGCCAGCACCAGTGCCAGAACCAGAAGAACCGCGGGATAGCGCTGGATCATCGTCACCTCCAGGAACAGAACCGATCCTGTTTCATTGCGTGTCTTTCCCATCGGGGGCAAGTTTCATTGCCGTGACGATGAGCCCCTGCCGGCGCTGAAAGCGCCCGAAAAGGCGGCAACCGGGCGCGAATGTGCCGATCTCCATGAGGAAACGCGCGGTGAATTCGCCCCGGTCGGGAACCAGCGTGATCTCCAGCCCGTCAAACCCGAAGATCCGCCCGGTCAGCGGATACTGGCATTTATAGGCGCATTCCTTTGCCGAAAAGATCAGCTTGGCCAGGTGGTTCACCTCGGCCCGGGGCTGCGCGGCCAGCCAGTCGCGTTCGGCAGGCGTGCAGATCACCGCGATCAGATCCGCATCAAGCGGCGTGTCCTCCTCGACATCGAGCCCGATCGAAGCCGCCGCCCATGACGGGGCCACCGCCGCCAGGCAGCAGCGATCGCAATGGCTGATGCTGCCCACGAGCCCCTCGGGCCAGAGCGGGGCGCGGTCCGCCGCCATGGGGATCGCGCCGGCGGCGATACCAAGCCGGCCCGCGGCCTCCCGCGCGGCGGCGCGGCCGGCGGCGAATTCGCGAAACCGGCGCGGCACGGCGCGACGCATGGAGGCCGCCTCTTCGGCGAAGAGGGGCGGGGCCTGCCCATGGGGGTCGCGGGCGGCCACGGCCACCGGATGAGCGAACAGCGCCTCGGCCATCTCCCGGCCCCGGACATGGGCGGGGCGGTGGTCGAGCGCCGTGATCATCCGGTCTTGCGCTCGCGCCCGGCACGCATGGCCCGGCGCCGCGACATGGTTTCGGCCCGCGTCTCGGGATCGTTCGCCGGGGGCGGCGGCACGATCTCGTCCCCGCCGACGTGGCTGGCGAGCGCCGCGAGCGTCGGAAAGCGGAAGATGTCGGTGATCGAGAGCGCCGGCAGGTCGAGTTCGGCCCGGATCTCGCGATGAGCCTGAACCGCGAGAAGGGAATGGCCGCCAAGCTGAAAGAAATTGTCCTCGGCCCGGATGTCCTCGACGCCCAGAATGCGCGCCCAGATGCCCGCGATCCGGGCCTGGGTGCCGCCGCTCGGCGCGTCGCCGCGCGCGGCGGGATCGGTCCCCTGCACCCCGCGCTGCACCGGATCGGGCAGGGCGTTGCGGTCGATCTTCTTGTTCGGGGTCAGCGGAAAGCTGTCGAGCCGCACGAGGTGGGTCGGAATCATCACCTCGGGCAGCGCGGCGCCCAGGTGGTGACGCAGGTCGGCCTCGGGCAGGTCATGCGCGGCGGTGTAATAGCCAAGCAGCCGCGGATCGCCCGCGACCAGTTCGCGCGCGATGACCACAGCCGACTCGACCCCCGGAAAATCGGCAAGCACGGTCTCGATCTCGCCAAGTTCGATGCGCTGGCCGCGGATCTTCACCTGGTGGTCGGTGC
This sequence comes from Pontibaca methylaminivorans, assembly GCF_900156525.1. Taxonomy (NCBI): domain Bacteria; kingdom Pseudomonadati; phylum Pseudomonadota; class Alphaproteobacteria; order Rhodobacterales; family Roseobacteraceae; genus Pontibaca; species Pontibaca methylaminivorans. Next base: position 2,064,301 of record NZ_FTPS01000001.1, read on the forward strand.
GCCCGAGATAGGCAAGGCTGCCATCGCTCTGCCAGCGTACCAGGTCGCCGGTCTGATAGATGCGCTCGCCGGGGTCGAATGGGTCGGAAACGAACCGTTCGGCAGTGAGGTCGGAGCGCTTCCAGTAGCCGCGCACGACGCCGGCGCCGCCGATGAACAGCTCGCCCGGAACACCGACCGGGCAGGGCCGGCCCGCTTCGTCCAGCACCCGGATCACCGTGTTGGCGATCGGGCGGCCGATCGGCTGAATGCCGGGCGCGGCCTCGTCCACGGGGTGAACCGTCGACCAGATCGCGGTTTCGGTCGGACCGTACATGTTCAGGATCCGGGCATCGGTGCAGCGTTTCACCGCCTCGACCAGTTCGCCGGGCAGACCCTCGCCGCCGATCAGCATCTGGCGCAGTTGCGAAACGGCAAGGCTCGCCTCGTCGTTCTGGGTGATCATGCGCGCAAGCGAGGGGGTGCATTGCAGGTGGGTCGCGCCGTGGCGCAGGATCTGCGCGGTGAGCGAGAAATCATTCGCCTCCAGATCCGAGGGCGCATTGGTGCGCCGCAGCGCCTCGGCCAGCGGTTTCAACCCTTCAAGCACCATGTCCGGGGCAATGCCGAAGTCGATCAGGCAGCCGATTTCGTCCACACCGATGCGTTTCAGCTGTTCGGCGCGGACAAGCGCGTCGTCCACGGTGCCGAACAGGCCCGAATCCTCGAAATAGCGCTCGAAGGCGAAATCGAGGATCGCGTCGACCTCGCTTTCGTCCAGCGAATCAAGGTCGATATCCATCGGATTGTCGACCCCGCGGGGCTTCTTGAACGCCGGGAAGGTCCAGGCATATTGCTTGACCAGCGCGGTGGCCGCCGCAAGGTAATCCTTCATCGGCTGGCGCGCCACTTCGCGGGCGGTCTCGCGATCCTTTGCAAGATAGCTGTGCAGCATCAGCGTGACGTTGTGATCCTTCGGATCGTGCCCGCTGTCGCGCAGTGCCTGATAATAGATTTTGATCTTTTCGCCGACCTCCTCGATGGTCTGGCCCAGCAGGTGGGTCAGCACATTCGCCCCGATCCGGCCGGCATCGCGCCAGGTTTCGGGGTTCCCGGCGGTGGTCACCCAGATCTTCAGTTCATTCGAAACCGGGCGGGGCTGGGTCAGGACATCGACCATTTTTCCGCCGCCCATGGGGAAGGGAACCTTTTCGCCGCGCCACATGCGGCGCAGCATCTCGATGGTCTCATACATCGCCGGCTTGTTCTTCGGCGGCGAATTCTCCGGGCGCAGGACGAAATCTTCCGGGTGCCAGCCCGAGGCGATCGCCAGCCCGGTGCGCCCGTTGGTCAGGTTGTCGATCACCGCCCATTCCTCGGCGATGCGGATCGGGTGGTGCAGCGGCGCGACGCAGGAACCGGCGCGGACCTCAAGGTTGCGCGTAACCGCCGCCACCGCCGCGCCGGTGATCGAGGGGTTCGGATAGGGGCCGCCAAAGGCGTGAAAGTGCCGCTCGGGCGTCCAGACGGCACAGAAGCCGTTTTCATCGGCAAAGCGCGCGCCATCAAGCAGCAGGCGGTATTTCTCGCGCCCGATACCGTCGTCGTTGCCCCAGTAGAACAGGCTGAAATCGAGGTGGCGCTTCAGCACCGGGCGCGACGTGCCCGATACCGCGGCGCGGTTCTCGTCGCCAAGCAGCACGATCTTGAACCCGCGCGCCAGCGTCCAGAACAGTTCGAGCACGGAGATGTCGAACGACAGGCTTGTGACCGACAGCCAGACCCCGTCTTGTTCATGGTCGATATGGGCATCCATGCCGGTAAAGAAATTCGACACGTTGCGGTGTTCGACCATCACCCCCTTGGGCGTCCCGGTCGAGCCCGAGGTATAGATCACATAGGCCAGATCCGCGGCGCCGGCGCCGCCGTCCACGTTCTCGGCGCGGGTGTCGGGTGTGATCTCGACGATGGTGGCGGTATTGGCCGGCAGGCCGGAGCGCAGCGCCGCATCGGTCAGGATCACCCCGGCCTCGCTGTCGCCAAGGTAATGGGCGATGCGCTCGGCCGGATAGGCGGGGTCGAGCGGAACATAGGCGCCGCCCGCCTTCAGGATGGCCATGGCGCCGATCAACAGCTCCGGGCCGCGCGGAAGGTAGATGCCCACATGATCGCCACGCTTCACACCGGCGGCGATCAACTGCGCGGCGACGGCATTGGCGCGGGCATTCAGTTCGCCATAGGTGAGCGTGCTGTCCTCGTAGACCAGCGCCGGCGCATCGGGGTGGCGCGCCACCTCGGCCTCGAAGGCGTGATGCAGGGTCAGCGCCTCGTCATAGGGCACCCGGGTGCGGTTCCAGGCGTCGAGGATCAGGTCGCGTTCATGCGGGGGGAGGATGTCGATGTCGGCGATCGGCCCGTCCGGGGCCCCGGCCAGCATCTGCAGGCGCTCTTCGAGCAGGGCGAGACCGGCATCATCGAGGCGGTTGCGATCGCGCAGCAGTGCCACCTGCCCCCCGGACATCGTGAAGGTAAGCGCCGTGCCCGCGATCGGCTCGTTCAGGTCCAGAGAGACGCCGATCGCCGGCATCATAGGTGCGGTAATTGCGGGGTCGCGGGCGATCAGATCGGCCGCATAGCCGCCGTGCCCGGCAAGCATGTCGAGCGTCCGCATCACGCGAGTGGCGGCGTCCGGGATCGTCTCCGCGCCCTCGATCCGCAGCGGCACCCAGGGCGCGACCAGGCCGGGATGGGCCGCGGCATCCGCCGCAAGCCGCCCGTCGCGCAGGGCGAGATCCGCGACCATTTCTCCGGCCGAACGCAGGGCCAGCGCGCCGATGAGCGCAAGCGCCTTTGCCGGCTCCGGCCCGAGCGCCACCGGATGCCGCTGCCAGTCGGGTTCGCCGTTGTCCCGCGCCGCAAGCGGCAGCTCGACCGGGTGGGCTTGCGCGAGCGCCTCGCGCCAGAAGGATTCGGCCCCAAGCAGGCGCTGGATCAGCGCGTCGATGGCGGCCCGCTCGGCCGGATCCGGGCTTTCGAGCGTCTCGCCCTCGCGGGCGATGTCACGCGGGCGCAGCGGCTGCCCGGTGCTGTCGGTCAACCCGCCGAGCCGCAGCGCGCCGTCGGCGCAGGCAACGGTCAGGCTTTCCTTATTGAGCGCGATAATGGTGCCCGGTGCGCCGGACCCGTCGACCTGTTCCACTGTCCCGATCAGGACGACCCCGGCATCGGTCACGATCTTCGCGCGGACCAGCGGGTTCCAGTAGCCGCCGAAATCAAGCGCCCGCACGAGGCGCGAAATCACCTCTGCCGGCCGGGTGAAATCGAGAATGCCGGCAGCCTCCGGCCGCCTGTCGCGGGTGAAAATCTCGCGCGGCAGGGCCGGATCCTGCGGGCGGCGATCAAGCCGCCCGCTTTCGAGCTGGGCCAGCACGTCGGCGAAACTCTCGAGCCCCTGCGCATAGCATTTCGTGTTCAGGGAAAAGGCGGTTTCATCCGCCGCGACGTCGAAACGACGCTCGGCCAGGATGTCACCCTCGTCGATGCCGCGCTCGATCACATGCCAGGTGACGCCGTGCTGGCCGCGCCCGTTGACGAGCGCCCAGACCGGCGTGTTGAGCCCGGCATAATCGGGCAGCGGACCGTCGTGGAAGTTGATCGCCCCCCCGCGCGCAAGGTCGAGCACGGGCCGGGCGATCACCTTGAGGTTGGCGATCGAGAACAGCCAGTCGAATGTCGCCCCCTCGAGATCCTGCATGTCGCGGTGGGTCGTGATCCCCTGCGCCTGCGCCCAGTCGCGCACGCCCGCATCCGCCGAGACCACCGCCGCGATCACATGCCCGCGGTCGCGCAGCATGTCGCCGCAGCCCGCGACGAGGGATTCCTCGCCGATCAGCACACAGGAAAATGCGGTCATTGTCTGTCCTCCAGGAAACGGGGCGCCAGCCGGACTTCGGAACCGGAACTTCGGGTCAGGTTCCTTGCAGAATGCACGACCAGATCCCGCAGGAAATGCGGCGGATCGTCCACCTTGCGGCGCGAAATGAACTGGCGCAGCCGGAACAGCAGGCTTCCCCCGACATGCGCGAGGGTCGCCGCCATCCAGTAGGTGCGCCCGTGCACCTTGATGAAATAGTGCTGGCGGGAATCGAACCAGTAGGTCGGCACCCGGGCCCAGTTCTTCATCCCGGTCGAGACCGAGCCGATATGAATCACCCGCCCCGCGGGCAGGTACCAGCATTCCCAGCCCGCCCGGGCCGCGCGCCGGCAAAGCTCGGTCTCTTCGAAATAAAGGAAGAAGGTCTCGTCGAAGAGCCCGATCCGGTCGAGCATGTCCATGCGCATCATGAGGCTTGCCCCGGCCACCCAGTCCACCCTTGTCGCGGTTTCGTAACAGGGCAGGGCGACGATGTGGCGCGCAAGCAGGCGCGAGATCGGCCCGATCCGCGCGCAGCTTTCGAATTCGCCCGCGATCGAGGGAAAGCGGAACGCGGTCTGGTGGTCCACGCCGTCCTCGCCCCGGACCGCGCTGCCGGCCATGCCGACCGTGGGGCGGTCCTGCATGAAATCGAGCAGGGTGCGGATGGTGCCCGGTTCGGGCCAGGCGTCCGAGTTCAGCAGATAGACGAAATCCGCGCGCGAACCGTCCGAAAGCCCGGCACGGATGCCGACGTTGTTGCCGGCACCGAAACCGCCGTTGCGCCCGGCGTCGATCAGCCGCACGCGGTTGTCGGCGTCCCAGCCGCGGCGGCTGATGGCGGCCGAGATGGCGCCGAGCGACCCGTCACGGGAATCGTTGTCGACGATCACGATCTCGGCCCGCATGTCGCGGCTGTCGGCCAGCGCCTCGGCCGCGGCGCGCAGCGTCAGCTCGGCGGTGCGGTAATTCAGGATGACGATCAGAAGCGAAGGGTCGGTCATGGATTTCACTCGGCTGCCTTCGCAAAGGGCCATCCACCCGGTTGCTGCCCGGTATCCGCGCCGCCGGGGCGGCTGTCCGCCCGGTTCTCCGGCCCCGATTCGGCGCGGCGGATGCAGTCGCGCAGGTGCTGGGCCAGGGTGGCGACGTTCGGGGCCAGCACCATGCTGTCGTGATCGCCGCTTACCTCGAACACCTCGATCCGGGGCGCATGGCGCGTCCAGTCATTGTCGGGATAGACATATTCGCGCGCGCTGCTGACCCAGCGCCCGCCCGAGACGCGCCATTTGCGATCGAGCGGCGGGCGGAACAGCACCAAGGGGCCCGGCCAGGGCGCGACCTCGTAGCGGCCGACGGCCTCGCGGAAGGCGGCTTCGATCTGGAGATCGTTGAAAGCGGTCTCCGAGACGATCGCCTGGTCGCGTTCGCTTGCGCGGCGACGGCGCTGGATTTCCCAGGCAATGCGGTCGCCGGCCCATTCGGAAATGAATCCGGGGCCCTTTTCCCGCAATTCGCCCCAGCGGATCATCAGCCGGTCGAGGCGGGAAAGTCCCGGGCGCACCGGCAGCGGCGTATCGAGGAAGGCCAGCAGCGACACGGTTTCCCCGGCCGCCTCGAGCTGGCGCGCCATTTCAAGCGCGGTGATGCCGCCGCCCGAATAGCCGCCCAGCATATAGGGCCCCTCGGGCTGGACCTCGCGGATCTCGGCGATGTAGTCGCGCGCCGCATCGACCAGGGAGCGGTGGGGTTCGTCGCTGCCGATCAGGCCACGCGCCTGCAGCCCATAGACCGGCCGGCCCTTTCCCAGCGAAAGCGCAAGCTGGCGCAGATTCAGCACATTGCCGAACATGCCCGCGACAATGAAGAACGGCCGCTGCCCGGCCTTGCCCTGATGCAGCGCGACCACATGGCGATGCCGGGGAGCGGCGGGGGCCGAGCCCTCGTCCGGCGCACCCGCGGCGGCCGGCGCATCGACCACCCCGCGTTCGGCAGTGATCAGCGCGGCGAGCTTTTCGACGCTCGGCGCCTCGAACAGCACCGAGATCGGGAACTGGATATCGTAAAGCCGCTTGATCTGCGCGAACAGGCGCACGGCGATCAGCGAATGCCCCCCGAGATCGAAGAACCCGTCCTGAATCCCCACCTGACCGATACCGAGCAGCGACTGGAACAGCCCGGCGAGGGTCTTTTCCAGCTCGTTGCGCGGCGCGACATAGGAGGTCTCGAGGTCCGGGCGGTCGAAGCTCTGGCCATCGGTTTCGGGGGCGGAACTGCTGCGCCCGGTCTCGGCGATCAGCGCGTCGAGGTCGAGCGGCGAAACGATCACCTGCGGCAGGTCGAGCGCCAGCGCCCGGCGCAGGGCCTCGGCCCCTTCCTCGGCGCGGATGCCCTGGGCGATGGTGTCATGCAGGCGCTCTTCATCCGCGGACAGCGGCCGCAGCGGCGCCGGCTCGAGCCCGAGATCGGCCGCGCTCGCATCGGGCGCCTCCGGTTCGGAAAGGTCGAGCGCACCCTCCATGCGTTGCATGTGGAACCCCTCGAGCACCGCGCAGACCTGCCCCGAGAGATCCGAAAGCGCCACGTCGAAGGACACGGTGCCCTCGCCGGGCGGCGAAGCGGGGTCAAGGCGCACCCAGCTTGTCAACTGCTGCGGCAGCGGGGCAAAGACGCGGATCCGCTGATAGGAGACCGGCACCCAGAGGTGACGCGCGCCATAGCCCGGAATCAGCCCCATGGCCCAGCCGGTCGCCAGATCCAGAAGCCCGGGATGCAGCAGCACGCCCGCGTCCCCCTGCGCGGCCTCGGGCAGTTCGAGCCGTGCCAGCCCCTCGCCCTTGCCGAGTGCGGTTTCGCGCAGCACATGCCAGCGGGGGCCGAATTTCAGGTGCGCCTCCTGCGGCGATCTGAGCCGCGCGCCGCCCTCGGGGCGCTGCACCGGCCCGCAGCGCGCCGCGATCGCGTCAAGGTCGAGCGGCGCCGGGCGATCGTCCTCGAGCGGTGAAAGCTCCGCCTGCGCATGCAGGACATACCCCTTGCCGTCCGCCGTGCGGCTGTAGACGGCGAAGGCGTCGTGATCGTCCTCGGGCACGAGCCGCAGCAGCAATTCGCGCGACGTCCCGTCCGGCACATGAAGCGCGCGCAGGAAATAAAGATCGTCCATGCGGAATGCCGGTGTGCCGCGCGCCGCCATGGCCTCGGCCGCGAGTTCGATATAGCCCGTGCCCGGCATCAGCGCCGCGCCCTCGGCGGTGCGGTGCTCGTTCAGCACCCAGCGGTCCCGCGTGGCGTAGCGGGCGGCAAAGATGCGGTTGCCCTCGCGGTCGAAACCGGTCTCGTCCAGAAGCGGGAGCCCGGCCGGGAAGAATTCGACCGAAGCATCCTCGCCCAGGCGCGCGGCCATGGCCTCGGCCGCCATGCCGATATCGGACCACACGCCCCAGTCCACCGCCAGCACCCGCGTCGCCCCGCCGCGACGCGAACGGGCAAAGGCATTGAGGTATTCGTTCGCAGCCACATAGTCGATCTGCCCGGCGGGATGCGTGGCGGTCGAGGAGGAGGAGCACAGCACCATCAGGTCGAGCGTGCCATCGGGGAAAATCTCGTCCAGCACCCGCAAGCCGGTGATCTTGGGGGCAAGGACATGTTCGACCTCGGGCGTCGTGCGCCCGAGGATCGGCGCGTCGTCGATCACCCCGGCAGCATGGATCACGCCGTGGATCGGGCCGAGGATGTCCTGCGCGCCGGCCACCGCGGTTTTCATGGCCTCGGGATTGGTGATGTCGGCGGCAACCGGCAGAACCCGGCCCCTGCCGCCCTGTTCCAGCGCCTGCACCGCGCGGATCGCGCGCGAGACGCGGTTCGCCGGCCCGTGGCGTTCCAGATGGTCGTCCCATTCGGAGCGCTCGGGCAGGCGGGTGCGCGAGGTGAGGATGATATTCGCGCCGAAGCGTTCCATCAGGTCGGCGGCGATGCTGCGGGCGATGCCCCCGAACCCGCCGGTCAGCAGATAGGTGCCGCCCTCGCGGAACGGGGTGCCATCAATCCTGCTCTCCGCTTCGGGCAGGGCGACGGGGCTGTAGCGCTGTTCATAGCGGCGCCCGTTGCGGAGCGCGGCCACGGTGTTGCCGGGTGCGGCAAGGAGTTCCTCAAGCAGCAGATCGCGCAGCAGCGGATCGAGTTCGGGCGCAGGTTCCTCGGGGCGCAGGCGCGCGAAGAATCCCTGTGCCACCGCGCGCTGGGCGAGCGGAATGTCGATGCGTGAACAGGTCAGCCCCGGAAACTCGCGCGGAATCACCCCGACCGGGCCGGCGATGGTCGCCTTTTCCGGCCAGGGAAGGGGTTCATCCGCGACCTGTGCCGCGCCGTTCGTCACCACGAAAAGCGCGGGCGGCACCTCGGGGTCGGCGCCCGAAAGCGACTGGGCAAGCCACATCAGGCTGTAAAAGCCCTGCTCCATGTTGCGGTCGAAAAAGCTGCTGCCGGGGCGGAAGCTCTCGTCGCGGGTCAGCAGCCAGAAATGCGCGATCCGGTCGGGCAGGGCGCCGCTTTCCTCGAGGTCGGCGATCAGCGCGTCATAACCCGCGCGGCCCTGTTCGGGGGCAAGCTGATAGCGCCCCTCGCCGAGTTTCGCATAGGTGTCGCCGGCCCGGACCCGCAGAATCCGGTGCCCCCCGGATTCGAGCCGCCCGGAAAGCGTCGCGGCGACGCCGTGATCGTCCTCGAAGAAAAGCCATGTGAGCGGCGCGCCGAGCGTTGCATCATGGGTCACGTCGATGTCGCAATCGGCGCTGCGCGGGCGCCAGGCGGGGCGCCAGCCCCAGTCCGTCAGGTCGTCGCTGCGGGCCAGCGCGGTGTCTGCCTCGACCTCGGCGGGCTTGCCGGGTTCGATGAAATAGCGGCTGCGCTGGAACTGATAGGTCGGCAGGGGCAGGCGGTTGCGCCGCGCCTCGCCCCAGATCTGGGCCCAGTCGGCATTGACCCCGCAGGCCCAGAGCCGTCCGATCACCCCGAGGAAATAGGCGTCATCGGCGATCGCCTGATCCGGGTGGCGCAGCGAGGCCAGAACCTGCGCCGGCTTGACCGCGGCATTCATGCGCGCAAGCGAACTCAGCGCCTTGCCGGGCCCGACCTCGAGAAAGACGCGCGGCGCGCCTTCGGCAGCGGTGGTGATGCAATCGGCAAACAGCACCGGCTGGCGCAGCTGGTTCACCCAGTAATCCGGGTCGGTGGCCTCGTCGGCGGCAAGGATTTGACCGCTGCGGTTCGAGATGATCGGGATCGCCGGTGCGTGCAGCGAAAGGCCGCGCAGGAAGGCGCGGAACTCGTCCAGGATCGGGTCCAGCATTCGCGAATGGGCGGCGATGTCGATGGCGATGCGCTGGAATTCGACCTCCGCGGCGGTCAGCCGCTTGCCCAGCGCCTCGAGCGCCTCGTCAGGGCCGGAGACGGTGGTGAGCGTCGGCGCGTTCACGGTGGCGATGTCCAGGTCGTCACCGATGAATGCCTCGGTCTCTTCCCGCGAGAGCGCGATGCTCAGCATGCCGCCGCGCGGCACCCGGTCGAACAGCCGCCCGCGCAGCAGCACGAGGTCGATGCAATCCTCGAAGGACAGGACGCCGGCCAGGCAGGCGGCGGTGTTCTCGCCCATGGAATGGCCGACCAGGGCGGCCGGGCGCACGCCCCATGACATCCAGAGCTGCGCCAGCGCATATTCCACGATCATGATGAGCGGAAGCTGCACCGAGGGCCGCGTCAGTGCCTTTGCGGCGGCGCCGCGCTGGTCCGGCTCGGGCAGCCAGAGCGCGCGCAGGTCGTAATCGAGCTGCGGCTCGAGATGGGCCAGCCCGCGATCCATCCATTCGGCAAAGACCGGCTCGGTCTCGTAAAGGTCGCGCGCCATGTCGGGATATTGTGCACCACCCCCGGGGAACATGAACACGCATTCAGGCGCATCGCCCAGCACTTCGTGGGTGAACACCCGCCGCTCGTCGCCCGAATCCAGAAGGTCGGCGGCCTCCTGCGCCGTTTCGGCCACGAGAACGCGGCGGCGTTCGAACCCGCGCCGTCCTTCCTTGAGGGTAAAGGCCACATCGGCGAGATCGAGACCGGGGTTGGCGCGCAGATGCGCGGCGAGCGCCTTGCCGTTCGCGTCGAGCGCGGCGCGGCTGCGCCCGGAAATGCACAGCACATGGAACGGCCAGTCGGATTCATCCGAGGCGGTGCGCTCGGGCGCTTCCTCCAGCACCACATGGGCGTTGGTGCCGCCGACACCGAGCGCGTTGATCCCGGCGCGGCGCGGCCCCCGGTGCGATTCCCAGTCCGTCAGGCGGTCGGCGACGCGGAAGGGGCTGGTCTCGAAGTCGATCGCGGGGTTCGGCTTTTCATAGCTGAGCGAGGGCGGAATCTGGCGGTGATGCAGCGCAAGCGTGGTCTTGATCAGCCCCGCGACCCCGGCGGCGGTATCCAGATGGCCGATATTGGTCTTGACCGACCCGACCCGGCAATAGCCGCTGTCCCGGCTGGTCTTGCGAAAGGCTTCGGTCAGGGCGCTGATCTCGATCGGATCGCCGAGATAGGTCCCGGTGCCGTGACATTCCACATAGTCGATGGTGTCGGCGCTCACCCCCGCATTCGCAAGTGCGGCGGTGATCGCCGCCGCCTGACCATCGACCGAAGGCGCGAGATAGCCGGCCTTGGCGGCGCCGTCGTTGTTGACCGCGCTGCCCTTGATCACCGCCCAGATGTGATCGCCGTCGCGGGTTGCGTCGGACAGCCGGCGCAGCGCCACCACCCCCGAACCGCTGCCGAACACGGTGCCCTGCGCACGGTGATCGAAGGCGTGGCAATGACCGTCGGGCGACAGCACTTCGTTCTCGCGATAGAGATAGCCGCGCCCCTGCGGCAGTTCGATGGTGACGCCGCCGGCGAGCGCCATGTCGCAATCGCCCCTGCGCAGGGCCTGCACCGCGTAATGGGTGGCCACCAGCGACGTTGAACAGGCGGTCTGGATGTTCACGCTCGGCCCCTTGAGGTCGAAGACATGGCTGACCCGGGTGGTCATGAAATCCTTGTCGTTGCCGGTGTGACGCAGCAGGAACATGCCCACGTCATCCACCAGCCCGCGGTTCGAGCAGATGTTGAAATAGAAATAGCTGCCCATGCCGCAGCCGCCGTATACGCCGATATGTCCGTTCAGGCTTTCCGGCGGGTGGCCGGCGCTTTCCATGGCTTCCCAGGCCGTTTCAAGGAACTTGCGGTGCTGGGGGTCGAGGATCGCCGCCTCTTTCGGGCTGAAGCCGAAGAATTCGGCATCGAAACGGTCGAAACCCTCGAGCCGGGCCGTGGCGGGGACATAATTCTTGCGGCGGATCAGGTCGGGGCGCTCGCCGGCCTCGAGCAGCGCGGCCTCGTCCAGGACCTCGATCGATTCGACACCGTCCCGCAGGTTGGACCAGAACGTCTCGGCCGAACCGGCCCCGGGGACGCAAAGCGACAGGCCGACGATGGCAATGTCTTCGTCTGCAAGGCTGTCAGCGGGTTGTTGTGACATGGTGGAGGGAATTTCCAATCAGCTTGAATATAATCGGCGGTGCGGAATGCGGGTGCTGAATCGGGCGGAACAAAAAACCGAAAAACGCGCCGCTGGCCGGGAACATGCAGGATGATTGCGTCAAAATTCTGATGCCGAGGTTGGACTCACCAGCATCGGTTTCGCAATCCCCCACCCGTGTCCAATTCCGGAATCCGCAGCAGGGCACAGCATAGCGATAACCCGCCGAAAGTCTATGGTCTGAACATTGCCAGCCGGGCCTTTCCAGTCACGCGGCGGGGCTCAAAGCACCGTGCGCCGCCGCTTTGCCCGCCGCCGCGTTGCCGGCTCTGCCGCTCCGGCCGGGTTTTCGGCGTCCGGGGGCGGGCCGTCGGGAACGGGCTCATTCGCGGTGCGCGCCGCGATCCGCTCGGCATGGCCGAGAACCGCCCCGGCGCACAGCCAGGTAAAGGGCACCAGCGTGGCGTTCACGGTCATGTCGACCAGCGTTGCCGCAACTATGATCGCGACCGGTGCCGCATAGGGCGACATGGCTTCGGGGTGGCGCCGCCGATGCCAGCCGAGCAGCAGCAGCGGCAGCGCCAGCAGCCCGGTTTCCGCCACGTAGCCGACCCAGCCATAGTTGCCGAAGACGATGATCCACCGGCTGTCTGTTACGGATTCGTTTTCGCCGGTCTCCGAGTCGTAGATCAGGCCGCGCCCCCAGGAGCCCCAGCCGAACAGGGCTTTTTCCCGGGCACGCTCCATCAGCAGCTCTTCGTTGATGAACCGGAAATCGAGCGAACGCGAGCGATCCACGTTCAACTGCGCGACCTGCGCGACGATCCCGTCGAGCGGGACGAGTTGCGCCGCCCGCGCGGCCGGGTAGGTGAAGGCGAGCGTTGCCAGAACGATCGCAATGCGCAGTTGCAGCTTCGGGCTTCCCAACAGGGCGAAGGGTGTGAGCAGAAGCCCGTAACCGAGCGCCGCATAGCTTTTGCAGAGCACGAGGATCACGCCGAGATAACCGGTGAGCATGCGGTATCGCTGCCGCAACTCCGGCATGTCCCGCGTCAGGGCCGCGGCGGAAAGCAGCGCGGTGAAGAAGAACAGCGCCGCCCAGAGCCCGTGGGGAAGAAAGACGATCGGGCGGAACCCGCCCGAGCGCATCATCTGCTCGAAGCTGTGCTGGAAAAAGCCGTAGACCCAGACGTTGATCTGCGGGCTGAAGCGGATCTCGACCAGCGCCGGCAGCGAATAGGCGACCCCGGCCACCACCAGCGCCACCAGCAGTTCTCGCAGCCCCGCCGGACTTGCGAGGATCTCGCGCGCCATCAGGAACGGCAGGAGCGTGACCGCCTGCCCGATCATGAGCGACACCAGATCCTTGTATCCCAGTCCCGGCAGCGGCGGCAGCGCCGCCCCGAACGGATTGTGGACGAGGAACACCGGCTCGCCGTTGTTCATGATCGTGGGGATGATGCTGAAGACGAAGACCACGCTCAGAACGCGCAGCGGCGCAGACTCCGGTAACAGCGGGATGCGGCGCTTCATGACGAAGACGCAGATCATGAAGGGAACGATGCTCGCCATGGCGAACTTGTCGACCGGAAGCGCCGGCAGATGGAAATAGGTGTCCGGGGGGAGGACGAGATACCCGCCGAGCACGCTCCAGATCAGCGCGCGCTCGATCGGCATCCGGCGGAACATCCAGAGGCAGATCAGCGGCCAGAGCGCCAGCATCAGGTAAGCGAGTATGTTCGGCATGCGGATTCGGCTCGGAACCTCGGGGCCGGACGTGTCGGCATGGGGGCGCCAGATCGCAGATGAGGGCCGCTTGTCAAGGACGATCAGGCACCAATCTCGGCCCTCGACGGTGCCAGACAGCACGCCGGCGTGTCAAAAACAAGGCCGGCACCCTGCCGCGACCGCTTCGCGAACCGCGCGGATACGGGACATTCGCGGCGCTTGCGCGTCATTTCGAGGCTTGGTGCCGCGGCCCCATGCAGGCTAAGACAGCGGCGGGATCCCTTACTTGGCAGCGGACGGAGCCGATCATGCAGTTCGATTTCCACGGAGAGACCATCCGCGTCAATCTTCCCGGTCGCCCGGCGCTTGACGCGGCCGTGAGCGAACGTCTTGCGGCGCGGGAAGGCTTTGCGCTGGCGACGGTGAACCTTGATCATCTGGTCAAGCTGCGCGAGTCGCCCGATTTCGCCCGGGCCTATGCCGGGCAGGATTTCATCACCGCCGACGGGCGCCCGATCGTCTGGCTTTCGCGGCTGGCCGGGCGGCCGGTCGAACTGCTGCCCGGATCGGATCTCGTGGTGCCGCTCTGCCGGATGGCGGCGGATGCCGGGGTGCCGGTGGCGCTGGTCGGATCGACCGATGCCGCGCTTGAGGACGCGCGCGCCTATCTCACCGCGCGGATCCCGGGGCTCGCGGTGCCGCTTCGCATCGCGCCCTCGGTGCCCTTCGACCCAGATGGCGAGGAGGCCGCGGAAATCCTGCACCGGCTCGAGGCGGCGGGAGTCGGGCTTTGCCTGCTTGCGCTCGGTGCCCCGCGGCAGGAGGCGCTGGCCCTGCGCGGGCGCAGCCTTGCGCCCGGGGTCGGATTCGCCTCGATCGGTGCGGGGCTCGACTTTCTGGGCGGACACCAGCGCCGCGCGCCGCTCTGGATGCGCCGGGCCGGGCTGGAATGGCTCTGGCGGGCGCTGTCGAGCCCGCGCCGCCTCGTGCCGCGCTATGCCGCCTGCGCCGCGATCCTGCCCGGCGAGATCCGCCGCGCCCGGCGCCGGCGCTGAGCGGGCCGCACCGTTACTTGTATTCGATCAGCCCGACCCGGCGGCCGCGCCAGCGCGACAGGTGAAAGCCGATCACGCCCCATGATTCGGGGAATTTCCCGAGCGTGGTGAAAAAGGCGCGCTGCCAGCCGTCGCGGCCGCCGCCCTCGCGCAGGGCAAGGCGCGTGACCTGCGCCGGATAGGCCAGCAGGAGAAGCCAGAAAACCGGGTGGACAAGCGCGAGCAGCAGGGTCGCGAGCGGCAGGGCGGCCCCCCAGAACAGCGCGCGCCGGGCCTCGCGGCCCCAGTGCTGCGGCCCGTGCAGAAAGGCGCCCTCGGCAAAGGCATGTCCGGCGCGGCGTGCCCGGCGCGCCCATTGTCGGAGGCTGTGAATCCTTGCGTCATGCAGCGTCATCTCGGCGTCGATGCGCCAGATCTGCCAGCCGCGTTCGCGCAGGCGCAGGCAGAGTTCGGGCTCTTCCCCGGCAATGAGGTCTTCGCGATAGCCCTGGGCCGCGCGCAGCGGCGCAAGCCGCATCAGCGCATCGCCCCCGCAGGCCAGCGCCAGGCCGCAGGGCGTGTTCCACTCCGCATCGCAGAGCCGGTTATAGACCGACGCTTCGGGGTGTTCCTCGCGCCGGCGTCCGCAGACCACGGCGGCCTCGGGGTGATCGGCAAGAAAGGCGGCGGCGGTCGCGATCCAGTCCGGCTGCACGATGCAGTCGCCATCGACGAACTGGACGTGCTCGGCATCCTCGAGCAGGGCAAGCCCGGCATTGCGTGCCCGCGCCGCGGTAAAGGGGCGGCGCATGTCGAGCGCAACGACCTCGGCCCCCGCCTTGCGCGCGGCCTCGGCGCTGCCGTCGTTCGAGCCCGAATCGACATAGACGATGCGGCGCACCTGCGGCGCAAGCGAGGCAAGACAGGCCAGCAGCCGCGCGCCCTCGTTGCGCCCGATCACCACCGCGTCGATCACGGTGCGTTGCGCCGCCGAAGCGGGAACCTCTGCGCGCTTGCCGGTCACGTCTTTCCGTCCTCGCCGGGATGGTCAGTAATCCCGTTCATAGAACAGCCCGAGCGAAGTTTCACCGGCATTGTCCGCCGTGCCCTTTGCGGTCAGGCTCTCGGTCAGGTCGAGATTGAGGTTGAGCTCGGTCTCGCCGCGGGCGTTCACGGACACATCCGTATAGATGTTGTCCGAGATGTAGTTGCCGACGCCAAGCTGCCCCGAGCCGCTCGCGTCGGTGCCGATGTCCAGCGAATCAAGGCCGAGCCCCTCGCGCAGGCGCGTCATGAAACCGCCGCCCTTGCCGCTCAGCGTTGAAAGCGACGAGGCGATCTGCGCGATGCGGATCGGCGACAGCGACGTGAAATCCTCGCCGAACAGCAGCATGGCCAGTGCTTCTTCGCTCGGGCGTTCGGGGTCGGACGTGACCTCGATCTTGGGCGCGTCGAGCGGCCCGCTGATCTGGAGCGTGGCGGTGCCTTCGGAGGTGCTGGAGCTTGCGGCGAAATCCATCACCGGCTGAAGCTGGCCCTGCATGGTGATGAGCCCGTGATCGAGCGCGAGCCGGCGCCCGAGAATGTCGAAGGTGCCCCGCAGCAATTCGATCTGCCCGGACGGCACGACGTTCCTGGTGGTGCCGCCGACGTGGACCGCGCCGCCAAGTTCCGCCTGAAGGCCGCGTCCGCGCACGAAAACGCGGCGGTGCGCGTTCAGTTGCAGATCGAGCCCGATCGCCGGGCCGCCTTCGCCGTTGCCGCTGCTGATCAGCCCGGCGAAATCGCGGGTGCGCCGGGCCGCGGCGGGCTCGCCGATATGGCGGATGTTCGGAATCGGTGCTGCGCCGACCGCACCGGAAAGCGCGGCGATGTTGATGTTGGTCTCGCCGAAGTCGATGACCCCCGACAGCGTGCCCCCGCCCAGCAGGGGGCCGCGGAACGCCAGTTGTCCGTTCGCGCTCGATTCGATGCTGACGTGATCGGTGATGACGAGGTCGTTCAACTGTGCGGTCAGATTCGCATCCATCGGCGGGGTGAGGGCGATCGGTCCGCTGACGCGGATGGTGCCGCCATCGCGCAGGGTGCCGCCGGCCGTCACCTGCGCCCGGCCGCTGGCAAGCTGAACGGTCGCGTCGATGCCGGTCAGGGCGGTGGGAACCGAGGGCAGGGCCAGGCTCGCGCCGCTGGTGCTGACCGTGCCCGAGAGCGCCTCGAGCCCCGGCTTGCCCCGCAGCGCGAGGTTGAACCGCGCCAGCCCCTGCACCGAGTTCGGCGTCATGAAGCGGTTGGCGGCGGCAAGCTGAAGCTGGCCGTCGGCGCGCATGTCCGCCTGCATGGTGCTTTCGTCGAGCGTGCCGCTCAGGCTGGTCGAGATGGCCGCCGGACCGGTCGCGTTGGCGTCGACGGCCCAGACCGAGCCGCTGCGGGTCGCGGCGCCCTTTGCGGTTACGGTGCCCGGGAAATCGGGCACGAAACGCTCGATCCGGGCAAGCGAGGCGTTGAACTGCAGATCGGCGTCGCCGTCGTTCTCGATCAGCCCGGTCAGGTCGGCAAAGGATCCGGCCGGTCCGTCGAGCCGGGTCGCGATGCGCCAGAGCGAGCCGTCGCTTTCCGCGTGCCCCTTGGCCTTCACGATGCCTCGGATCTCGGGGATGAAGCGGTGCGCCTCGCTGAAGGCGGCGTCGAAATCGACATCGGCCGTGCCGTCCTCGCCGTAGCGGCCCGTCAGGGTTGCGGTCGACTCTCCCGGCCCCTGCGCATTTACCGTGCCGCTCCAGGTGGCTTCCTTCTTGGCGAGATCGCCGGAAATCGTGACCGGCCCGGAAAGCTGCGACACCACCCGGCCGAGATCGTCGAGCCGTGCGGTAAAGGTGGCGGTGCTGTCGCGGGTCTTGAGATCGGCCGTCGCCTCGGCGCTGAGCGCGCGCCCGTCGAGCGTGAAGCGGCTGAGGCGCAGCCCGTTCTCGTCACGCGCGGCGGCGGCCGAAAGCTCGCTTTTGCCGGCGATCAGCGGATCAAGCTGGGCGATGCCACTTTTCAGGTTCTCGGCGCTGGCGTCCAGCGTCACGTCGAAAAACCCGCCGAGCGGGGTTCCGTCGCCGCTCAGCCGCGCGGTCACGCTGCCGCCCAGCGGGCGCCCGGCCAGTTTCGAAAAGCGCCCGAGATCGCGGGCGGTGATCTCGGCGTTGCCGATCATGTGAAACCCGCTGCCGAGCCCGTCGATCAGCCCGGAGATCCGCGCCGCGTAATCCGCGCCCGAGACGGTGATATCCTCGAGTTTGAGCGATTCGGCATCGGGACGCTCGAACCGGCCGGCAAGGGTGATGTCCTTGCCGACGGCTGCGTTCAGCGCGTCGTCCTTCAGGTCGAGCCCGGTCAGCGCGCCGTCGATGGTGCCTTTGATGCTGAAGCCGCTGCTCTGGTCCAGTACCCCATCGGCGCCGATTTCGCCATGTGCAAGCTCAAGCCCCGGGCGCGCGAGCCGGTCGAGATCGAGCCGCAGCCGCCATGCGCCGCCGGCATCCTCGTCAAGGCGCAGCGCAAGGCGCGCACCCTCGATCGAGGTCGGCGGCCCCGAGATCGGCAGCACCACATTGTCGCCCGCGGGCGGGGTGATTGCGCCGTCGAGCCGGGCGCTGCGGATCCGCCCGCCCTCGGCCACGTCGAGCGTGCCGGCAAGTTCGAGCGCCTGAGACCGCAGATCGAGCCGACTGATCGACATGGCCCCGCCGCCATCGCTGCGCCCGGCGACATCAAGCCGTGTCTCGCTGCCGAAGAATTCGCGATATTCCGGGGCCATGAGCGGGCGCAGATCGCCCGAGAGCAGCGCGGCGAAGCCGATGCTCTGACGCTCGGCCGTTGCGTCCGATCCGTCATCGGTCCCGTCATCGTCGGACAGCGCCTTCAGCTGCACCTGACCGGAAAGGCGGTCCTCGCCGTCGGAAGCAAGCGCGATGTCGGCGGTGAAATCGTCGAGCGGCCCTTCGCCCTTGGCGGTCAGGGCAAGCGCCGGGGCATCCGGGATCTTCAGCATCTCGGACATCAGCCCGCCGGCGTCTTCCTGCACATCAAGGTCGAGCGAAAGGTGGCTGTTTTCGTTGCTGTATCCGGCCTTCAGGTCAATCCGGTCGGAGGGGCGGTCAAGGCGGGTGATCTCGAGGCTCGAGTCGAGCGTGCCATCAGCAAGCGACAGCGTCCCGTCGATCGAAAGTTCGGCGGCGATGCCCATGACCGGTTCGGCCAGTTCCAGCCGCCCGACCTCGAGCTTGTCGATATTGACCGCAACCGGCAGTTCCGGGAGGCTGAACGGCTCGGCCTCCGGGGTGGGGAGTTCGGGATCCTGCTCGATCGGGGTCGGGGCGCGGGCGACGACGATCTCCCCGGCGGTGAGGGTCTCGACCGAGAAGCGGCGGCGCAGCAGGGCGAGGCGGCTCCATTCCAGTTCGGCGTCGTTGATGGTCAGCCAGACACCGTCATCATCGGCGATGGTGATCTGCTTGACCCTTGCATGTGAACTCAGCGCCCCTTCGAGACCGGTCACCTGGATGTAACGGTTGTCGCCGGAAAGCGCCTTTTCCAGCAGGTTGACGATGAAGCCGCCCGGCTCTTCGCTGTCGGTGTCCTGCGCCGCGAGCGGGGCAGAGAAGAGCGTGAGCGCAAGTATGAGGACTGTCAGAAACCGCATCAGAAAGCCTGCCCGATCCCGAGATAGAATTGCAGCCCCCTGCCGGTGTCGCCATCGACCGGCAGCGCCAGGTCGAGCCGGAGCGGACCAAGGCCGCCAAGGTCATAACGCACGCCGAGGCCCGCGCCGGAATGATGCTGCGACCCGGAGCCGATGAACTGGCCGCTGTCCACGGCCCCGACGTCATAGAATCCGACCACCGAGAATTTCTCGGTCACATGGGCCCGAATCTCGGCCGAGGCGGTCACGATCGAACGCCCGCCGGCCATTCCCGTTCCGACCGGCACGCCGAGCGACTGATAGGGCTGTCCGCGTACGGTGCTGGCGCCGCCGGAATAGAACAGCAGGTCCGGCGAGGTTTCCGACAGCGACGCGCCCAGCACCGATCCCATCTGCACCCGCCCGGCAAGCACGATGCGATCCGAGGCGCCGAAACCGTAATAGACCCGCGCATCGGCATGGAGCCGCGCGCCCGAAGCCGTGTCGGAAAAGCCGAGGAACGGCGTGAGTTCGGTCTCGAGAAAGAACCCGCTGGTGGCGCTGACCGGATCGTTGCGGCGATCCCACTGCACCTTGACCGGCATGGTCAGCATCTTGAAATCGCGTTCGCCGAAAACGTCGTCGGCCCGGCTCCAGCCCGCCTGCAGCGAGACCTCGGCCCAGAGCTTGTCCGAGAATGTCCGCCGCACCCCGACGCCGCCGTAAAGCCGGGTCAGGGTGTAATGCGGCTTGCTCTGGCGCTCCAGCTCGAGGATGTAGAACAGGCTGTCGTCGGGGCCGAGCCTGGCCGGCTGGTCAAGCCGGATCAGGAACAGCCCGTCGATGTCTTCCTCGCCGCCGATGTTGCGCAGCCGCCCTTCGATCCGCAGCCGCTCGGCCGCGCCCCAGAGATTGCGGTGCATCCAGCCGGCCGAAAGCTCCACGCCCTGCCGCGAGGAAATCTCGGCCCCGAAGGAGATGCGGCGCGGTTTCTGGTCCTCGACCGCCACATCGAAATCCAGCGTGCCATCGGCATTGGGCTGTTCCGCCTCGTCGAGCGCGACCGACTTGAACGCCCCGGTCTGGCGCAGCCGCGTGCCGACGCGCTGGATCTTTGCGGGGCTGAACACCTCGCCCTCGGGGAAACCGGCAATGCGGCGGATCGCTTCGCGGCGCACATTCGATTCGCCGCTGATCGACATCTGCCCGAACCGCAGCTTCGGCCCCTGGTCGATGCCGATGGCGGCGTTCAGGGTGCGCCGCGGATGGTCGGCCACGATATCCTGACGTCCGGGCCGGGCCTTGGCATGGCCGATCTCGCGCCAGCCCTTCACCGCCGCGCCGGTCGCGTCGCGGATGGCGCCCGTGCTGGCCGGCTCGCCGGTCGCGAATTCCCTGGGCATCTCGGTATCGGGGGCGAGCGGGGCGACCTCGGCGCGGCCGAAGCGGAAGGCGGGGCCCGGGTCGACCGCGATCCGGATCGTTCCGATCCGCGCCGGCGGGTTCAGCGGCGGGATTGTCGCCGCCTCGCGCCCGTCGACGAGTATCCGCACCTCGGGGCTGAAATAGCCGCCGTCATACAGCACCTGCACCATGGTGCGATAATCGGCATTCGCCGCCGCCAGAAGCTCCTGCGTGCTGGTCAGTTCGTTGGTTTCTGCCGACATGACCGCCGAGGCGGCCTCGAGCTTGTCCCGCAGGTCGTCCGGGGCCTGGGGGGCCGAAAGGCTGACTTCTGCCGCCTGGGCGGTGCCCGGAAGCAGCAGCAGGGCGGCCAGTATCAGTCGGCGGGGGCTGGCGGTCGGGGAAGGTGCTCGGGTCATCTTGATCCTGATCATTCTGTCCCCGGGTTCCGGAGGATGAGACTGTCGTTGCCGCCGCCGAGGAGACCATAACCGCTCCGGCGTTCGCTGTGTTCCCGGCAGCCGGCATCCGCACCGCCCGCCGCGGGCCCGCACCGGCATCGCCGCTCGCAGATGATATCCGGGGGGAAGGCGGTAACGGTGTCTCGTCCTGCTTTCGGGTTGCGTGACTTGCGTCCGACCTTTCTCGCAGAAGCGGCAAATTCCCGCAAGCCGGGCCGAAGGATGCTGCAGGAAACGGCAGGGCCCCGCTAGTTCACCGCCGCATCGTCATGCAGGGAGCGCCGGCCGATTCGCGCGAGCGCCGCCCGCTCAGGTAAGCGAGGCCCTGCGCTGGGGAACGATCTGCTGCACGATGCCGGCAAAGAGCAGATAGAGGCTTGTCACCACGAGCCCCCAGTGCGCCCAGCTTTCGGGATGAAAATCGACCCAGGCGGCCCATCCGGCGAAAAAGGTCCAGGCGGCGGCCATGGGCAGCGACACCGCGCGCCAACGCTGCGTGCGCACCGGGTGGATGAACTTGAGCGGCAGGAACATCCCCACCGAGAGCACCGTGACCAGAACCAGCGTCAGCCAGAAGTTCGGCTCGAGCGCAAAGATCACCAGCACCACCATGTTCCAGCAGCCGGGAAAGCCGGAAAAGGAATTGTCCTTCGTCTTCATCCGCGTGTCGGCGAAATACATGGCGCTGGCAAAGGTGATGATGATGATCGCGAACCAGCCGGTCCAGCCGCTCATCAGCCCCGATTCGAACAGGGCGAAGGCGGGGATGAACACATAGGTCAGATAATCAATGATCAGGTCGAGCAGCACCCCGTCGAAGGTCGGCGCGTAACGCTTGACCTTGTAGCGCCGCGCCAGCGGGCCGTCGGCCCCGTCCACCGCGAAGGCGACGACCAGCCACAGGAACATCAGATCCCATTTGTCCTCGGCCGCCGCCAGCATGGCCAGCATGGCGAATACCGCGCCGGTTGCCGTCAGGAGGTGCGTTGCAAGGGCCTTGAATTGCGCTGTCATCAGCACCGTCGCTGTTTATGGAATCGCCGGGCGTGGTTCTCGAAGGCACCGAAACCGCGCATCGCGGCCGCACCGCGGCTCGGGATAGGTGACCAAATAGTGAAGTGCAAGGCCCCGCACGCATGAACCACCTGAAAGGAAAGCTCCGCGACCGGCGCCCCGCCCGACGGCGGACCGGGCGCGGGTCGCGGGTCGCGCTGCGTCAGCGGTCCTCGATGTCCAGATAGTCGCGCGCGCTCTCGCCCAGGTAAAGCTGGCGCGGGCGGCCGATCTTGTTCTGCGGGTCGGCGGTCATTTCCTTCCACTGCGAGACCCAGCCCACCGTGCGGCTCACGGCAAAGATCGGCGTGAACATCGAGGTCGGAAAGCCCATCGCCTCGAGGATGATCCCGGAATAGAAATCGACGTTGGGGAACAGCTTTTTCTCGATGAAATAGGGATCGGCCAGCGCCTGCTGTTCCAGTTCCTTGGCGACCTGGAGCGTCGGGTTGTTGTCGCAGCCCAGCAGTTCGAGCACCTCATCGGCCGATTTCTTCAGCACGTTGGCGCGCGGGTCGAAGTTCTTGTAGACCCGGTGCCCGAATCCCATGAGGCGGAACGGATCGTTCGGATCCTTGGCGCGGGCGATGAACTCCGGGATGCGGTCGGGGGTGCCGATCTGCTTGAGCATCTCGAGCGCGGCCTGGTTCGCGCCGCCATGGGCCGGCCCCCAGAGACAGGCGATGCCGGCGGCGATACTGGCAAACGGATTGGAATGCGACGACGAGGCAAGGCGCACGGTCGAGGTCGAGGCATTCTGTTCGTGGTCCGCATGCAGCATGAAGATCCGGTCCATCGCGCGCGAGAGAATCGGGTTCACCTCGTATTCCTCGGTCGGAACCGCAAAGCACATGCGCAGGAAGTTCGAGGCGTAATCGAGCGCGTTCAGCGGATACTGGAACGGCTCGCCGCGGGTATATTTGAAGGCCATGGCGGCGATGGTCGGCATCTTGGCAAGCAGGCGGATGCAGGCGACCTCGCGCTGGTGGGGATCGGAGACATCGGTGCTGTCGTGATAGAAGGCAGACATTGCGCCGACGACGCCGACCATGATCGCCATCGGATGGGCATCGCGCCGGAAACCGCGGAAGAAATAGATGATCTGCTCGTGCAGCATCGTGTGACGGGTGACGAGCACCTCGAAATCCTCAAGCTCCCGCGGCGAGGGCAGCCCGCCATAAAGCAGCAGATAGCACAGCTCGAGGAAATGCGATTTCTCGGCCAGTTGTCCGATCGGATAGCCGCGATGCAGCAGCACCCCTTCTTCGCCGTCGATATAGGTGATGCGGCTGTCGCAGCTTGCGGTCGAGGTATAGCCGGGGTCGTAGGTGAAGATGCCCGCTTCCGAGTAGAGCGAGCGGATATCCACGACATCCGGTCCGAGGGTCGGCGAAAGGAGAGGCAATTCGTAGGTCTTGCCATGAACGGTGAGCTTTGCTGTCTGCTTCTGGTCCGTCATTGATGTCCCTTTCTCTGAAACGCGGGCCGGGCGTACGTGCCGCCTCACCCGCGTGGACAAGTCTGCGCCGGTATCGTCCTGCAGACGGTGCCAGGCGGAAGCGGTATTATCCTACCATGGTTCAGGAGGAGCAACCCGCATCGGCAAGCCGGGCAAGGGTTTCCTCGCGCCCCAGCACCAGCATCATGTCGATGACCGAAGGTGTGACCGCCCGCCCTGCAAGCGCGGCACGCAACGGGGCGGCGAGGGCCCCGAACTTGATGCCAAGAGTGCTGGCCAGCGCCGCAAGGCCGGCTTCGAGAGTCTCGCGCGTCCAGCTAGCATCCTGAAGCGCGCGGGTCAATTCCGGCCACAATCCCCCGGGCGCGGCATGAAGCGCCTCGCGCGCCCGGGCGTCGGGATCGAGCGGACGCGCGGCCAGCGCGAAATGCGCCTTGTCGAGCAGATCGCCATAGCTGCGGGCGCGGTCCTTGAGGCAATACATGGCGCGCCCGAGCGCCGCGTTCCCGGCCGCGTCGAGCGGTGCCTCGCCACGCGACACCAGATAGGCATTCACGCCCTCGACCAGATCCGCGTCGCTCATGGCGGCAATGTGCCGCGCACTCAGATGGTCGAGCTTTTTCGTGTCGAAGCGTGCGGCCCCGCGCCCGATGCCGCCAAGGTCGAACCACTCGAGCGCCTCCTCGTCGGTGAAGAACTCGGCGTCGCCATGGCTCCAGCCGAGCCGGGCAAGGTAATTGCGCATGGCCGGGGCGGGATAGCCCATGGCGCGGTATTCCTGCGCTCCGAGCGCACCATGGCGCTTGCTGAGCTTCTTTCCGTCCGGGCCGTGAATCAGCGGGATATGCGCCCAGACCGGGGCCTGCCAGCCCATGGCGTCATAGATCAGCATCTGGCGCGCGGCGTTGTTCAGGTGGTCGTCGCCCCGGATCACATGGGTCACGCCCATGTCGTGATCGTCAACCACCACGGCCAGCATATAGACCGGCGTGCCGTCGCTGCGCAGCAGCACCATGTCGTCGAGCTGATCGTTGCGGAAGGTGACGTCGCCCTGCACGCGGTCGCGGATCACGGTTTCGCCCGTCTGCGGCGCCTTGATGCGGATCACGAAGGGCGCATCGGGATGAGTCGCCGGGTCGGCATCGCGCCAGGGGCTGCGGAACAGGGTGCTTTCCCCCCGGGCCCTTGCCCCCTCGCGGAAGGCGGCGATTTCGTCCTGCGTCGAAAAACACTTGTAGGCCCGTCCCTGCGCAAGCAGCGCATGGGCGACCTCGGCATGGCGGGGCGCGCGGGCGAACTGGCTGACCGGATCGCCGTCCCAGTCGAGCCCGAGCCAGGTCAGCCCGTCGAGAATCGCCTCGGTCGCCTCGGGCGTGGAGCGTGCGCGGTCGGTGTCCTCGATCCGCAGCAGGAATCGCCCGCCGCGCCCGCGTGCATAAAGCCAGTTGAACAGCGCCGTACGCGCACCGCCGATATGCAGGAACCCGGTCGGCGAAGGGGCAAAGCGGGTGACAACCGGATCTGACATGGGGCGCGTTTACCTTTCGGTAAGAGATGCGGATCTAGCTTGCTGTTATCTGCCGGTGTCTATCTGGCCGGGATGCGGGGGGCAAGCATGCGCATCTTGTGCATGACGGACCGGCTGTTGCTGGGCCAGCAGGGGCATCTTTTCCCCTGGGCGCCGGTCTGCCTCGCGGTCGGGATCGGCGGCTATTTCCTGCTCCCGTTTGAGCCGGCGGTCATGGCTCATGTGGTGGTGCTCGGCATCGGTGCGCTGTGCCTTGGCGCCGCGCTGGTCCGGCCCGGCGGGCTTGCCGCGCTCGGCTGGATTGCGGCGCTGGTCGCGGTCGGGTTCTGCCTTGCGGGTGCGCGCAGCCATCGCCAGGCCGCGCCGGTGATCGGCTGGCATTACTATGGCCCGGTCGAGGGGCGGGTGGTCGGCCTCGACCGCTCGGCCTCGGATGTGCCGCGCGTCACGCTGGATCAGGTCCGGCTGCGCCGCACCTCGCCCGACCGCCTGCCGGAGCGCGTGCGCATCTCGCTCCACGGGCCGGACGCCGAACTGCGCGCGGGGCAGCGGATCATGACCACCGCGAGCCTGTCGCCGCCCATGGGCCCGACCGAGCCCGACGGTTTCGATTTCCGTCTCGACGCCTGGTTCAAGCGGCTCGGCGCGATCGGCTATGCCCGCGGGCCGGTCGTGACCGTCGCACCGCCCGAGGCAAACAGCCTTTCGCTGCGCATCTTTGCCCTGCGCCGGATCCTGTCGGAGCGGATCACCACCGTACTGCCCGGCGATGTCGGCGGCTTCGCGACCGCCGTCACCACCGGGGACCGCAGCACGCTCGGGCAGGGGGCGGTCGAGGCGCTCCGGGCCAGCAACCTTGCGCATCTGCTGGCGATTTCCGGGCTTCATATGGGGCTTCTCGTCGGTTTTGTCTTTGCCGCGCTGCGCCTTTTCCTGTCGCTGGTCCCGCCGCTCGCGCTGCGGCTGCCGGTCAAGAAGGTCGCGGCACTCGGGGCGATGGCGGCGGCGAGCTTCTACCTCGCGCTGTCAGGAGCCAACGTGGCGACCGAGCGCGCCTTCGTCATGGCCATGGTGGCGCTCGGGGCGGTGCTGATCGACCGGCGCGCGATCTCGCTGCGATCGGTTGCCATCGCCGCGCTGATCGTGCTGGTGATGCGGCCCGAGGCGCTGCTCGGCCCGGGTTTCCAGATGTCCTTTGCGGCCACCACGGCGCTGGTCGCGGTTTTCGGCTGGTTGCGCGATGCCCCCTGGCGGGCACTGTCGGGATGGAAGCACCAGTTGTTCACGCTCGTGCTTTCCTCGACCGTTGCAAGCCTTGCCACGGCGCCGATCGGAGCCGCGCATTTCAACACGCTGTCGCATTACGGCCTGATCGCGAACCTGCTTTCGGTGCCGCTCATGGGGGTTCTGGTGATGCCGGCGGCGGTGGTCGCGCTTCTGCTGTCGCCGCTCGGGCTCGAATCGCTTGCGCTTTCGGTGATGGGATGGGGCCTGCGCTGGATCCTCCTGGTGGCGCATTGGGTCGCCGGATTCGACCATGCGCAGGGCCATGTGCTGCGCCCCATGGGCGCGGTGCTGCCCATGCTGGCGCTCGGGTCGCTCTGGGTGATGATCTGGCAGGGGCGCGGGCGGCTGTTCGGGGTGATTCCCGCCGTTGCCGCGCTCGTCCTCTGGGCCGGGAGCCCGCGGCCCATGGTCCTGATCTCGGACAGCGGCAGCCTCGTCGGTGTCATGACCGGGGCGGGCCGCGCGCTCAGCAAGGAGCGCGGCGCCGGCTTCGAGGCGCGCAACTGGCTTGCGGGCGACGGCGACGGGGCCGATCAGCCCCATGCAGCGGCGCGCTGGCCGGCTGCGGGTGATCCGGGCGGTGCGGCCGCGGATCCGGCGGACCAGAAGGGGGTGCGGATCATCGAAACCGAAGCGGGCGTCATCGCCCATGTGATCGGCAAGCGCGGGGCCGGGGCCTTCGGCGGCTGTCCGGTGCCGATGCTGGTCGTCACCTCGGTTCCGATGGAGCCGCGAGCGGGTTGCGACATCTACGACCCGCCCCGCCTGCGCCGGACCGGCAGCATCGCCCTGACCCCGGACGGAAGGATGCGGACCGCACGGGAGGCGGCAGGGCGCCGGCCATGGAGTGATCCGCCACGGCGCCGCGATCAGTAGCTTCGGATCAATCCGACGAGGCGACCCTGAATCCGCACCCGGTCCTCGCTGTACCGGCGCGTTTCATAGGCCGGGTTCGCCGCCTCGAGCTCGATCAGCCCGTCGCGGCGCTGGAAGCGTTTCAGCGTCGCCTCCTGTTCGTCCACGAGCGCGACCACGATGTCACCGTTCTGCGCCGTTTCCGTTTCGCGGATCACCACCACATCGCCATCGTTGATGCCAAGGTCGATCATGGAATCGCCCTTGACCTCGAGCGCGAAATGCGACCCCGCCGCCGAGAGCATCGAGCCCGGCACCGCAATCTGATGCGAAACCTCGCTGATCGCCTCGATCGGGACGCCCGCCGCGATGCGCCCCATGACCGGCAGTTCAAGCGCATGGACCGCGGCCATGTCCGGCATCGTTGCGCCGCGCCCTGTCGCCGTATGGCCGGGCGATGCGGGCGCCGGCGCTGGCGCGGCTGGGGCGGCCAGGGCATCCGGCAGGCGCAGGATTTCGATGGCGCGGGCACGGTGGGGCAGGCGGCGGATAAAGCCGCGTTCCTCGAGCGCGGTGATGAGCCGGTGGATGCCCGACTTGCTGCGCAGGTCGAGCGCGGATTTCATTTCGTCAAAACTCGGGGGGACGCCGTCGCGCTGCACGCGCTTGTGAATGAACGAGAGCAGGTCGAGCTGCTTTTTCGTGAGCATGGGCGCATTCCCTCCAGTCCGCGACTGGATTTGTTCTAGCGATGTTCACGATTTGTGTCAATCACCTTCCGCCCGGCTGATCGGCAGATAGCCGATGCTTTCGCCGGCGCGGCGCGGGGGATCGTGGGGCGGGCGCACGAGCAGGGCATTGGCCTGCGACAGCACCGTGAGCAGGGCGCTGTCCTGCCGGTCAAAGGCGCGGACCTCTCCGTTGCGGACGACGGCGCGCATGTAATGTTCGCGCGGCCCGTTGGCCGAAAGCGCCTCGGCAAGGAACGCCTGGCGCAGGTCGGGGACATGGCGGTCAAGGCCCAGCAGGATGCGGATCATGGGCGCGAGAAAGACGTGACCGCAGACCATGGCCGAGACCGGATTTCCCGGCAGGCCGACCATGGCCGCCGCGCCCATCCGTCCGGCCATGAGCGGCTTTCCGGGGCGCATCGCCACCTTGTAGAAGGCGCGCTCGAGCCCGAAACGCGCGGCGGCCTCTCCGACCAGGTCGTGATCGCCGACCGAGGCCCCGCCGATGGTCACGACAAGGTCCGCACCCTCGGCCGTCTCGAAGGCCTCGCGCAGCGATTGAAGCGTATCGCGCGCGATCGGCAGCAGCCGCGGTTCGGCGCCAAGCTCGCGCAGCATGGCGTGGAGCCCGAAACTGTTCGACGCGATGATCTGGTCGGGGCCCGGATCCTCGCCCGGCATCACGAGTTCATCCCCCGTGGACAGGACCGCGACGCGCGGGCGGCGGGTGACCGGCACGTCAGCGATGTTCATCGAAGCAAGCAGCGCGATATCGGCCGGGGTAAGGCGGCGGGGCGCGGAAACCGTGGCCCCGGCGGCGAAATCCGATCCGGCCGGGCGGATGTTGTGACTGGTGCCGGGGTCGGCGGTGATGGTCATCACGTCGCCATTCTGCTGCGTGTCCTCCTGGATGACCACGAAACCGGCGCCTGCGGGCAGGGGCGCGCCGGTGAAGATCCGCACCGCCTGCCCCGCGCCGAGAGGGCCGGAAAACCCGTGTCCGGCGGCGGATTCGCCGATCACCTTGAACATGGCGCCGCGAACGGCCTCCTCGGCGCGGATCGCATAGCCATCCATTGCCGAGGCATCGAACGGCGGCTGGGCACGGTTTGCCCGCAGGTCACGCGCCAGAACACGCCCCGATGCCTCGATCAGCGGCACTGTTTCGGCTGGCAGCGGCGCGACCAGATCGAAAAGCTGCGCGCGGGCTTCCTCGACCGGGATCATGGCGCCTCGTAACGGCCTGATTTTCCGCCCTCTTTCAGGGTGACCCGGATGCCGCCGATCTGCATCCCGCGATCCACCGCCTTGACCATGTCATAGACCGTGAGCGCCGCGGTCGAAACCGCCGTGAGCGCCTCCATCTCGACTCCGGTCTGCCCGGTGGTGCGCACGGTGGCCTCGATCCGCACGCCGGGCAGGGCCTCGTCCAGGTCGAGCTCGACCGCCACCCGGGCAATCGGCAGCGGATGGCAGAGCGGAATCAGATCCGCCGTCCGCTTCGCGCCCATGATCCCGGCCAGCCGCGCCACCGCAAGCACATCACCCTTGGCGGCCCGGCCCTCGCGGATCAGGTCGAAGGCCTCGCGGCTCATGCTGACATGGCCGCGCGCAGTCGCGGTGCGGGCGGTCACGGGCTTGTCGCTCACGTCGACCATATGGGCATCGCCCTTGGCATCGAAATGGGTGAGCGCCATCACATGCCCCCGGCGGTGCGCGGATTGGCCAGCAGTTCGCGCGTCGCGCCGGCCACATCCGTGCGGCGCATCAGGCTTTCCCCGATCAGGAAGCTGCGCACGCCGTAGCGGCTCAGTTCGGCCAGATCCTCGGGGGTGGACAGCCCGCTTTCGGCAATGATCGTCCGCTCGGCCGGCACCAGCTTGCTGAGCCGGCGGGTCACGTCGAGCGAGGTTTCGAAACTGTGCAGATCGCGGTTGTTGATCCCGACCAGCGGGCTTTCGAGCAGTTCCGCGCGTTTGAGTTCCTCGTCGGTATGCACCTCGATCAGCACATCCATGCCCCATTCCTGCGCCGCCGATTCAAGCTCGCGCGCCTCCTTGTCGCTGACCGCCGCCAGAATGATGAGGATGCAGTCGGCGCCGAGCGCCCTTGCCTCGGCCACCTGATAGGGATCGAACATGAAATCCTTGCGCAGCACCGGCAGATCGCAGGCGGCGCGCGCCTCGGTCAGATAATCAGGCGCGCCCTGAAAGCTCGGCCCGTCGGTCAGCACCGAAAGGCAGGCCGCGCCGCCTTCCGCATAGGCCCGCGCCAGCGCCGCCGGGTCGAAATCGGCGCGGATCAGCCCCTTGGAGGGGCTGGCCTTCTTGATCTCGGCGATCAGCCCGTAGCCGAGCTTGGAATGTTTGCGCAGGGCCTCGGCAAAGGGGCGCACCACAGGGGCCGCCGCCGCATCCGCCTCGACCTCGGCCAGCGGGCGGGCGGCTTTTGCGGCGGCGATTTCCTCGAGCTTGTATGCCTTGATGCGGTCGAGAACGGTCTCGCTCATGTCTTCTCCTGCGTGATGCGTGCCAGCGCCGCCAGTTTGTCCCGCGCGGCACCGCTGTCGATGCTTTCGGCGGCGAGCGCGGCCCCTGCGGGCAGGTCGGCCGCAACCCCGGCGACCACCAGCGCGGCGGCCGAATTGAGCAGCACCGCGTCGCGATAGGCCGAGCGTTCGCCGGCGAGCAGCGCCTGTAGCGCGCGGGCGTTTTCCTCGGGGGTGCCGCCGAGGATGTCCTCGAACGGGTGCACCGGCAGACCGGCATCCTCGGGGTGGATTTCGGCCTCGCTGAACTCGCCGTCCTCGAACCGGGCGACCCAGGTGATGCCGGTTATCGTCATTTCGTCGGTGCCGTCGCTGCCGTGGACCAGCCAGGCGCGCTCGGATCCGAGGCGGGCGAGCGTCTCGGCCATGGGGCGGATCAGGTCGCGCCGGAACACGCCGGTAAGCTGGCGTTTCACCCCGGCCGGATTGGTGAGCGGCCCGAGGATGTTGAAGATCGTGCGTGTGCCAAGCTCGGTGCGGCTTGGTCCCACATGGGCCATGGCAGGGTGGTGCATGGGCGCCATCATGAAGCCGATGCCGACCTCGCCCAAAGCCTTTTCGACATGCGCGGGCCCGATCATCACCTCGATGCCAAGCTGCGTCAGCGCATCGGCCGCGCCGGATTTGGAACTGAGGTTCCGGTTGCCGTGCTTGGCGACCGGCACGCCGGCGCCCGCTACCACAAAGGCCGTCGCGGTCGAGATATTGAGCGTGCCCTTGCCGTCGCCGCCGGTGCCGACGATGTCCATGGCGCCCGCAGGCGCGGCGACCCGGTGGCACTTGGCGCGCATGACCGAGGCGGCGGCGGTATATTCATCGACCGTCTCGCCGCGCGTGCGCATGGCCATCAAAAGGCCCCCGATCTGGCTGGGCGTCGCCTCGCCCTCGAACAGGATCGAGAATGCGCTCTCGGCCTCGGCGGTGGTCAACGGGCGCTCGGCCGCCGCCGCGATCAGCGGTTTGAGCCTCTCGCTCATGCGGGAACCGGCAGCATGTCGAGGAAATTCTTCAGCAATGCGTGCCCGTGTTCCGAGGCAATCGATTCCGGGTGGAACTGCACCCCGTGCACGGGCCGGTCACGGTGCGCAAGGCCCATGATCGTGCCATCGGCCAACTCGGCCGAAACGGTGAGGCAGTCGGGCAGGCTTTCACGCTCGACCACGAGCGAATGATAGCGCGTGGCGAGGAACGGCGAGGGCAGTCCGCTGAACAGACCTTCGCCGGTGTGGCGGATTTCGCCCATCTTGCCGTGGACGATCTCGTGACAGCGCACGACGCGTCCCCCAAAGGCCTGGCCGATGGTCTGATGCCCCAGGCACACCCCGAGCAACGGAATCCGCGCCTCGGCAGCGGCCAGCGTCAGATCAAGGCAGAGCCCGGCGCGATCCGGGTCGCAGGGGCCGGGCGAGAGCACGATGCCCTCTGGGCGCATCGCGAGCGCCTCGTCGACGCTCAGCGCATCGTTGCGGCGGGTGACCACATCGGCGCCGAGTTCGCCCAGATAATGCACCAGATTGTAGGTAAATGAATCGTAGTTGTCGATCAGCAGCAACATGATGGAATCGCCTGATAGGGGCTGGAGGCGTGCGGCCCGCTCGCGGTAAAGGATATGCACATACTTGTTCAGGCTTGGCCGGCATCGTCAAGGGCGCGCGCCTGCGGAATCCGGTGAAAACAGCAGGACGGAAGGAACGGGATGCGTGGTTTTCTTGGTGGTCTGGTTGGTGGAGCGATGCTTGTCGTGGCGGCGCTCGTGGCCTGGGTGTTTGTCACGGCGCTGATGTCGTCGCCGCCTGGCGGCCCCGGTAATCCGGCGGCGGGGACGACGGAAACGGCGGCAGGAACGGGCGAAGAAGCCGGGCCCGTGGCCGCCGAAGCGGATCCGGTCGAGGCAGGCCCGGCCGCAGCGGAGCCGGAGGCCCCTGCGGCGGAGCCGGAGGCGGCAAGCATTGCACCGGATTCGGGGCCGAACGCCGGCGCTGATGCAACCGAGGACAAGCCGCGCCTGCCGACCATTTCGCCCGACGCCCCGGCCGTTTCGCAGCCGCAACCGGATGCGCTCACCGATCATGAGACCATACCCGGCGAAGGCGGCCCATTGCGCTTTTCCGGTGGCAAGATGCCGGGGCGGACGTTTGAGCCGGATGCGTCGCGCCCGGCGCTCGCGGCGCTGCCCCGGCTCGACGGGGGGCGCGCGTCCGCCTCCACAACGCCCGGAACCCCGGCACGGCGCCTGACGGAGGAACCCGAAACCCCGCCGCTGCGGGGCGCGCTTGACGAGTTCGCCGCGCCCTTCAAAGGCGGCCGGGACCTGCCGCTCATGGCGCTGGTGCTGATCGACACCGGCAATGAGGGGCTCGCGGCGCTCGAAGGTTTTGCCCATCCGGTGACGGTCGCGATCGATCCCTCGGCGCCGGATGCGGACGAGCGGATGGGGGGCTATCGCGCCGCCGGGCACGAGGTGCTTGCGCTGATCGACCTGCCCGGGAACGCGAATGCAAGCGATGCCGAGGTCGCGCTCGAGGCCGGGTTCAGCCGGCTTTCGCAGGCGATCGGGCTGCTTGAGGGCGAGGGCGGTTTCTCCGGGCAGCGGGCACTGGTCGAACAGGTGGCGGCGCATCTTGCCGAGGACGGGCGCGGGATGATCCTGCGCCATGCCGGCCCGGCAGCGGCACTTGCTCCGGCGCGGCGCGCGGGCGTGCCGGCCGCGGGCCTGTTCCGCGATCTCGACGGGGCGGGGCAGGGGCCGGGCGCCATGCGCCGGTTTCTCGACCAGGCGGCGCTGCGGGCGGGGCAGGACGGCTCGGTGATCCTGCTCGGGCGCCTGCGGCCCGAAACGCTGGCGGCGCTCGACGGCTGGTTCGTGCAACAGCGCAGCGCCCGGGTGGCCCCGGCGCCGGTGTCGGCGGTGCTGCGCGAGGCCGGGGCAGGTGAGCCGGTGACCGGCAGGTGACGGAAGCGGGTCATGCCCGGTGTCCACCAGAAGCGTCCTCCTGCGATGGGTCCGCGCCGTGCACCGGCTACGGACGCGGGCCACTTGGCGCCGGATTCCCTTCAGGGTTGCTGGCGGGCCGGGCAACGGGAATATGCGTGTCGTTCCGTCATGACGGCTGCGCGCATCAGAACGGCCTTGCGTAAAGGCAGGACCGCCCGGCGAAGCGCGAGGGCAACGCCGGCGGTGCTGCGCTGAACATGGCGATGGCAGGGCCGGCCGGGGCCGGCTCTGCGGCGGTTGATGGTCAGCCCTTCCCGCTGCCGCCGGCAAAGCGGGCGGCGTCGGCTGCGGCGCGGCGGATCGCGTTCGACTTGTGCACCGTCTCCTGCCATTCCTTTTCCGGGTCGCTGTCGTGAACCACCCCGCCGCCGGCCTGGATATAAAGCGTCTGGTCCTGGATCAGCGCCGTGCGCAGGGCGATGCACATGTCCATGTCGCCCCCGGCACTGAAATAACCGACCCCGCCGCCGTAAAGCCCGCGTTTTTCGGGCTCCAGTTCGTCGATGATCTCCATCGCCCGCAGCTTGGGCGCGCCGCTCACCGTGCCGGCGGGCATGCCGGCAAAGAAGGCATCGAGTGCGTCCTTGTCCGGCGCCAGTTCGCCGACCACGTTGCTGACGATGTGCATGACATGGCTGTAGCGCTCGATCACGAAAGTTTCGGTCGGGTGCACGCTGCCGGTCGTGCAGACGCGGCCGCAGTCGTTGCGCCCGAGGTCAAGCAGCATGAGGTGCTCGGCGCGTTCTTTTGTGTCGGCAAGCAGTTCCGCTTCGAGCGCACGATCCTCCTCCGGGGTGGCGCCGCGCGGGCGGGTGCCGGCGATCGGGCGGATCGTCACTTCGCGGCCAAAGACCCGCACGAGGATCTCGGGCGAGGCACCGACCACCTGGAACCGTCCGAAGTTGAAATAGAACATGAAGGGCGAGGGGTTCGTGCGCCGCAGCGAACGGTAGAGCGCAAAGGGGGGCAGGCGGAATTCCTGCGCCCAGCGCTGGGCGGGCACCACCTGAAAGATATCGCCGGCGCGGATATATTCGCGCGCGCGCTCGACCGCCTGCAGATAGCCCTGCTTGGTGAAATTCGACACGGGCGGTGCGATCTCCGCCGCCTCGCCGATTTCGCGGCTGTCCTCGGGCAGCGGGCGATCCAGCGCCTGCAGCGCCTCCCGCAGGCGGGCGGTGGCGCGGGTGTGGGCGGTTTGAGCATCCACGCCGGGGCGCACCCAGACCGGGGTGACGATGGTGACCTCGCCCTTCACCCCGTCCAGAACCGCGATCACCGAGGGGCGCAGCAGCACCGCGTCGGGCATGTTCAGCGGATCGGGCGCGGCATGGGGCAGGTGTTCGATATGGCGCGCCATGTCATAGCCGAGATAACCGAACAGCCCCGCAGCCGATTGCGGCAGGTCTTCGGGCAGGTCGATCCGCGATTCGGCGATCAGGGCGCGCAGGTTGTCGAGCGGCTTGCCGCGCTCCTGCTCCCAGCCGTCCGGGTCGGTATCGGGGGTGCGGTTCACCCGGGAATCGGTCCCGTCGCAACGCCAGATCACGTCGGGTTTCATGCCGATGATGGAATAGCGCCCGCGCACCTCGCCGCCGGTGACGGATTCGAGCATGAAGGCGTTCTGCTCGGCGCCGGTCAGCTTCAGCATCAGCGAAACCGGGGTGTCGAGATCGGCGGCAAGGCGGGTATAGACCACCTGGCTTCGGCCCGCCCGGTAGGCGGTTTCGAAATCATTGAAAGTCGGGATCAGCTCCATGGTTCCCCCTAGCGGAAGCTGGATTGCACCGCGCTCAGCGCGCGTTCGTTGATCTTGGGATTGGCCCGTGCGAGCGCATCCCGGGCGAGCGCCTCGAAAAGCGCATTGGCAAGCGCCTGGTCGAGTTCGCCGCCAAGCCGGTCGCGCAGCGCGGCAAGGTCGTCGGAGTCGGCCGGCGGCAGCACCTCGTCAAGCTGCACCACCGCCACCTTGCCGTTGCCCGCGATGACGCGCGTCTCGCCCGGTTCCATCGCGAACACCTCGCCCATGAAGTGATCGGGCACCGCCTCGAGATAGGCGCTGCGGGTCAGGCCGGTCTCGCTCTGCACGTCGAGATCGCTGTCGGAAAGCGGCGCGTCCTCGCCGAGCGTGGCAATGATCGCCTCGCCCTGTTCGCGCAGGGCCGTGAGGCGCAACTGCGCCTTCAGCGCCCCGGCCACGCGGGCGCGGGCGTCTTCAAAGGGTTCGGGACGGGGCGGCAGCACCTCTTCGAGTTCGATGGCGAAGATGCTGCCATCCTCGAGTTCGGCAATCTCGGGGTAGTCGTCGCTGCTGACCTCGGCCGCGGCGTCGCGGAACGCTTCGTAGCCGGCGACACCGTCGCTGCTCTGCCGGGTCCAGTCGATGGTGCCGATTTCCATGCCCGCATCCTCGGCGAGTTCCTCGAGCGTCGCGCCGGCGGCGAGCATGTCGTCGATCTCGTGGGTGCGGGATTCGATCAGCCGCGCCGCCCGCGCCCGCACCAGTT